>CAZRFI010000625.1:0-1513 GCA_964598905.1 uncultured Candidatus Sericytochromatia bacterium | reverse complement strand
AATTTTGCCTTCGCTGTCGAGAACCAGAATCAGGGCGCTGGAGGTGTCCAAAATGGCTGAGACAAAGATTTGCTCGTGATGCAACAATTGCTGTATCTGTTTTTGGGCCTCGATATTAAAGCCGGTAAAACAGACCCCACTGATCTCGCCGCTTGGGTTCTGAATCGGATAATAGGCCATTTCATAACTCACCCCCTGGCCATCGGGGGCGTAAATGACCCGCTCTTTAAACACATGCTGGCCCTGCAAGGCCTGCTCAAAGCTGCTGTAAAAATCGTCCAAGCGATCCGACTGCACGTAATTGATAAAGTCTTCACCGGCTTCCATTTCACGGAAAAAGCGCTGCCGGGCGGAAATGGCGGCGACGTGATTAAATTCGGTCACCCGGTGCTGGCGATCGAGCATCACGATCATTTGATTGCTGTTGCGAAAAAGCGCCCCCAATTTTTCTTTGAGGTGGAAATTGCTCTGCTGAACCTGTTTGAGCTGGCTGTGATTTTCCAAGCAGCCCAAATAGCCGTGTATTGAAGGTTGAATGCGAATTTTGAGCCATTCACTTGGGCTGTGAGCAGCTTGGGGACTGAAAAAGGCTTCAAACAGCCCCTCGGGTTGTTTGAGAAAGGCCTCCCAAGCAGCGCGGATCTGGCTAAGTTCTGCTTGGCTGATCCATTCCAACCAACTTTTTCCGCTCACGGCCTCGGATTGCAAACCCGTTAATTTTTCCCAAAAGGGATGAACGGAAAGAATGCAACCCTGTGTATCCAGTTCAAAAAAAGCCGCTGGGTAATCCAAGGCGGTCTGGCCCAAACTCTTCATGCCCTCATAATAAGCTACTTATGTCTGTTTGTCACCTCAAAAATGAGGAAGGCAAGCTTCAACCGGCTGTCACAGGCAGCGGAAAGCGCGGGTGGGTTTGAATCTGAAAGCGCAGATCCTGTTTCTGGCGCTGCCACTGGTACCAGCCACAGGCGGCAATCATGGCAGCATTGTCGGTACAGAGGGCCAAAGGGGGCATAAAGACCTGGAGATCACGTTCTGAGGCTGCCTGGGTGAGTTTTTCGCGCAGGTACGAATTGGCCGAGACCCCGCCTGTCACTGACAATTGGCGAATGCCCTGTTGATCGACTTGGCGCAGGGTTTTTTCAAGCAGGGTATCAATCGCAGCGGCCTGAAAACTGGCACAGAGGTCCGCCACCGGGATCGGCAACTTTTTTTGTTCTAAATGGCGAACAGCGTAAAGTACAGATGTTTTGAGACCACTGAAGCTAAAATCCTGCTCCTGCAACATGCTGCGGGGAAAGTCAAAGGCCTTGGGATCGCCCTGCCGGGCCAACTGGTCAATCACAGGGCCACCCGGATAAGGCAGCCCCAGCAGACGGGCAACTTTGTCAAAAGCCTCACCAATCGCGTCATCACGCGTATTGCCCAGCACCTGATACAGACCGTGGCCAGCCATGTGCAGCAATTGGGTATGCCCCCCCGAGACCAACAAGACCAAGAGCGGAAATTCAAT
>CAZRFI010000624.1:0-1524 GCA_964598905.1 uncultured Candidatus Sericytochromatia bacterium | reverse complement strand
GGGTGAATACCCCGCCCGCCACCGAAGTGCGTGTGGGTTATCGTTGGGAATTTTAGATGTCTTCTTGGCCTTGCAATTGACCTGGGAGAAAAGCGGCTTCCAGCCGGGGCAACGCGTGGGCATGCTTGGCATGCCTGGCCCGCCTGAACCTGACTTTGCGCTTGCTTTTTGGAGTTTCTGGCGCGCAGGAATAATTGCCCGCCCCATCAATACCCGTTTTCCGCTGTCTTTGATGATGTCTCTTTTGTACAACTGTGATATCTTGCTCAGCCCGGTTTACTTGCAAGGACAATTTGGGGATTCATTCACAGCTCCTGAATGGCTGAATTTGCGTGGTTTCTCCGAATTCATCCCTCAGATCTATCCCGGTGAATTGCCCCGATCTCTGGTTTTGCCTCGGCCTGCTTTTTCGCCAGAGCAGCCTGTGACGGAAATTTTGACCTCTGGCAGCAGTGGTCAGCCCAAAGCCGTCTTACATACCTGGGGCAATCATTTGGCCAGTGCCCAAGGCTCTTTGGCACATATTCCCTTGCAGCCAGAGGATACCTGGTTGGCGGCCCTGCCGCTCTTTCATATTGGCGGCCTGGCGATTTTGATTCGCACTGCCCTGGCCGGTGCGCGTGTGGCCTTTCCGACGAAAGATATGCCGCTTGAGCAGGCCCTGGCAACCTTTCGACCGACACATTTGTCGTTGGTTCCCACCCAGCTCTACCGCCTCTTGCACGTGCCCGAAAGTATTCCCCTCTTGCAAAACTGCAAAGCGATTTTGCTGGGGGGCAGTGCCATTTCCACCGCGCTGATTGAAAGGGCCTTTGCTTTGGATTTGCCTATTCACACCAGTTATGGCTCCACTGAAATGGCTTCCCAGATTTGTACCACCCGCCCCGGTGCCTCTCTGGCTGAATTATTGACATCCGGTCCTGTCTTGCCCGAGCGCGAAGTGAAAATTTCCCCGGAAGGCGAAATTTGTGTGCGCGGGGCCACGCGTTTTGTGGGCTATGTCAGCCCTGAAGGTTTGGAAACCCCTTTTGATACCGAGGGCTGGTTTGCCACGGGAGATTTGGGGCAGTTCACCCCTGAAGGGTGGCTCAAGGTCTCTGGTCGCCGCGATCACCGCTTTATTTCCGGGGGCGAAAATATCCAGCCCGAAGCGATTGAAGCGGCCTTGCTGCGCCATCCCGATGTCTTGCAGGCCGTGGTGGTGCCTGTGCCTGACCCAGAGTTTGGGCAGCGTCCCGTGGCGTTTATTGAGGCTTTGCAAGTCGTGTCTCCAGCTGAAATCCGTTCCCGCTTAAAGGCAGAATTGCCTTCTTTTATGCTGCCAATTGCCCTCTTTGATTGGCCGCAAAACCAGGACAGAGGCTGGAAACCCAGCCGACAGAACCTGCAAATTTTGGCTGAGCAGCGCTTGAACACAATTTAATTGAGCTGTTTTAAACGATTTTTAAGGGATCTTCATGCTGATCTGGCAAGTGATCCCAAGCCCTGATCTGATCAGCTTTTGCGATCTCTCAGATCGGCGGA
>CAZRFI010000623.1:0-1536 GCA_964598905.1 uncultured Candidatus Sericytochromatia bacterium | reverse complement strand
GCTCCGGCCAAGCCAAAAGCAGGGGCCATTTGGCCCATAAATTTCCAGAGCCGGATTTGGCGGCTTTTTTGTAAGCTGGTCTGGGCCAAGGTGGTTTCGAGGGTTTCACGGATCATCGGAGCGGTGTAGCCGCCCACAACCAATCCCAGGCCCTCTTTGAGCAAAGGGTGCTGCAAACGGGGGCGCACATCTTCGAGCAGGCGCTGGCCCGCTTCGGGAGACTCGGCCTCGCGAATCTGGCGAGCCAGATAGACAGTGGTGTCGTAAACGTCTTGTAAGTCGGGTTCGTCGAAGCCCGAAAAACAGATTAAAAAATGGCTGAAACTGCTGCTGAGTTCCTGCCAGGAAAAACCAATCAAACAGGCGGTTAAGGTCCCCCCGATGATCAAAGCCAAACCTTGGGGTTGAAACAGCAGACCGATCAGACGCTCGTCTGAGAACAAGGCCCAGATCAACAGACCCATCCCCGCAAAAATTCCCAGCAGGGTGGGCAGACGTTGTTGCAAAAAGCTATTTGACATCTTTTTCCTGGTTCCTTGGCTGAACTTGTTGTATTATAGCCGGAACGGACGGGAAAAGTTGTATGTTTAATTTTGCTTTTATTGTGCCCACCGGCATTGGTGCTGCAGTGGGCGGCTATGCGGGTGATGCGGGCATTGTGGTGAAATACCTGGCCAGTCAAGCCAATTGGGTCTTGACCCACCCCAATGCTGTGAATGCTGCGATTTTTTATGAGCAACCGCCCCAGGTGCAATACTTGGAGGGGGCCTATCTCGACGGCTTTTTTTTAGAAGAAATTGGCTTTCGTCGGGTTCACAGCCAAAAAATTGGCCTGGTGATTGACAGGCGCTGTGAAGCCTATTTGCCGATTCTCGAAAATGTCGTGCATGCCACGGCCCTGAGCACGGGTTGCCCGATTCAGGGCTATGTCTTAACCGATGAGCCCGTTTCACTGCGCTTTGTGCCCACGCCCACAGGCTACAGCGGCGAAGTCGACAATCTCGAAACCCTGATTGCCGCAGGCCAACGCTGTCTCGAACAAGGAGCGACGGCCCTGGCGGTATTGACCTGGATGGATTTGCTGGCCCCCCATCAGGGCGACGACTATTTACAAGGGGGGGGCGTAGATCCGATTGGCACCCTGGAGGCCCTGATTTCACATGCTCTGGCCTATGAATTGCAGGTGCCCCTGGCCCACTCACCCGTCTTTGCACCTGAAATTATCTCTACGCGCCTCGACCCGCGTGTGGCCGCTGAAGAAATTGGCCTGAGTTATTTGCCCTGTGTGCTCAAGGGCCTGCATCACGCGCCCGCGATTGTGCCCTATGCCGAATCCCAGCTCAAACGGGAAGAGTTGCACGCCGTGCTGGCTCCCTGGAACGCCGTGGGTGGAATTCCCATGCTGGTGGCCGCTGAGCGCGGCATTCCCCTGATTCTGGTCAAAGAAAACCACTCAGACTTGGCCGTCACAGCCGAAGATCTGGGCCTGGACGCAGAGGCAATCTGGCTGGTGGAAAATTATTGGGAGGCCGCTGG
>CAZRFI010000622.1:0-1538 GCA_964598905.1 uncultured Candidatus Sericytochromatia bacterium | reverse complement strand
CCCTCAAATATAATCCCTGAACTTTGGCCCCTCCTGTGAGGGGCTTTTTTATTGGGCTTTTGGATCAGAATGCCTTTTGGAAAGTTGGTTTGAGTCTGCGGGTGTAAAGAGGGGAAGTGTGGTGGTTTGTAGCGGTTGGCGGCTCAAGTTGGCACAAGTACCTGACGTTCGGGCCGCCCCTTCGACTGTCTCGGCTCCGCTCGACAGAAGTCTCAGGGAGCGGCAAGAAAGGAGTTGTGTCCTGAAGCGAAGTCGAAGGACTCTTTTCAGGGGCTTGGCCAATAGCTGAGTCGTTCAAAGGGGAACAAAAGCCAAGCATATTCCCACGGAAAACCGTTCGCGCTCAATTGCAAGGCTCTTTCCTGCGATTCTCACGTCTAAATCGCTATTAATAAACCCGCTCTGGCGCTTATAATTAGAGCTATTCCGATGATCAAGCTGCGCAGGAGCCCCGATGTCTCAGGTCAACCGCGTTCAATCGCCCCAACCCATTCAGACGCCCGTTCAGACGCCTGGACGGGTCCAGGGCAAATACAAACAGGACAGCCCCACGCCGGGTGTGATTTATGGGCAGGTGCATCGCTCCGAAGGCGATGCCGAAGAGACGATCCAGGCGATTCTGCACTTTGCCCGCGAAAAAGTGCAGGAAAAACGCGGCGGCCAAGACAAAGGCGGCAAACAGGGCAAGAAAAAGCAGCAGCAAAAGAAAAAAGACGCAGCCCGCTTTGATGCCGACAAGACGTATATGATCGCCAGCCCCGTGCAAGAGACGATGGTGCAGCCGCGCCAAAATGGCTGCGCCCCAACCTGCATCGCCATGCTGCTGCGCAAATACGGGCTGGTGCGCACGGCCCGCGAAGGCTATCAGCGGGTCGAAGATTTGCGCACAGCAGGGGCTGAGTATATCAACGACACGGGGCTGAGTCTCGAAGACATCTCAACCTATGCCCAGCAGACCGGGCTCAAAGCACGGGTCCAGCGCGGCTATAGCTTTCTCTCCCAATTGGAGGGCCTCTTGCGCACCCTCAACCGGGGGGCCACCCCGATTGCCTCAATCCAGTTACCGGGCATGGGCTCGATGCGCCATGCGGTGCTGATAGTGGGTGTAACCCAGCACCAAATCACGATTGTCGATCCGGCCCGCAGCGAAATTCAGCAAATGGCGATGGAAGACTTTCAGATCGCCTGGCAAAAAGAGGAAAAAGGCCAAGCGGGAGTTGGGCTGGCGTATATCGAGGTCTGGGGCGAAAATGCGCGCGGCGAGGTGCTGGAACAGGTGCTTGGCTGGGATGCCCTACTGGAGGAATTCACCCGCGACGCCACGCTCTTTTCGGAGATTGCCACTTCGCGCAAAGACAGCCGTTTTGCCCCGGCAGTGGTACAATTTTTTGATGACTGAACATCTCCATATCTCCCATCTCTCTGAATTCCTCATTTATGAGACCTGGCTCGACTCCTTTGGCCATGTCAACCATGCCAAATACCTGGAACTCTACGAACAGGCCCGCTGGGATTGGTTGAGCATGTACCAGATCAGT
>CAZRFI010000621.1:0-1539 GCA_964598905.1 uncultured Candidatus Sericytochromatia bacterium | reverse complement strand
CCGGCTGGCCCGAAGCCATCAAATGGGAGCCAATCAAAAAGCCCCGATAGCCCCATGCTTGAGCCAAGCAGAGATCTTGACCTGTGGATAAACCGCTCTCACAGATCAAGGTCACGCCATCAGGCACATGCTGCGCCAATTCCATTGCTGTTTCCAAACGGGTGGTCAGGGTTTTGAGGTCGCGGTTGTTGACCCCAATCAGATCCGCCCCCAACGCCAGGGCAATATCTAACTCTTCGCGGGTATGCACTTCTACCAGCGGAGTGAGTTGCAATTCAAGCGCCAAAGCATAAAGGGCCTGCAATTCGTTCGGCTCTAACATCGCGACAATCAAGAGAATGGCATCGGCCCCCGCCAGCCGGGCCTGGTAAAACTGATAAGGATCGAGCATAAAATCTTTCATCAAGAGCCGGGCCTGGGGAAAAGCTGTGCGAATCGCACGCAGATAAGCCAGATCACCTTGAAAAAAGTCGGGTTCCGTCAGCACAGAGAGGGCGGCTGCACCGCTCGCCAAATAATCACCCGCCACGTCGACAGGCTTTAAATCGGGAGCAATCGCCCCCCGAGATGGACTGGCCAATTTGACCTCGGCAATCACCTGAAAGCCGGGTTGGGCAAAAACAGCTTTAAAATCCCAGGGGGTGCGGACAGTAGAAATCTGGGCTTTTAAATCAGCCAAAGGCTGTTCGGCTTTTTCGCGGGCCACCCGCAGCTGTGTTTGACCCGCAATTTTCGCCAAAATGCTCATGCCAACCCCCGCAACACGCTCAGCGTGGTTTGAACCCGGCCCTGATCGAGAGCTTCACCGGCCTGAGCCGCGCCGGCTTTGAGACTGTCTGCCTGCCCGGTAATCCACAGAGCCGCCGCAGCGTTATAACAGACCAAATCGCGGGCAGGGCCCTTTTCGCCGGCAAAGATACGTTCAAGCAAAGCCGCGTTATCTTTGGCACTGCCCCCTTCAAGCTCAGCCAAAGACTGCCGTGGCAAGCCCGCCTCTTCGGGTGTGAGTAAATAGGTGGTGATCAGCCCCTCTTTGAGCTGAGAAACCTGGGTCGGCGCTGCCAGACTCAGTTCATCCAGCCCGTCTTCAGAGGAGACCACCAACGCAGCAGTGGTCCCCAGATCTCGCAGCACCTCGGCCAAAATGGGGGTGAGTTTGCGGTCGTAAACCCCCAATAATTGGTGGCTGACCGCTGCCGGATTGCAAAGTGGCCCGAGCAGGTTAAAGATCGTGCGTACGCCGAGGGATCGGCGCAAAGAGGCCACTTCTTTGAGCACGGGATGAAACGAAGGGGCAAAACAAAAGCCAAATCCCGTCGCCGTCAGGGCGCGTTGTACGCCTTCGGGACTGTGCTGAAGTGGAACGCCCAGGGCTTCGAGCACGTCTGCGCTGCCACTCTGGCTGGAGACAGCGCGATTGCCGTGTTTGGCGACAGGCACACCCAAGCTGGCCAAAAGCAAACCCACAGCCGTGGAGACATTAAAGGTCACGCCGCCATCTCCCCCTGTGCCACAGGTATCCAGGGTCAGGGGCAGGCC
>CAZRFI010000620.1:0-1552 GCA_964598905.1 uncultured Candidatus Sericytochromatia bacterium | reverse complement strand
GTGGCAACGAACCTTGCCCCGCGCTTTCGTAATAATGCACCCGCCCCTGATCGGTTGCGACAAAGCGGCTCTGGTAGCCATCGGCCTGTACCAGCAAAATACTGAGCTGGACAAAGATCCAGTATAAAAAGGCACTCATTGGGCTGACTGCGCTCCATTCTGGGCACAGTCGGGCGTCAGACCTGGATCGGAATAGACCCGGCTCCAGATCGGACTCTGGTCGTTGGTCAGGAGTTCGGGCAAGTTGGGCACTGTGCCTTTGAGCCAGTTCTGGTAATCGCCATTGAGTTTGTCGATGCCATAGTCGACATGTTGGGGACTCACACCGCCATGCACAAACAGGGTGTCTCCGAGCAGCAGCACGAATTTGCGTGTCGCCAAACGCAGGGCATATGGGCCACCGGGCAAAAAAGCAATTGCCCGCTGTTTGGCAAAGGCGGGCACCTTGCTCAAAAGCGCACGGGCTGAAGGGGGCTCGGGCAATTTGAGCTTCTCAAAACTCTGAAACCCGGCGGGGCTGACATAGCGAAAATCGCCCTGCACGTTCATGATTTCGTGGTTGCCATTGAGCAAATGCATTTTGCCCCCGGCCTTTTCGGCCTCGGTCGCCACTTTGTCTAAAAAATCCAGCAATTCCAATTCCTGATCGCCCCGGTCGAGCTGATCGCTGGTCTGCACCACCACCAAGCTGCCGCCGATCCAGTGATCTTGGGCATCTATTGCTCCGGCCAAGCGCAAGGCCCGCTTGGCGGCATCAAGATCGCCGTGTAAATCGCCCAGGGCCACCAGGCGCTCAGAAGTGGCCTGAGACTGTTGCAAGGGGGCACAGGCCGATAGAAAGGTAGGAATCACAAAGGCTAAAAAGGCAAATAATCTGTTCATTTTAAAAATTATACAACAGCAAAGGTTTGTCAGTGTCTGCCATGGGTGTTTCTCCAGAGATCCAGGGCAATGGCCCGTTCTTTGACGTCAAATCCCACACTCAGGTACAGTTCCAGGGCTTTATATAAAACAGGCCCTTGGCCTGAAAGCCGCGCTGCAGATGGAAGTCCAAGCCCCTTTGATTGGCCTGATCGAGGTAATTTGAGAGCCGTGTGATTGTCGCAGGCAGACGCTGCTCCCATCCGTCAAAGAGCAGCTTAAACAGAATTTGCCAGTCTTTGTCTTGGGCAAAAGGCCCATGCAGCCAGCCGCGCCCCATTTCAAAATCACAGTCGCAGCCCAAAACCGCCACCAATTCTAACCCCGAATCTAACTCCGAATACACCCCCAGAAAGGCCGCTTGCCAGGGTGGATCCAAAGCCAAGATTTCGGCCCGCAGCCCTGCAGGCGTTTGGTCGCAGTGCAAGCAACGCTGGGCAGGATCCTGCTGACACGTGGCGATCAAAGCCACAAGCGCATCGAGATCGTCAGGGGCGCGTAGCGTATAGGCCACAGCCCGCTCCCCAACTCAGACTGGCCACGGCTTCAAAGCCAAAGGGGGTATCGTAATACGACCCCTTCTGACCCATACCCAAGGTGTACGCTCCCAGGCCTTTGTCCGTGGGCAGGG
>CAZRFI010000619.1:0-1554 GCA_964598905.1 uncultured Candidatus Sericytochromatia bacterium | reverse complement strand
AACTGGCCAGCAGAGGCACGCCGCCATTCATCAGCACGGCCAGCAGCGCCAATAGAGGCGCCAACACCAACACACTCAGCCCGCGATAGGCCAAATAAATTAAAAGCGCCAAGGACAGAAAAATCCCGAAAATACCCAACATAGGCTTCTACCTCCCCCTCTCGAACCAAATTAACCGGGCTTTTTGCCTTTGCGATCCAAGCGCAAACGGCCATAAATCGCCCCGCGCAAAGGGCCTTCACGAATCAGACAGCGCAAATGGGTGGCCTTGCGCAGCGAAACCTGCCGATGTTCGTAGACACAGCTGCGCTCGGCTGTGCGGGCACAATCGGAGTCCACGGGCTGGCAAGAGCCATAATCCACTTGTGACTCACCTTGGCAGAGCAGAGCGGCATCGAGTTGAAAATCAGGGTTTTGCCCACTGAGAAATAGGGTCTGGCCCTGCCAATTGAAACGGCATACCGGCTCAGCGGGAATAGGCCCTACTGACGCCCAAAGTCCAATCAAAAGCAAGCCCGAGAAACCCAGCCCCAATGCCATCAGGCCTCTGCGCTGGCCAAGGCCTGCGTGGGAGCACCCATTTTCATCAAGATGGCATAGAGCGCAAACGAAATCCCAAAGCTGATAAACCAGGCGTAATTGTACATCTGGATCCAGACGGGTGCGACTTTGAGCATGCCAATGGTACCGAGAAAGCCCGGAATACAGGGCACAATCCCCAACACCAGCGCAACCACCGCCTTGATGTTAAAACCCCCGCCATACCAGTAGGGGCCCTCCTTGCGGTAGAGGCCTTCCAGATCCAATTCGGTTTTGCGAATCAAGAAATAATCGGCAATCAAAATACCGCCAATCGAGCCCAGCAGAGAAGAATAGGCCACCAGCCATTTAAAGATATAGCCTGTGGGATCCGAGACCAATTTCCAGGGCTGAATCAAAATGCCAATCACGCCCGTAATATAGCCGCCGATCCGAAAGGTGATTTTCTCAGGCCAGAGATGGGCAAAGTCGTTGGCTGGGCTGACCACATTGGCGGCAATATTGGTGGCCAAGGTGGCAATGCCCAATGAGAGCATGGCAATCACCACCACAACCGGATGGGTGAAACGGGCCAGCAATTCAACCGGGTCCCAAATGGCCTTGCCATAGATCACCACGGTGGCAGAGGTCACGGCCACGCCAATAAAGGAGTAAAGCCCCATTGTGGGCGGCAAACCAATCGCCTGCCCCATGATCTGAGATTTCTGCGAATAGGCATAGCGGGTAAAGTCGGGAATATTCAGCGAAAGTGTCGCCCAAAAACCGACCATGGCCGTCAGAGCCGGAAAGAAAAAGACCCAGAATTGCCCTGCTTTGGCTTGGCCCTCGGCAAAGGCCGAAGGTTTGGCAAACATCGGGCCAAAACCGCCTGCCGCCACATAGGCCCAGGCCAGCAGCGCCAGCCCCAGCAGAATCAGTAGCGGGGCCTTGATATTCAACAGCACCCGAATCGAGTCAATGCCTTTGTAAATCACATACATATTGATCGCCCAGAAAAACAAAAAGCAGATCAAT
>CAZRFI010000618.1:0-1556 GCA_964598905.1 uncultured Candidatus Sericytochromatia bacterium | reverse complement strand
GATTTGGTTTTGGGCCTCGCGGGCCTCGGGGGTATTGAGGTGTGTATCAAGATAATGCCCCTCTTCGGGGGTCAGTTTGTCGGAACTGCGCAAAGCGTCAATCAAGGTGGGGGTGAGATGCAATAAGCTGCGGGTATGTGGCTCTAAAATGGCCTTGCGCAGGATTTCCAAACCACGCAATTCGGGGGAGCGCAAGACGGCAGAGCCTGTATTGACTGAATATTGGGCCTCTTGAACTTCGGCTTTTTCGTTGAGGGTAAAGCGCCGATCGGGGGTAAAAGCCCCATCTTTGCCACTGTCAAACAAAAACTCGACCATCCCCGGTGCTGAGCCCTGGCTGGCCAGGTCGGCAATCTCGGTGGTGATCTTTTGGCCATTGAGTTTAAAAAAATCAGGGACCCAATCCTGCTGCTGTTCCAGGTCCTCGTGGGCCAAAACGGTGAATTGCTCGCCATTTTTGACAATGGCCTCATTGCCAGGACGGTCCAGGGCGTATTGCCGGGCGTCTTCCAGGTATTTAAAGCTAGGTGGGGTTGCCTTGATATCTCCCATAATGGGGTTATAGCCCGCGAAGCTCAAAAACTTTCATCGTCGTCTTCAGCATCACTCTCGTTATCTTCTTCAAAATCTTCACTCAGGTCTTGTTCAGAGACCACTTCGCCATTCACGATTGTCTCAATTTTGCGGGTGATCACTTCGCCATCGGGCTGAATTTCGGCATAGGCCCGTGTGCTAAACATCATGCCAGAATTGTTTTCGCTGGTGATAATCACCTGGGTATCGCTGGTAAATTCCCAGATATCCCGTCTGACCAATTCATCGCCCCAATAGATATTTTGTTCGCGTTTGCGGCCATCGGGGCCATAAAGTTCTTCGACGCGCTGAGCCTCGCTCTGGTAACTGGTGACAATTTTAAAGCCGTCTTCGCGCTCTTGCACCTCTTGGTAGGGTTCAAAATCTGTCAATTCGTTTTCGGTCGCAAACCGGTCCACGCGCCGGTTGAATTTGAGCCGAATGCCCTCGGCCTTTTCAAAATCCTCGACAAAGATTGCGTCATCATCAAAGCTATACGCCCCACTTTGGTAACAGGCAGCGATTGTGAGCAGCATTTTTTCGAGGCTTTCGTACCAGCGGGGAATCCCTTTCACATGGCTGAGATACATATACACAGGCGCGGGGGGGCTTTCGGGCGCGCAGTCGATCAAAAAATAATCGCCCATATAGCCAAAGATCGGAAACCAAGAAGCTTTCCATTCCAGGCCCTGTTCTTGGGCATTTTCGAGCGCCAGCTCGTATTCTTCAAGCGCTTCTTCAAAGGGAAAAAAGGTAAACGAATTAAAAAAGGGCGCATTTTGGCTCTGGCCGTTGTGCCATGCATAGAGTTTGGTCAATTCGCTGGGCAATTCAAAAGGCAGTTCTGCCGCCAGTTTGGCCAATTTTTCGGGTTTAATCGGGGGTTCAAAGGCTTCAGCTGAGCGGGGGTGATGCTCTGCATGCCAAGTTTCAATCGCTTGCAGGGTCTGTTGTTGGGTGGGGAGGATATTGGGGTTTTTCAT
>CAZRFI010000617.1:0-1569 GCA_964598905.1 uncultured Candidatus Sericytochromatia bacterium | reverse complement strand
CATCGGGCAGAGATAAATACGCCGGTTTTGGGGCAGACCCAAGTCTGTTTTTGTGAGCCCATTGGCATTGAGTGGGGGAGCCTGATACTGATTGAGCAGACTTGAATGCCGCAGATGTAGTTTTTCACGGTAGTGATGCTCTGCATCGGCAGGTTCAGAGCCATAGGTTGAAAGGGCCCAGTCGATCTCGGGCAGGCCCGTTGTGACGGGGTGCCCGCCAAGCACACATTGCATCGGGGCCAGTCTCTGTAAGCCGAGCAAATAACTGGCTGTTTCCATACCTATATCTGTGTAGATCAGTACGTCCAATTCGGCTTCTGCCACGATCTGGGCTTGCCTCAAGGGGTTGAGCCCAGCCAGGGATACAAATTGGTGAACAGCTTGTTTTAATCTTTCGCTCATTTCGTCGCGTTGACTGCCGAGGGCAAAACAGACGACCTGCAATTCGGGATCCCCGCTGAAGCTGCGGATCAGCGGTTCGTAAATAAAGCTGACGGCATGGGCATAAAAAAACGAAGAGACAAAGCCCACTCTGAGTGGGGAATGCACTTTTTTACTGGGTTTTGCCTGAATAAGCAGGCCGTCTTGGCGCAACCGACTTTGCCAAAAATCCCCCAAAAGAGAATGAATGCGGCAATCGTTAAATCCCTGATAGGCCAGATGAAAGAGCAGGGGAATCTGTTGCAGGGGCAAGCTCTGTTGGTACGCTTGGGGCTGTGTTTGAAGTCGTTCCAAACAGGTGGGCAATGCGTCTTCTAAGCGTTCTCTCCAGCTCTGTAAATGGGCGAGATCGGTGTAAATCACGGGCAAACACAGGGCCTGAGCCAGATGGTAAGATATTTCTTTGGGCTGGCGTCTCAGGGCCTTTTCGAAGTGTGCCAAAGCCAATTCGGGTTGATTGTTGCGTTGGGCTGCCAGACCGGCCCCGTAATGGGCTTGATCGATGTCTGAGTCCAAAGCGAATTCACTTTGCAGGCTGAGAATGATCTCGGCCTGGGCATCTCTGAAACGATCCAAATGTTCTTGTGCCAAAGGCATGAGCAAGGATTGGTAGCCGGGTTCCCGAGCGAGGCATTCCCGCAAGGCCAGGCAAGCCGCTTCGGTCTCTTCTAACTCTAAGAGAATTTGTGCTTTGTTCCACCAGGCTTCGGCCAGATCGGGGGCAAGTTCCAGCGCTGATTCAATACTCTGCAAGGCGTCTGCATAGTGTTTGAGTTGAAATTGGACACTTGCCAGGCCATTTTGGCTCTCTGCTGAAATGGGCAAATGAGGCAGGGCTTGGGTCAGACATTGCAAAGCCTGTTCAAAATCCCGCAGGGCAAAGAAGAACCAGCCGATTTCTTGCAAGATTTGAGCAGGTATTTGCCCCCGTTTTAAAAGCCTGAGATAAAGGGGCAAAGCTGCTTCCAGCTGGTTTTGCTGCTGCAAATTTCGCGCCAGCGAGAGTAAAAGATCCGGTGCTTCTGGATATCTGTCTAAAAGCAGGCTCCAGATTTGGGCTGCTTCTGGCCAATTTTTTAGCTGTTCGTGGCACTGCGCCTGTTTGACCCAGGCTTCGGTTAAGTCTGG
>CAZRFI010000616.1:0-1577 GCA_964598905.1 uncultured Candidatus Sericytochromatia bacterium | reverse complement strand
GAAGCCCTCTTTCGCTTGCACGGCATCCGCCGCGTGACGGTCGAAGAGGTCTGCAGCAAAGCGGGGGTGAGCAAAGTGACCTTCTACAAATACTTTGCCAACCGCAATGCCCTGGCCCTGGCGGTCTTAGAGAGCATGATAAATCACAACTATGCAGAGACCCAGGCCCTCTTGCATTCAGACCAGCCCTTTGGCCAAAGGCTGCAG
Source organism: uncultured Candidatus Sericytochromatia bacterium (assembly GCA_964598905.1). GTDB lineage: Bacteria > Cyanobacteriota > Sericytochromatia > UBA7694 > UBA7694. The sequence continues at coordinate 1,370 of CAZRFI010000616.1, read as the reverse complement.
GCCCTGCTGGCCCTCAAACACAACATCATCGACAGCTGGGGCCCGGCTTTAATCGAAGACATCATGACCCGCCCCAGCCCAGAAATGATGGCCCTGCTTCAGGTCCAACAGTTAAAAATCCAGGCAGAGATGCAGCGATTTTTGGCCGAAGGCTATGCCTCGGGTGCGCTCAATCCCGCCATTCCTGAGCCGGTGGTATTTTTCCTGATGCAATTCAGCCAAACTTGGTTTAACGACCCTGGCTTTGTTGCGACCCTGCCCAACCCCGCTGAGCGCGCCCATCTGATCTCCACCTTTTTGCTCACAGGCATTTGCACCAACCCAGCTGTTCATTCCAAGCCAGATTCCAGCCTGCTAACAGAGGTGCAAAATGCCTGAAATAGGAAAAACACCCCTGTTTAAAATAGAGAATCTGAGCAAATTTTATGTCATGGGCGAGGTCACTGTTCATGCCCTCAAACAGGTCAGCCTCGAAATTTACCCCCACGAATTGCTGGTGATACTCGGGGCCAGTGGTTCGGGTAAGTCCACACTGCTGAATATCCTCGGCGGCATGGACACCCCCAGCGAAGGCCAGGTCTATTTTCGCGGCGAAGATCTCTCCAAAGCCAGCGAAAAGGCCCTCACCCGCTACCGCCGCAGCCACATTGGCTTTGTCTTTCAATTTTACAACCTCATTCCCAATTTGACCGCGCTCGAAAATGTCGAAATGGCCACTGAGATTGTGGATAACCCCGCCGACCCGCTCGAAATGCTGCGTTTGGTGGGCCTCGACGATCGCGCTGACCATTTTCCCGGCCAGCTCTCGGGCGGGCAACAGCAGCGCGTCGCGATAGCCAGAGCTGCGGCCAAACAGCCCGAGGTGCTGCTCTGCGACGAGCCGACCGGGGCCCTCGACTACGAGACCGGCAAAGGGGTCTTGCATTTTTTGCAGAAGATCAACCGCGAGACAGGCACCACCTTGGTAGTGATCACCCACAACGCGGGCATTGCCGCCATGGCCCACCGCGTGATTCACATGCGCGATGGTCTGGTGCACGATGTGCAGGTCAACGCCAATCCCGTTACGGCCGATGAGGTCTCCTGGTAATGCCGGTTCTCTACAAAAAGCTGGGCCGCGATCTCTGGCAGACCAAAGGCCAGGTTTCAGCGGTCACAGCGGTGATCACCTGTGGAATTGCGATCTTTGTGGCCTTTTTTGCCTGTTACCGCAATCTGTTGCTCACCCGCGACAGCTATTATGCCCATTACCGCTTTTACGATTTCAGCATTCAGCTCGAAAAGGCCCCGCACTCAGCCGTGTTTAAAATTGCCGATCTGCCGGGGGTGCGCGCTGCCCGAGGTCGCATTGTCAAAGATGTCAGCCTCAC
>CAZRFI010000615.1:0-1584 GCA_964598905.1 uncultured Candidatus Sericytochromatia bacterium | reverse complement strand
AGCTCTACGAAGAATTGACTTTTTATTACGGACAATGGCTCAAATTCAGATCAACTGGGGTCTTAAAACAATTTACTGGCCCTGTTACTGCCTCTGGGCGCTGATTATGCAAACAACACTGGACTCTCGTTTTGACCGCAAAGTGGCCCTGCCCGGTATTCTGGGCGTCAGCTTGGTGGCCATTTTGTTTTTATTTTGGCTGATTTATTTCCGCCAAAATACCCCCAGCCAAAGTGCTTGGGTCAATTGGCTGCCGGCGCTCAATGCCTGTTTGAATGGCAGCAGCGCAACCTTGATCTTGTTGGGTTTGGCTGCAATCAAACGCAAACAGCCGCTGGTGCATATGCGCTTGATGCTGGGGGCCTTTGCCTCTTCGAGCCTCTTTTTAATCAGTTATATTGTCTACCATGGCTTGCACGGGGATACCAAATTTCTGGCCCAGGGTCTGATTCGCCCTGTGTATTTTTTCACCTTGATCAGCCATATTGGCCTCTCAATTGTGGCCCTGCCGCTGGTGTTGCTGACCTTTTATTTCGCCCTCACGCGCAAAAGCGATATTCACCGCAAAATTGCCAAATGGACCTATCCACTTTGGCTCTATGTCTCGGTTACAGGTGTTTTGATCTTCGCCTTGCTCAAGCTGTTCAACCCCGCTTAAAGGCCGGGTGAGGCCGTGATTTTTATCAGCGTGGTGGTTTGCCTGTCACCGGGGCGTGAGGGCCAGTTGGCCCATTGTCTGCGTCAGCTTCAGACCCAAAACCATGCCCCTTTTGAGGTTCTGGTGCTAGACGACGGCTCTGAAAATGGCAGGGCCTGCGCTGCCAAATTTACCCAAACATTTCCCTTGCGCTATTTCTGGCGTGAAAACGATCGCTGCGTGAGCCGTTCGCGCAATTTGGGTGCCTCCCTGGCCCAGGGCGAAATATTGGTCTTTCTCGATGCTGATGTTTTGCTCAATCCTGGTGCTTTGGCCGCTTATGCTGGGTATTTGGGCTTTCGCCATCAGGACTTGCTCTATGGCTATGTGGGCTACGACAAAGCCCGTGTGGCCGCTTCGCTCTGGGCCCCCGAGACGCTTGTCAATTGGTGGGATACCCGCTATCTCTGGCAAGAGGGGCGTTTGTTGCCCGATCCCAAACTCTTTCACTCGGCTTATGAATTTGCCTGGGCTGGCAATTTTGCGATTTACCGCGAGACCTATCGCCAACTGGGGGGCTTCGACGAGGGGTTTGTGGGCTGGGGCGGCGAAGACCTCGAATTTGCTGAGCGGGCCGTGAGTGTCGGGCGCGAGGTGCATTTTTTGGTGGATGCCTGGGCCGAACACCAGCACCATGCCCAAAACGAACCCTTTCACACCCTGCCTGAGCGTGAGCGCGGGAAGGTTTACAGCTTTCGGCCCCACCCGACCATGCCTTATGCGGTGCGCTGCCAGGCTTCATTCCAGGCTTTGCAGGCCTTGAATGGGGCGATTGCGGGGCATTATTTGGAGGGTGGGCTTTGAGTTTGGTGCTGCTGTGAAGCGGGGCCTATTTTGCGCAGAGGCCCCCGCTTCGGGTACAATGAAGATCATTTGAACTACGCCTA
>CAZRFI010000614.1:0-1590 GCA_964598905.1 uncultured Candidatus Sericytochromatia bacterium | reverse complement strand
GACGCGGAAAATTATAACCGGGTAAAAACCCCTGGCTGGCAAGATAACGGTAGGTGTAAAAGTCTGAATTCTGTGCTCCACTGCTTTTCTCAAGAGAGTTGCGCTGATTGGCCGCGTCATTATAGCGGAGTCTGGCATTTTCACGTTCATCCGGCGAAGTGGCATGACTGCGAACCACTGCATCAGCCATTTCCATTTGTTGCAGTGTTGCTTCTAATAATTTTCGCCAGCGGCCCAGAGCCGCATCAAAGGCGATGGGTGCATTTTGAAGGCTCTGACTTGCGTACTCTGCATGAAACCAGGGGGCTTTCTCGGGAGTTAACTCCTGCGGCAATTTGAGCAGAACGTGTTGGGCCTGTTCCAAAGCCTGTTCAGAAGTTTGCGCTTCTTCGAAATAGGAGTGTAATTCTGCCTTTACAGGTTTATCAGACTTTTCTAAATCTAGTAAACCCGCAATACTACTATTCAATGGGCATTCCACCTGAGACAACCAGATCGCATGAAGATGGCTGTCGATTAAATCACGGTTGCTCAAATCCAGTGTGGGGGCTTTGACCACACCATAAACCATGTCGTTTTTGTGTTGAAAAAACCATTGGTCATGTGGACTCATTGCTGCGCAGTAGGTGACTACCAAGGCGGCTTGCCCCGATCGGCCTGCCCGACCGCTTCTTTGCGCATAATTGGCGGGTGTGGGGGGCACATTGCGTAAATAAACTGTATTCAGGCTCGAAATATCCACGCCCAATTCCATTGTTGGTGAGCAATACATAATGGGTAAGCGCCTGAGTGGGGTTTCAGAAGCCGATAATACGCCCCAATTGTCTTTGTCTTGCTGAGTATACCGAAACCTCGATTCCAACATTTGACGTTTATTGGCTTCCACCTGGGCTGTGTGTTCGTGGGCTTCAAAGGCAAAAAGGGGATGGCTCTCTGAATCAAGCAGTGCGGCAGTTGACAGATAAAGTTGACGAAAAAACGGATTGGGATTATTTTCTTCGGCTTCCTCTTTTAATGTCCATTGCATTGCAGATGATTTGAGTCGCCAGGCCTCAGTTTGAGCATCAACTATTTGCTTTTGGACATAACCATAATTGCTTGCAGCTTCAAGCAAGGCTTGGACAATTTCTGTCAGTTCTTGTCCTTTCCAGTTTCGGACTTGATCCGCGAAATCGGTCTCTTTCCAAAAATCAGCGAATTTTAGGAGTCGAACCAAACGTGAACGCGGTCCACCGCTGACCAAATCTAATCTGACGCGTCCCTGTTTATCAGGCTTGGAGCCGAGTACCAAATATCGGGAAGTGGCAAGTTTTTCATCGGTTGCAAAAGCCCAGCGCTCGTTGAGATAGCTATAAGCTGTATTGCGGGCACGATCCTGTTCTACCGAATCCAGGTAGCGAGATTCCAAACAAAGGTTGCGCCGCAGTTCGTCAAAGACCAGACACGCCAACTGAATACGGCTCTTGGGGGATAGGCGTTGAAGGACGCGATGACTTTCGCTAAACAGAGATTCTTCCTGGGCAAATTCATTCAAACTGAGATAGTCAATTTGAAGCAATCCCAGCTGATCCAGATTGGGATTATTGTAAC
>CAZRFI010000613.1:0-1590 GCA_964598905.1 uncultured Candidatus Sericytochromatia bacterium | reverse complement strand
GTTGATCTGAATTTGAGCCATTGTCCGTAATAAAAAGTCAATTCTTCGTAGAGCTTCACCATGCCGACATCGGGGGCATACCAATAATTCAAGAAGTCCTCTTTGCCATTGTCATAGCGCAGGTGATGTTCCATTTTCAAGGCCTGAAAGGTACCCGCTGGCACCGTCACAGTCTCAAAACCCACCACACGGATGGTTTCAGAACCACCTTGAAAGAGACGGCCTTCCCAGGCTTTGCCGCTTTCAAAGGGCATTTGCAGGGCGATGATAAAATTCTTGCCCCGCAGGGCTGGCTCTTGCAAGGCAAAGCTCTCGCGCAGAACCTGTTCGTGGTAACGCGAGAGTTCGACCCGATCGCCAAAGCGTTTGGCCAAGGTCGGCGTGGGTTTGATATCCGAATCGGGATAAGAGCGGCGCAAGACCGCAGTCTGGGCCTCTCCTTCGCTGCCATTGGACTCGACAGACATGATCATGGTCTTAAATTTGGTATTGGGCTGGTCATTCTGGCTCTGCTCCAGCAAATAGGTCCAGGAGCGGCCCATTTCAAGCGGATAATAGCGCTGAAGCAAGGTGGCATTGACGGGTGCCTTTTGGGCCAAAAGGGAAGCGTTGGCACTTTGCGGCGTGCGCACAGGCAAAACAGCAGATTGGCAGGCGCTTAAGAGCAAGAGCAGGGCGAGGGGAAGCTGGCGCATGGAAAAACCTCTGGAACAGAGTTAGAGAGTAAGACAGTCTGAAGTATACCATGAAGCACTTTGAGGCCAGATAACCACTCCCCAGAACCCAACCCCCAAAACGCCATACCTAAGACCTGACTCCTGTTATATACTGTAAAAGTAAACATCCCAATAACCAGCCAAAATTATTACCCGGAGGCCCTATGACAACCCCACTCACCACCCTTTCAGAAGACGAAACCCTGTTTAAACAGATGGTCAGCGAATTTGCCCAAGAAAAAATTAAACCCCTGCGTGCGCAGATGGACCACGACGCCCAATTTGACAAAGGCCTGATCAAAGCCTTCTTTGACCTGGATATCATGGGCATCGAAATCCCCGAAGCCCATGGCGGCGTGGGAGCCAATTTCTTTATGTCGATCCTGGCCGTTGAAGCCCTCTCCGAAGTGGATGCCTCCGCTGGGGTTTTGGTCGACGTGCAAAACACCCTGGTCAACAATGCCTTGATCCGCTGGGGCAATGAAGATCAGCAAGCGCGTTATTTGCCCAAAATGGCGAATGAGTGGATTGGGGCTTATGCCCTTTCCGAAGCGGGTTCGGGCTCTGATGCCTTTGCCTTGCAAACCCAGGCCCAAGACCAAGGCGATCATTTTGTACTCAATGGCAATAAACTCTGGATCACCAATGCCGGAGAAGCCAATTTATTCATTATTTTTGCCACCACCGACAAGGGCCTGGGTTATAAAGGCATCACCGCTTTTATTGTGGAACGTGGCTTTGATGGTTTTACCATCGGCAAAAAAGAAGACAAACTCGGCATTCGCGCCAGCAGCACCTGCGAATTGCAGCTCAGCAATTGCCGGGTGCCCAAAGCCAATGTGCTGGGTGAAGTAGGCAAAGGCTATAAAGTGGC
>CAZRFI010000612.1:0-1611 GCA_964598905.1 uncultured Candidatus Sericytochromatia bacterium | reverse complement strand
GGCGCGGCATGTCTTTTGATGTCTACAACGGCCAGAGCTGGAGCATGACCCACCCCATGCGCCTCAAGCGGCTGGGCCAAGGCCAAAACCCGATCTGGGTGAGGCAGACAGCCCAACTCAAACAAAATGTGGTGCCCCGCGAGCGCCTGATTCAAACCTATTATATTGAAAAAGATCAGAGCAATCTGGTCTTTCATGCCGCTTATGCCGAGCTGGTCTATTTCCCCACCACCTATCTGCTGATGGACCTCTACGGCGGACTGCGCAGCCCGATTGAACTCTTTGAAGGCACGGTCTACACAGTCATTTCCGAAGTGCCGATCTTTGATACTTCAAAATTAGAAAATATCCGCTGGGAACAGGCCCTAAACCCCATCCCCAGCCAAGAGCAACCCAGCGAATACAAACAGCTTCCCGCCAGCCTGCCAGCACGGGTCAAAGCCCTGGCTAAAAACTGGAGCCAAGAGAGTTCGGGGCCTTATCAGGCTTTGCGCAATATCGAACAAAAGCTCAAACAAAACTACCCCTACAATCTGGACATCCCCGAATTTCCAGAAAAAGCAGACACCGTCGATTATTTTCTCTTTCAACAAAAGTCGGGCTATTGTGAACATTTTGCCTCGGCCTTTGTGGTGATGGCGCGCAGCTTGGGTCTGCCCGCCCGCTTTGTCACGGGTTATACCTCGGGGCAATACAATCCCATCACCGGCTATTTTGAGGTACGCAGCAGCGACGCCCATGGCTGGGCCGAGGTCTATTTCCCCCATCAGGGCTGGGTGCCTTTTGATCCCACCCCCGGCTATGTGGCATATATCGCCGAACCGAGCGTGAACAAAGAAAACAACGTCAACCAACTGGGCAAGTTTCTGATGCGCTTTTTGCCCGAAGGTCTCAAGAAGGCCCTCGAAAGCGGACTCAATGCTGGCTTGCAATGGCTGGCCAATGGCTTTAAAGCCCTGAACAACCTGCTGCAAGTGGTCTCTCCTGGCCAGCTCACCGTCTGGGTCGCCGGCCTGATTGGCCTGATTCTGGCGGGGGTCTATTTGAATTCGCTGCGCGTCAAACGCAGCGTGGCGGCCACACTCTGGCAACCCGCTTATCGCCAAGAGAGCGCCCGCCAAGCCATCGTCGCCCCCTACCTGGCTTGGCTTGAGAAAGCCGAAGCACGTCTGGGGATTGACATGCCCCTGGGGGCCACGCCACGGGAGCGGGTTTCGGGCATATTGACTGAGCGGGAGAGTGAAACACTGAGAACCGCTTTGGAAACCCTGACAGAGCATTATTACGAGCTGCGCTATAATCCGCAACCGCTAGAGCCTGAACGGGTGGCCGCCTGTGAGGCGCTGCTGCGGGAATTGGAGCGCGAATTGGCGCAATGGGAAAGAGAAGTCGTCAAAGAACTCAAGGCATAGCTCTGCTGATTCATTCAGTTTAAATTTAGAGGGTTGGCGTGTTGCTGGGGGTTGGGGTTGGTTCTGCTGGTTTGGAGAGCTGAAGCGTGATTTCTGTTGTTGTGCAATTCGGATATTTGGGACTACACCCAGGATATAGTTCACTGCTCAGCTTAAAATTTTGCTGAGCCAACACATCACCTGCAAGGTTTCTTAAAAT
>CAZRFI010000611.1:0-1612 GCA_964598905.1 uncultured Candidatus Sericytochromatia bacterium | reverse complement strand
GCAATGAAAAAGACCTGTTGGCCCTGGGGCTGAATCTTAAGACAATTTCTCCAGCGGCGCCACGTTTAAATCCAGCGTGCGCAATTGCCCCTCAAAGGAAACACTGGCCAAGCTGCGGATCACTTTTTGCACCTCGCCCAGGCCCCATTGGGGATGGCGCACCCGATCCCCGGCCTGAAGTGCGGGCCGCAAGGCCGAAGGGGCTGCCGCTTTGGCTGTTTGTGTTGGCCGCGGGGGAGCCAAGGTGGCGCTGGATGTGCTGGGAGCCACTCGGCTGGGAGCGGTTTTGGGGCGTTCGCCTTCGACCGGCGGCAGATCGGCAAAGGTCTTGTTATTCATTTTTTTCAGGCGCTGCTCGTATTCGTGGTTGCGAAAGGCCACCATTAAGGTGCCAGGGATCTGGATATGCTGGTGGATCTCGACCATAAAACGCGAAATGCGGTTGGAGATCGTGGCGCGTTTATTGCGGCGGTTGGCGGTGTGAATCAAAAACAGGTGGTTGCGGGCACGGGTCATGGCCACGTACATCAGGCGGCGCTCTTCTTCGATCGCCTGTTCACCATCATAGATCGAGCGCACATGGGGAAATATGCCCTCCTCGACGCCGGGCACAAAGACCACCGGGAATTCCAGGCCTTTGGCACTGTGTACGGTCATCAGCTTGACGGTTTTGGTTTCGTCTTTGCTGTCAGAGTCCGAAAACAGCGCCACCTCTTCGAGAAATTTTTGTAAATTGGTGGTGTCTTTGCTTTTCTCTTCAAAGTCAATTGCAGCCTGGATCAAGGCCTGCACATTTTCGTTGCGGTTCTGGCGCTGTTTTTCGTCGGGCTCTGCTTCGAGTTCGGCTTTGTAGCCGCTTTCGACATAGACCCGCTCCAATAATTCGGCCACGGGCAAAGGCGTTTTGCGCAGCCGGGTCATGGTTTGGGCAAATTCTTCCAGGGCCTCTTGGTTTTTGCTGCCGAGTTGGTCTGTCACCGAGGGCTCTTGAATCGCCTCCCAGAGCGTTAAGCCCCGGCCTTCAAAGGTGGCAAAGGTCTCAAGGGTTTCCAGGGCTTTGGGGCCCAGGCCGCGTTTGGGGGTGTTGATAATCCGGCGCAGGCTGATACTGTCCTGGGGATTCGACAAAACATAGAGATAGCCGAGCAGGTCTTTGATCTCGCGGCGATCGTAAAAGCGAAAGCCCCCCACCACGTGATAGGGCAGGCGGGCCTGGACCAATTTTTGCTCAAACAGGCGCGATTGGACATTGGTGCGGTAGAGAATGGCAAAATCTCCCCATTTCAGGTCCTGCTGTTCTTGGATGCGCTGAATTTGCCTGACAATAAAATTGGCCTCTTCGTCTTCGTTTGGGGCCTGGTGAAAGCGAATTGGCTCTCCGGGCCCACGGGTGGCGATCAGGGTCTTTTCGAAGCGCTCGCGGTTGTGGTTGATCAGATCATTGGCGGCGGCCAGAATGCGACCTGTTGAACGGTAATTCTCTTCAAGTTTGATCACCGTGGCATCTGGGTAGTCCTGCTGAAACCTGAGAATGATGCGGAAATTGGCGTGGCGAAAAGAATAAATACTCTGATCGACATCGCCGACAACAAAGACATTGCGCCAATGCTCT
>CAZRFI010000610.1:0-1614 GCA_964598905.1 uncultured Candidatus Sericytochromatia bacterium | reverse complement strand
GGCAATAGACGCATCAAACGGCACTCCAGATTGAGATTCCCTCCCACTATATCACCCGTGGCCGGTATAATGTCAGCAGGATCTTGCAGGAAGGCAGCCCCAATTCAAAACCATGACTGAACCCACACACCCCTCCCGTTTTTATGTCACCACCCCGATTTATTATGTCAACGACGAGGCCCATATCGGCCACGCCTACACCACAACCCTGGCCGATGTGCTCAGAGGCTACCACCGGATCATGGGAGATGAAACGTTTTTCCTGACGGGTTTGGATGAACACGGCCAAAAAGTGCAACAGGCCGCAGACAAACTGGGCATCACCCCCCAAGAACATTGTGACCGCATGGCCCCGCGTTTTCAGGCGCTCTGGGAGAAAATGGGCATCGTGCCTGACGATTTTGTGCGCACCACCGAACCCCGCCACAAAGCGGTTGTAACCGACATTTTGCAGCGGATTTGGGACAAAGGCCTGATCTACGATGCCACCTACGAAGGCTGGTACGAGGTCTCCGAAGAGCGCTTTTTGACGGATAAAGAGATCGAAGAAAAAGGCTATACCAAAGACAGCCCTGAGATCAGCTTTATCAAAGAAAAGAATTATTTCTTTAAAATGAGCGCGTATCAAGACTGGCTGATTGCACATATTGAGAGCCACCCGGATTTTATTCGCCCTGAAAGCCGCAAAAACGAAATCTTGGGCTTTTTGCGCCAACCACTGGGGGATCTGTGTATTTCTCGGCCCAAGTCCCGCCTGAGTTGGGGCATTGAACTGCCTTTTGACAAAGACTACGTGACCTATGTCTGGTTCGACGCTCTCATCAACTATATCTCCGTCCATCTCGACAGAGGCGGCGAAGCAGAGTTGCAAAAATGGTGGCCCAATTCGCTACATTTAATTGGCAAAGACATTCTCACCACCCACTGTGTCTATTGGACCACGATGTTAGAAGCGGCGGGTTACACCCAACCCAAGACCATTTTGGCCCACGGTTGGTGGCTGATGGATTCGGCCAAGATGAGTAAATCCAAAGGAAATGTGGTCAAACCCTTGGATTTGATGGACAAATATGGCGTTGATGCCTTTCGCTATTTCTTGATTCGCGACATGACGCTGGGGCTCGACAGCAATTTTAGTGAAAAAGCCCTGGTGGAGCGCATCAACAGCGATCTGGCCAACGATTTCGGCAATTTGCTCAATCGCACCCTCAACCTGCTCAAACGCAATTTTGAGGGGGTGATCCCCACCCCAGGTGAAAAAGGCGAACTTGAAATCGAAATCGAAGCGTTGGGGATTCAGACCATTGCCAATGTCAAAGCACTTGTGTTGGACTTTAAATTGCACGCAGCCCTTGAAGAAACCTTGCAATTGGTGCGCAGGGCCAATAAATATATGGAACAGACGGCTCCCTGGAAAACGGCCAAATCGGATCTGCCCCGCACAGGTACCATACTCTGGCATGTACTGGAAATTTTTAGACTGGCAGCGGCACTTTTGGCCCCCGTGATCCCAGGCAAAATCGCAGATTTGCTCAATCAACTCGGGCTCGAACCGAGAGCACTGAAGCTCGAATGGGGGATTTTGCCTCCCGGCACACAAACCCACGAACCCCG
>CAZRFI010000609.1:0-1615 GCA_964598905.1 uncultured Candidatus Sericytochromatia bacterium | reverse complement strand
TGGAAGCCATCTCCGTTGACAATCCGGCCCTGAAAGATCAGATTCGGATTGACGTCATCAATTAAATTTCTCTTTCTGTGAAATTTGAGTTTAAAAGATTAAGGCGAGCCCCTGTGCTCGCCTTGAGCTTTTTGTCTTTTTCTTGCAATCCCCCCAATAGCCCCCCGATCGAACCTCCGGTGGTCAAATTGGGGGTTGCTGTGCCTTTGACAGGCTCCTTGGCAGCCAGGGGGCCTTCTCGGCGCAAAGCAGCTGAATTGGCGGCAGAACACCTCAATCAGGTCGGTGGTGTCGATAGCAAACAAATCAAACTCTTCCATGTCGACTCAGCCACCAGCGGGCCGATCGCGGCTCAGCGTGTACGCGAGATGTTTGCCCAAAACCCGGATATTCAGGCCTTAATTGGGCCCTCTGGTAGCCAAGAGAGCCGGGATGTTCTGACCGTGATGAAAGAAAAACAAAAGCCGATGATCTCCCCAGCATCAACCTCCGCCCTGTTTTCAAGTATTGATGATGGCGGTTATTTCTTTCGCACAGTGCCCTCAGACGCTTTTCAGGGCCAAATCCTGGCAGCCAAAATCCGCGAATTTGGCTTTAAAAAAGTCGCCACCCTCTATGTCAACAATACCTATGGTCAATCTTTAAATGACGTGCTCAAAGCCGATTTGGACAAACACCAGATTCAGGTGCTGGCCCAGATCAAATACCCCGAAGCCGTCAAACCCGATTATGATGCTGAGATCAAACAATTGCTGAGCCAATCCGTGGACGCCGTCTGTTTTATTGGCTATCCCGGTGAGGCCCCTGGCATCTTTAATGCTTGGCTCAAAAGCGGCTTGGTACCTCAGCTCAAGTGGTTTTTTTCCGATGGCCTCAAAGCCGCTGAAATTGTCCAAGGCGTCAACAGCCCCGAAAAACTCGACACCTCTTTGGGTGCCATTCCTGCCTCCTCCTCGCAAATGGCTGATGCCCAATTTTTTCAAGAGGCCTATATCCAACGCTATGGCGATTTTCCGGTCTCTTATGCCGCCAATACTTATGATGCCTTGATTCTCTCGGCCTTGGCCCTGCAGCGCACCCGTTTCTCCAATACCAAAGACCTGCGCCAAGCCATTCGTGAGGTGGCCAGCCCGCCTGGCACCCAAATTCGCCCAGGCAAAGACGCACTTAAACAGGCCCTGCAACTCTTGGCCAAAGGCGAAGATATCGACTACCAAGGTGTGTCGGGTGATCTGAATATGGACGAAGTCGGCGATGTGCGCAATGATTATGAGATCTGGACGCTCAAAAATGGCTTTATTTTAAGGGTAGAGACCTTCTCCATCGCCGGTCTCGATGACAAAAAAGCGGAAGCCCTGTCTGAGCCCCCCAAAGCTTGAGGTTTAAATCAAGGCCTAAGTCACCGAGGTCATTTGACCCGGATGGTATTTGGAAATTCCTTGGCTGTCCCAGTGAATGTGAATGCAATTGCGCCCTGAGCCTTTGCATTTGTACAGGGCGTCATCGGCTCGGCGCACCAGGTCTTCGGATTTGAGATCGCGGGTGGTGTATTGGGCAACACCAATACTGGTGGTGATCTGACGAATCGGATTGCCTTCGAGATCATAGAGCTGCA
>CAZRFI010000608.1:0-1633 GCA_964598905.1 uncultured Candidatus Sericytochromatia bacterium | reverse complement strand
ACAGCAATAGCTGGGTCAAAGATATGGCCAATAAAGACAAACCGTTCTTTGGTACGGGTTGGGTCCAAAATGGCAAGCTCGAAAAAGGCCTGACCGCTGGGGGCATCAATGTCGAAGAGCTGGAACGGCGCAAAGTGGCGTTTAAATTGACGGACTAAAGCAGTTCTCTGAGAACAGCCGGGGCAGTTTTAATAAGAAGATCTGCTCCGGTTGGCACAAGAGCCTGACGTTCGGGCCGTTCGCTGCGCCCATCCATGGGCTCCACTCACTACAGCACCGTTGGTGCTAAGTAAGCGCATTCTACACATCGCCATAGGCTCTGCTAGAAGCACTTAAAAGTCACCCCACCTTTGTCCATCCTGGCCCGGTGGGGTTCCTGTTGCCCTCTCTTTTCAGGCCCTTGGCCAACAGGGTATGTCTATTAAACGCACCCTGAGCAGAGACTTGTTTTATTGCCTCTGCTTGTCGAGCGGAGTCTAAGTCGAGCCCTGAGCGGAGTGAAAAGGACGAACTCCCCGAGCGGGGCTGCTTTGTGCTAAATTAGCAGTATGGCCAATTGGATACAACTCTTGATTCCGCCGATTGTTGGCACGGGCGTGGGTTATTTTACCAACGATATCGCCGTGCGCATGTTGTTTCACCCGCTGGAGCCGATCTATCTCTGGGGCAAAAAGCTGCCTTTTACGCCGGGGCTGGTGCCTGCTGAGCAGGCCCGTCTGGCTGAGAAAATCTCGGCCTTGATTGTGGATACGCTTTTGACCCGCGAAGACTTTCAACATTTGGCCCGGCAATTATTGACCAACGACCGCCTCGGGCAGGCCATCAACCGCAGCGTGGACGCCTTGCTCGAAGAAATGGGCCAGCCCGAAAAGCTGGAATTGCTCTCGGAGGACATGGGCGGGGCACTCTCCAATTTGATTGAGCGCAGCCTGCCGGGTTTGATTGAACACCTCTCCCACAAGAGCCTGACCCCCGAGCGCATCCGCCAGGTCTTGGACCGGATCATGGACAGCGTGCTCGAAAACTTCAAGGTCACACCTGCGATGGCGGCATTTTTAAGCCAGCGCATCATGTCGAGTGTCTTGACCCCTGAGCATGTGCGCGTGAGTCTGATCAGCCTGCTCACGCCTTCGAATATTGCCGCCCTGGACGAATTGGCCAAAGCCAAAATGACAGGCCGGTATGCGGTGGTGCTGTTTTTTCTCAATCTGCCCGATGTCTTGAGCAAGCTGCGCCATTTTTTGGAGAGTGATCCCGAGCGCTCCAATGAAATGTTGGATGAAGTGCTCTCGATGATGCGGCTTGATGATGTGATTTCGCGGGCCCTGCTGCGCTTTAATCCGCGTGAAATGTCCTGGGAAGATCTCAATCATTTCAAAGAAAATCTCGTGCATTGGATTCACGATTACCTGATTCACCATTACGAGGTGATTATCCCCCCCTTGGTCGAAAAAATGGATTTACCTGCGCTGGTCAAAGATCTGATCCGGCGCTTCCATCCCCAGGATATTCCGCCCACAACCGTGACCTCGGCCAAACGGGAGATCACCCGCTTTTTAGAACGTTATTTGGACGAAAAACTCTTTGAATTGGTTGAACAGGCTCTCGAAGTGGCAGATATCCAAGGTGTGAT
>CAZRFI010000607.1:0-1648 GCA_964598905.1 uncultured Candidatus Sericytochromatia bacterium | reverse complement strand
CAAAGTGGTATCGGGCACATCCAAATAGTTCTGGCCCCGGTTGAGGTGGTTTTCGGCGTCGAGATACCAGTGCCGGGCATAGATCAGGTAAATCACGGGCCGCAACTGCTGGCTGGTATTGGGAGTGCCTGCATGGACCAGCCGAAAGTCCATCAAGTAGGCATCGCCTTTGCGCAAATAGGCGGGAGTGATACCTTCAAAGTCAAAGCTGCCCGAAGGCCGGATTTTGCGGTGAGAGCCCGGATGCAAAGCCGTGGCTCCGGTCTCGGGGCTGAGATCCACCAGCGGAATCGCCAGATTAATCGCCAGCGGCGGAATTTGCCCCGAAAGTGGATTGGCCCCAAAGGGCAATTCATTGTCGCGGTGCATCTTTTGGGCCTGCGCACCGGGCAGAGCCATGACCACACTGCTGGTATTGATCACACAGTCATGGCCAAGCAGGTTTTGTAAAATCGGCAAAACCAGGCCGTTGGCATAATAATAAGGGCTGTCAAAAGGCGGGCTCAGGGGCTGCAAATACATATAGCGGCGATCGCCCACGGGTACCCCGCTGCGAATCAGCTGGGCTTCGTCATGGCCCTGCAAGCGCGCAAAAAAAGCCGCACTGAGCTTGTCGATCCAGGGCCGGGGAAAGAGGTTTTCGAGAATCAGACAACCCGCTTCGTCCATAAGCGCTGTGGCACGTTCGATGCTGGCCCGAAAGAGGATTTCGGCCTGTTGTTCCGATTCAGAGACGCGCAGAGAGGGCGTTAACATACCTTCAGATTAACATGTCCCAAGCAGCAAACGGCGAAGCGAAACAGCTGTGACTTGACAAATTCAACCCAAAACCGCTAGCCTCAGGAGAGACTTTGCCGGAGGTCCCTTTTATGAAATTAAAAAAATCAAATGCTTTTTCACTTGCGCTTGTGGCCCTCTCTGCGACACTTTGCTGGAGCCAGAGCCTGATGCCGGCTGCCGCGCTCGATCTCGACAGTGTCGAAACAGAAATCCATAGGTTGACCAATCAATTGCGGCAGGAAAAAAAAGTACCGCCTTTGGCGCCCTTAAAAGGCCTGTACCAAATTGCCCGCAAACACAGCCAGGCCATGGCCGATCAGGGCTTTTTTGCGCATACCGATCCCCAGGGGCGGGGGCCTTCAGACCGCCTGAAGCTGTTTTTGCCGGGGTTGCTGACCATGGGCTCAGGCGAAAATATTGCCATGCGCAGTTTGGGCCAAGATGATGAAGCTGAAGTCGCTCTGGGCCTGTTTATCCAATGGAAACACTCACCGGGCCATTATGCCAATATGGTCAGCGAGAGTTTTCGCCATTTGGGTGTGGGCGTTGCGCTCAAAAATGGGGATATTTATGCCACCCAGAATTTTGCCAAGGGACTGGTGCAATTGCAAAGTGGCCCGCCAGCCAAGGTCAAATCGGGTCCGCCGGTCAAAATGAAATTTGAATTTCTGGCGGATTTTCCCCCAGCGGAGGTCTCGGTCTTTGTGCATGTGCCCGATGAAAGTGCCCGTTTTTACACAAGTGGGGGCGCTTTTTATACCGGGGGCGGGCCCATCTCGCCCGTTTGGCTCGACAAGACCCATT
Source organism: uncultured Candidatus Sericytochromatia bacterium (assembly GCA_964598905.1). Classification (GTDB taxonomy): domain Bacteria; phylum Cyanobacteriota; class Sericytochromatia; order UBA7694; family UBA7694. The sequence continues at coordinate 64 of CAZRFI010000607.1, read as the reverse complement.
TTGAAATTACCCTGCCCACGGACAAAGGCCTGGGAGCGTACACCTTGGGTATGGGTCAGAAGGG
>CAZRFI010000606.1:0-1660 GCA_964598905.1 uncultured Candidatus Sericytochromatia bacterium | reverse complement strand
CCGAAGACAGGCTGCCAACATTCGGAACCAAAAAGCACAGGCGGCTGGCCCAAAAGCCAGGCCGGATATGTTCATCGGGAATCAGGTAGCGGCGCTGGGTGATTGCCACCACGCTCTCAGCCATCACCACCACGTCGCCGGACTGGGCCAGGGGAGCTGCGTATTTGGCGATGACTTCGGCCATATTGTCGGCATCGGTGAGGATATGGGTTTTGACGGGAATCAGAGTCACATCGCCTTCGGAAATCGCATCAGGAGAAGCGGAGACATCCTGTTCGGGAATCAGCACAATCTCTTCGTGGCGGGCAATCTTGCTGCGGCGACTGTAGGTGATATAGTCGAGGTCAACCACAATCGCGTGTAGGTCTTTGAGTTTTTCCAGATCACCTGTGCATTCAACGGCCAGTTCAAACTCCAAGGTGGTTTGGGGCGTGAGAATATACGCAGGCCAATAGCCATCTTCGCGGGTTTCTTTGTGCCAGGGACGAATCGTCGCAGTGACTTTAATCGCATCGGGGTCGGGCAAGGCCCCTTTGCCCAAAAGGCGCACACGGGGCTGCACATCCACGACGGTACACTCGTATTTGCGGCTGAAATTGCGAATCGGGATATTGGTGCGGTAAATCCGTTTGTCGGCGGCGTAATTGTGAATCCGCCAGGGATGGCGGTGTGCAGGCAGCATCAGACAGGGTTTGTTTTCGCGGCTGCGGTACCAGAGTTCAAAGACACCCAACGCGCCGCCCAGACCCAGCGCAGCACCCAAAAAAGCTTTTCTCATAAGATTCTTCCTTGTTTAACAATTCAGCCCGGAATCAGCGCCATGCAAAGAGAGGGGGTACAGTCCAACGGGATTCCGATCTCCTTCATTATAACTCTATGTCTGGCTCTCAGACAGGGTGCAAAAAAGGAGTGGCTGCTGGTTCAGAAAAGAAGGGATCTGATTACTAATCATATTTATGCAAATGATGGCGGAAAGGATATTGAGTTATTAGAAAGCGGTCAGTAGCTCCAGTTGGCACAAGCCCATGAAGTTCAGGCCGTTCGTTACGCACATCCATGTGCTCCACTCACTACAGCACCTGCGGTGCTTAGTAAGAGCATTCTAAGCATCGCCCATGGCTCTGCTAGAAGCTGTTAAGTGCCGCGCCTTGTCTATTCCATCCATGGGACTGCGGCGCGGCAATTGCCTTCACTTTTCATGGGCTTGGCCAACCGGGATGATGGGTTCTATGGCAGGAATCAAAGGGTATGTTGATTTGATTTTTATCGCCAGAGGTCTTCTTAAAGCATTGTCAGTTTGGCTGAGATCTTCATGTGCCGACAGGAATCTGCCTATTTGCTTCCTGACGTTGATGTGAAACCCAATTCTGAGCATCTTCATCTACCAATGGCGCAACTGCAGCACCAGCAATTTCATGCCACTTTCGGCCAGGGGTGTTTTGCCTTTGTTTTAAACGCTGGATAAAATCAATCACTTCAGCCTGTTTATCGGGAGACAAAGCATGAAAATCGTTGAGCAAATGATTATCTTGAATCATTGTAATCACCTCTTTTGTGATTATACAACAACGTGAGGGATGGGTTCTTGAACTGAAATACAGCCTTTTTGAGTTGATTTTCATCTCACATCAAAATAGAATCAAACTATTCGTTCCCTCGA
>CAZRFI010000605.1:0-1680 GCA_964598905.1 uncultured Candidatus Sericytochromatia bacterium | reverse complement strand
CTCTCAGCCCAAGACTGGGCCTCTGAGAGCGCTTACCTGACGTCACTTTTAAGCAACCTGGACCTGGCCCAAGAACGGGCGCAGATTTACCTGAACCAATTGGAAACGCTTGCTGCAGAAGCCGAACTCTTGGGTGATATGGATTTTGGCTTTCTCTACGAGCCCTCACGGGCCCTGTTTTCCATTGGCTTTAATGTCAGCGAACGGCGTATGGACAATAGTTTTTACGACCTGCTCGCCTCTGAGGCCCGGCTCTGCAGTTATATTGCCATTGCCCTGGGGCAAGTCCCACAGGATCACTGGTTCTCACTCGGGCGTCTGCTGGTGGCCTCACAAAATGAGCCGTTGCTGGTGTCTTGGAGCGGTTCGATGTTTGAATACCTCATGCCCATGCTCGTGATGCCCACTTATGAGAACACGATGCTCGCGCACTCCTGCCAAGCCGCTGTCAAGCAGCAAATTGCCTATGGCAAATTGCGGGGGGTGCCCTGGGGCATTTCTGAGTCGGGTTATAACCGCACCGATGTGCAGCTCAACTATCAATACCGGGCTTTTGGGGTGCCGGGCCTGGGCTTAAAACGGGGCCTGGCCGAAGATCTGGTGATTGCCCCTTATGCCAGCGCCATGGCCCTGATGATTGACCCCCAAGCGGCCTGTGAGAACCTGATTCAATTGGCGGCAGAGGGCCGGGAAGGCCCCTATGGTTTTTATGAGGCGATCGACTATACCCCTGCGCGTCTCAATCCCGACGAAGCCTCGGCTTTGATCTGCTCGTATATGGCTCACCATCAGGGCATGAGCCTACTGGCGCTGCTCACACTCTTGCAAGATTCCCCGATGCAAAGACGTTTTATGGCCTATCCCCCTTTTAAAGCCGCAGAGCTTTTATTGCAAGAGCGGGTGCCCAAAACAGCAGCCAGTATCTTTGCCCAAGATTTAGAACTGGAAGTTTCGCGCATCCTTTCAAGTGATGCCGAAAGTGCGATGCGGATTTTTACCAATCCCAGTCCCCACACCCCCGATGTCCATCTCTTGTCCAATGGCCGATACCATCTGGCGATCAGCAGTGCAGGCAGTGGTTATAGCCGTTGGAATGATCTGGCGGTCACCCGCTGGCGCGAAGATGTGACCCGCGATCAGTGGGGCAGTTTTGTCTATCTGCGCGATTTGGCCAGTGGCGATTATTGGTCGGCGGCTTTCCACCCCAGTTTGCGTCCGTGTAAAAATTACGAGGCGATTTTTACCCAGGCCCGTGCCGAGTTCCGGCATCAACATGCCAGCCTCGAAGTACATACCGAGATCAGTGTCTCCCCCGAAGATGATGTGGAATTGAGACGAATCCGGATTACCAATCGCTCTTCGGTGCCGCGCCGGATAGAATTGACCTCGTATTCAGAGGTCGTTTTGACCAGCCCGGCAGCAGAGGCCATGCATCCGGCTTTTAACAATCTCTTTATTCAGACCGAATTTTTGCCCGAGTCCTCAGCCCTGCTCTGTAGCCGCAGGGCCAGTTCTCCCGAAGAAACCCCGCCCTGGTTGATCCACCTGATGTTGGTGCAAGCGGGTGAACCCGATCAGATCTCGTGTGAAACCGATCGGCTCAGATTTATTGGGCGGGGGGGCACTTTGCAGGCCCCTTTGGCGCTGAAACAGATTGCCCCGCTCTCGAATACGGTTGGC
>CAZRFI010000604.1:0-1696 GCA_964598905.1 uncultured Candidatus Sericytochromatia bacterium | reverse complement strand
GGTTGTGGAGGTGGAAGGCGTTCAAGAAGCTAAGTTGCAGGTCAAACTTCTACACCTCGAGAGCTGGACCCTCAAACGCCGGGCCAATGCAGCTCTCTACCGCAGATGTTTGGCAGACATTCCCCAAGTGCAATGCCCAATCGAAACCCCCGCCGCCTTTGCGGTCTACCACACCTTTGTGATTCGGGCCCAGCAGCGCGACAAATTGCAGGCCTTTTTGAGCGAAAAAGGCATTGGCACGGCGATTCACTACCCTGTGCCGATCCACCTGCAAACGGTGGGCAAAGCCCTGGGTTACCAATACGGTGACTTCCCCCAGGCCGAGCAACAGGCCCAAGAGATTCTCAGCTTGCCGATTTACCCCGAATTGAGTTCCGAGCAGATTTTGAGGGTCTGTGAAGCCATTAGGCAGTTTTATCACTAAAAAGATTGCATTCAGAAAAGCCCATATTGTACAGTAAACTGTACAGGAGGTGATTCAATCATGAAAGCCATCAGTTATACAACCGTTCGCCAAAATTTTGCCCAAACCATGGATGAAGTTTGCCAGGATCATGCCCCTGTGATTGTCACTCGCAAACAAAATGAATCTGTGGTGATTATTTCTCTGGCCGATTACCATGCCATGGAAGAAACGGCCTATTTGCTGCGCTCGCCCAAAAATGCCCGCCGTTTGCTGAATGCCGCCTTGGAACTTGAAAATCAGCAAGGACAAGAACGGACCCTGTTGGAGTGACGCTGATTTTTGCTGAGGGCGCTTGGGAAGATTATCTCTTTTGGCAAAAAACAGACAAAAAAATCCTCTTGCGCATAAATCTGCTGATCAAAGAAATTTGTCGCACGCCCTATGAGGGGATTGGCAAACCCGAATCCCTCAAACATGCACTGGCAGGCTATTGGTCTCGGCGCATCAATGATGAACACCGAATTGTGTCTAAAGTCGCAGGGGAATCGCTCTTGATTGCACAATTGCGCTACCACTATTGAGAATTTTTATAAAACCGTGTTCCCGGCAGTATCAGCTCGTCGCCCCGGTGTTTGATCTCGATCTCGCCGCTGGGTTTAAACACATAGAGGCCCTCGTCTTTGCCAACTGAAGAAAAGCGCTCGTATTCGCTGTCTCCATCGCGGTAGGTCTCCATCAGCAAAAAGGAATTTTGGTCGAGGCCGACACTCATGCTGTGATTAAAGCGGGCCGCAGTGTAGGCAATGGTATCGGGGTCTTCCATGAAGATATAGTCTTTGCAATGGGGGAAGAGTTGCACCTTGGTGACCAGGCCAAAACCCTGATCAAAGAGTTCAAAATCGTACATGCGCGAGGAGCCTGTCCACTCGTTGGAATTGTCGTCAAAGACCACCAGATAATCGCAGAGACAGAGCGAGCCAGCTGAAACTGTATAAAAATTGGCCCCGCGCGCCAAAGCCGTTTGAAAGGCCTCTTTGAGCTTAAAAAAGTTCAAGCGGTTCCAGAGCACCGCAATATGGCCCCCAAAGATAAAGATCGAATTGGAAGTCAAGATGCGCTCTTCGAGCTGGCGTTTGAGGGTCTGGTAAAGCGGGTCTTGGGCCACTTGAGAGGTGGTAAAAAAATACTCGTCGATCTCGTGGCAGACCTTGAGCATTTGCGCATCATTCTCGCGGATCTTTTCCATGCTGGCCTGAATATCCTGGCAGGCATAGTGGTAGAGCAATTCAA
>CAZRFI010000603.1:0-1703 GCA_964598905.1 uncultured Candidatus Sericytochromatia bacterium | reverse complement strand
CAGGCCAGCCAGCTTTTGGGCCTGCCCCAAAGTGAGATCGCCGCAGCCCTGGAAAAAGGGCTCAGCGAGCGCGAGCTCTGGCCCGAATTGCGTCTTACCCCCACAGCCCCCAACACGCCCCCCCTGTATGATATCTACCTCTACCGCTACGGCAAAGCCGAACAAGAAGCCGCCGAGCGCTTAAAAGAACTCTTGGGCGATTTGCCGCCTTTGGATTCAGACAGCTTTGCTGATTGGCTGGAGCATTACCAAGCTGAGCAAAAAATGGATTTTTCAGAGGGCCAACGCCAGGCGATCGAAGCGGCTGTAAGCCACAAGGTCATGATCTTAACAGGCGGGCCGGGCACAGGCAAAACAACGGTCAGCAAAGCCATTTTGGCCTGGTTTAAAGATCAAAAGCTGCGCTACAAACTGGCCTCACCCACAGGCCGGGCCGCCCGGCGGCTCTCAGAGGTGACTGGCGATGAGGCCCTGACCTTGCACCGCCTGCTGGAATTTGATCCCCAGCTCAAGTGTTTTATTCGCGGGGCCGACGAGCCGCTTAAAACAGATCTGGTGCTGTTGGATGAGATCTCAATGGTGGAAATGACGCTGTTTAACGACCTGCTCAAGGCCCTGCCCAACGCCTGCCGCCTGATACTGATCGGCGACAGCGATCAATTGCCCTCGGTCGGCCCCGGCGCGGTGCTGGCAGAACTGCTGCAGAGTAAGGTGATTCCCGCGGTAAAGTTAACCGAAATCTACCGCCAGGCCCAGGCCAGCCGCATTGTGCGCAATGCCCACCGGGTCAATCAAGGCGAGCCGCCGGTGCTTTTGCCACCGACAGGCCGCAACCGCAGCGAAGATGCTTTTTTTATCGCCTGCACCCAGCCCGACGACACCACCACCCAATTGCTGGATTTGGTGTCGCGCCGCCTGCCCGCTGCCGGTTATGCACCCACGGATATTCAGGTGCTCTGCCCCATGCGCAAAGGCCAAATTGGCACCCAGGCCCTCAACCGCGCTTTGCAAGCCGTCCTCAATCCCGCCCCGGCCAGCCTGACGCCCGAGGCCGAGGTACAGGTCAGTCATCAGCGCTTGCGCTTGGGGGATCGGGTGATCCAGCTCAAAAACAATTACGAATTGGAGATTTTTAACGGCGATCTCGGCCAGGTGGTTGAAGTCTATCCCGGCGAACGGCGGCTGAAAGTGGCCTTTGTGGATAAAACTGTGGAAATCGCAGACGAACAATTGCAGGAACTGGATCTGGCGTATGCCCTCACGATTCACAAATCCCAGGGGGCAGAATTCCCGGTTGTCATTCTGCTGCTGACCCGCCAACACCACATCATGTTGCAGCGCAATCTGCTCTATACCGGCATGACCCGCGCCCAGAAGTTATTGGTGCTGATGGGAGACCCCTGGGCAATCGAACGGGCCGCGCAGAACGAACGGCTCAAACACCGCAATACACGTCTGGGAGAGCGCTTGCAGGTGCTCTTTGGGGCCGACCCAGCAGCGGCAATCGACTTGTCTGAAGCCCCCTTGCACGTGCAATAATAACCAAAACACCTGCACGACGTGCACAAGGAGTGACAAAAAATGGCTCCATCCGCAATTTTAAACAGCTTTCAACTCGGTTTTCCCTGGCAAACCGCTGATCCGTTCTTGTTCTGTGTCTATCACCAGGATTTTTATCCCAAAAGCAATGGCCAGTTTGGCCC
>CAZRFI010000602.1:0-1717 GCA_964598905.1 uncultured Candidatus Sericytochromatia bacterium | reverse complement strand
GCTTCGCCGTGGCGGTAATAGCCGTAATCACTCAAGCTCTCAAGCGCGTGGCCCACGGTATGGCCAAAATTGAGGATTTCGCGCACGCCATTTTCATCACGTTCGTCGGCGGCCACGGCCTGCAGTTTAAAGTCCACACAGCGGCCAATCGCTGTAACCAAGCAGTCTGAATCCAGGGCCTGCAAGGCCTGCAAATGGGCCATCAGCCAGTCAAAAAAGGCGGCATCGTAGATCAGGCCGTATTTCAACATTTCACCCAGGCCCGAGACCACGTCACGGGCCGGCAAACTGCCCAACAATGCTGAATCACAGAGCACCATACGGGGCTGATGAAAGGCCCCAATCAGGTTTTTGCCGGACGGATGATTGACCCCTGTTTTGCCACCCAGGCCACTATCGACCTGGGCCAACAGAGTCGAAGGCAAGCTGACCCAGCGAATCCCGCGCATATAACTGGCGGCGAGAAACCCTGCTGCGTCGCCGATCACGCCGCCGCCCAGGGCCAAAAGCCAAGAGCGGCGATGGGTTTTGGCCTCGAGCAATTGGCCATAGAGCGGCAAGAGTTTTTCCAGATCTTTAAAGGCCTCACTGACCTGCACTTGAATCAGGTCAGTCCGCCAACCTTGGGCCAAAAAGGCGGCCTGAAGCGCTTCGGCCTGAGTGCTTAAAAATGTGTCAGCCACCAGCACCACATGGGGATCGCTGCTGTCTTTGGACAACCACTCGGGCAGGCAGGTTAATATGCCTGCACCAATGCGAATCTCCGAGCTGTTATGGGGGCCCAAATCCAGCTGCAGGCTTTGGATCGGGGGGCTGATCTGTTCAGCGCTGCTCATGGTTTGTTTTCCAATTCTTTTAAACAGATCGCCAGCCCACTGGGCAGATTGCCGGGCCAAGCCGGATCTGGCAAAAAGGGCAGGGCAAATCCTTTATCGCGGTAGGGAGAGAGGTAATCTGCATTGGCGCAGAGCGGCCAGGCATCGCCTCTGAGTTGGGGGGTGGTACTGGCAGGAGCCCCATAGAGGCGATTGACTTGGTCCACCAGAGTTTGGCGTGTTTCTGGGGCCAAAGCGCGGGCCTCAGCGCAGAGATCGGCTTCACTTTCTTGTCCATAGGCTTGGCCATAGGGATGAAAGGCGGTCCCAAGCAGGGCCCGCTCGCGCGCGGCAAAGGCAATTTCCAGATCGCGATCTGGACGCCAATGGCGCAGATCAATTTTGAGCCAATTCCCCAGGCGCTGAAAAGGCAAATTGCTCAAGGCACAGGGACCGAGGTTGGGGGGCAATTCAAATGCGATTTCGACCTTTTCAATCGGTTGGCCCCAGGTGCTGCCTGTGCGCAGCAAATAGCGAAAACGCTCCCCGCCAATGCCCGATTGGTGGTAACTCAGGTATTGGTGGCGCAAGACACGGGTTTGCCCTTGGGCAAAAGGCACCTCGGAGAGATAGACCCGGTTAAAGGGAATCGCCTCTTGCCAGGTTTGGTTTAAAAACGTGACCGGCACCCGTTGACCATCGAGCCAAGTGCCAAAATTTTCAATCGGATCGCAGGCCTTGGGCCCGTTGATATCACTTTCAGGGGGGCAGGGAGGCATGTCAAAAGGCAGACCGATCTGCAATTTGCGCGCCGGGCCCCGATTGCGAAAGGTGTATTTTAGCTCGGCTACCCAGTGGCTGGGAATCTCGCAAAAACCAGCATAGACCTGGCTCCAAGCCGG
>CAZRFI010000601.1:0-1718 GCA_964598905.1 uncultured Candidatus Sericytochromatia bacterium | reverse complement strand
GGCACCCCCGACCTGTGCTGGGGGTATTTACGGCAACGGCCCCCCCAGCCATTCAGGCAGATATCTGTGAAGTGCTGCAATTGGCGCAGCCCCAGCTCTACCAAGGCAATGTCTTGCGCGAAAACATAGCCGTGGCCATTCAACGCGTTTGGACTCCACGAGGAAAAGAGCATTACTTACTCAAAACCGTGGCCAAACGCCCATTAAAAACATTGATCTATGCCCGTTCCCGCCAAGCCTGTGAAAATCTGGCCCAGCGCCTTCAGCAGAAAGGATTGCCCGCCCGTTTCTATCATGCCGGGACTTCTTTGGCACATCGACAGGCAAGTTATCTCTATTTTCGGGAGCCAGGGCCCGCGATTTTGGTTGCTACCACAGCGTTTGGCATGGGTGTGGATATCCCTGATATAGCCACTGTCATCCATTGGCAACTCCCGGAAAGTCTCGAAGCCTATGTACAAGAAGTGGGCCGTGCCGGTCGCAACAGGGCTTTCCTGGCACAGGCTTTGGCCCTGAATCTCTGGGCCGAAAAAAAAGCCCAAGGCCAGCCCTGGGAACCAGAGGTCTTGCAGAAAATCTGGAAGTTTTTGGATCAGGGAAGCTCCTTGTTGGAGATCCAAGACAAATTAGACCTGGGCCCCAATCTCTTGCAGACAATCGTGCTGGCCTGGTTAGAAAAAGAGGCAATACAACCTTTGCCTGGGCAGCACTTTCAGGTCTCAGCTCCAAAATTAACCCCAGCCTTATTGAAACATGTCTTAGAAAAACAAAAAATACTGAACAGAGGCCTTAAAAATCAAGAACGGGCCCTAAAGGTCTATCTCAGCAGTCGCCAATGTCGGCGACAGCGTTTAGAGCACTATTTTGCAGCCCCGCTCCAGCCACCCTGCGGGCATTGTGACCGCTGTCAAAAACAAAGTTGAAAGAAGCACTTCGGAAAGGTAGACCGAGACTCCGATGCTGATTATACTGAACCATGCTTTTGTGGTTTGTTATTCTCTATCTCATCCTCTCGGTCGGCATCGGTCTGTGGGCTGCACTGAAAGTCAAAAACAGCCGTGATTTTGCTGTGGCGGGTCGCCACCTCTCTTTTCCGATTGTCACAGCCACCGTTTTTGCCACTTGGTTTGGCGCAGAAACCGTGCTGGGTCTCTCTGCGACATTTTTAAAAGACGGCTTAAAAGCCACTGCTTCAGATCCCTTTGGCGCCAGCATGTGCCTGATCTTGGCGGGTTTGTTTTTTGCCCGCCCGCTCTACCGCTTGAATATGCTCACAATTGGGGATTTTTTTAGAATCCGCTACAACCGCGTAATCGAAGTCCTCTGCACAGTTTGCATTGTGATCTCATATTTGGGCTGGGTCTCCGCCCAAATCAGGGCCCTGGGACTGGTCTTTTTTATCATCAGCAATGGCCAAATCAGTGAACACACAGGCATGATTGTGGGAACCTTGATTGTGTTGACGTATACCGCCTTTGGGGGCATGCTTTCGGTCGCCATTTTGGACTTTGTCCAGATGGTCGTGATCATGGCGGGTTTATTGGGCATCGCTTGGTTTGTCAGCTCTCTGCCAGAAGTGGGAGGCATCAGCAATGTGATCACCCATGCACACACACAGGGCAAGTTTGAATTTTGGCCCAAACAAAATGCCCAATGGCTGCCTTTTATTGCCGCTTGGCTCACCATGATGCTCGGTTCGATTCCGCAACAGGATGTCT
>CAZRFI010000600.1:0-1731 GCA_964598905.1 uncultured Candidatus Sericytochromatia bacterium | reverse complement strand
AAACTGATTGCCCATGGCCCATCACGAGAACTGGCCCTGGCTCGGATGATGCGCTTTCTGAAAGAAACCCAGATCTTTGGCCTGAAAACCAACCTGCCATTTTTGGCCGCGATTCTGCAAAACCCCAAGCTGCGAGCGGGCCTGCTCTCGACGGGGCTGATCAGTGAGATGGGCTGGGAAATGCCACTTGTTGACCCTGTGGTCTACTTGGCTTCGCTGATGGCCTTTCATTTTCAACAACGTTCCAAAGGTCCTTTAAAGGGGATCCGGGCGGGCTTTCGCAACCAGGTTTACCAATGGGCCCAGACCTGTATCGAGATTAATCAGCTACAACTTGTACTTGAATACAATTATGAGCGCTCGCAAGATCACACTGCGCAGCTACAGTGCCGAATCGCGGGACGGACGTATGCGATCTTTGCAATTGCATGCAGCGAGAAACACGTCCGTTTTGAGCTCGATCAGCGCTTTTATTATTTTGAGCTCTCCTGGCAAGCAGAGCAGCTTTGGCTCCACCACCCAGAGTTTGGCAATTTCCAAGCCCAATTTATATCGCCGTTGAGACCGCCCCCAACGGCGCAAGTTCAGAATGCCTATACCAGCCAAATGCCGGGTAAAATCTTGAAAGTCTTGGTGCAGCTTAATCAAGCTGTCGCGCTCAATCAACCCCTTTTTGTGATTGAGTCCATGAAAATGGAAACGCAAATTTTAGCAAAGGCGGATGGCTTTGTGACGGGAATATACATTTCAGAAAGCCAAATCATTGAGTCTGGCACACTCTGCCTTTATGTCGAGAGGTGCTTGTAGCATATTGATCGCCAAAGCGTCTGTAGAAAAACTGAAATGCTTGGGGTCTCTCGACATTATCCTGAATCTGCGTTAAAATGGCAAATATTTCCTGAAGGTAGGCAAACTATTTTCCAATGTTTGGCTTCACTTGGAAAAAGAATACGGAAGGGAATTCAAGAACATTTATGGCTATCGCGGCTAAAATGAAGTCAACCCAACGTGCACAGAAGAGAGAGATGCATGCTTTGAACCTGGTAAGGAGCAGCTTGGTGCTGTTTTTGGGTTTTGGCCTCTGTGCCTGTTCACCCACCACGGCCCCTGCAACGAACTCATCTCCCGAAACAGGGTCTGGGGCAAACCCAATCCAGAGCCCGGATGCGGTCAAACCTCCTTCTGAAAAGGGTTCTTTGCCAAGTATGCCAGAGGATGTACCCATCTATGCCGGGTCAAACCAGACGACGGGAACCCAAGTAGGTAGCCAAACCGTGGGAAGTTGGAAAACCACAGACCCCACAGATAAAGTGGTCGCATTTTATGCCAAGGCACTGCCAGATGCAGGCTGGACCGTGGATAAAAATGATGGTTCGGCCTTGGGAGCCACCCTGAATGCCAGCAAGCAGGGTCGCACGTTGATGGTGGCCATTACCCGGGCTTTGCCAGAAGGCTCTGTTTTTAATATCAGTCACAAACCTTAAACGTGGGTTGAAAAGGTTTAATCACAGGAATACGTGTTGGACAAAAGCCGAAGAACTCTTTTCCCGCGAGGCACAGGTTTTGCAGCAAGCGGATCTGGATTCGCTTTGAAGACTATGTTCAGATCTCAGAGCCTCTCAAACGCTGCCCCAGCAGGTCGAAGTCACACAAAAAAAGGGCGCTTGAGGGTGCCGATGGATGAAATGTGGTCAGCAGTGCGCCTTCATCCATACGGATTTCTGGGACGCC
>CAZRFI010000599.1:0-1734 GCA_964598905.1 uncultured Candidatus Sericytochromatia bacterium | reverse complement strand
AATACTTGAAGAGTGCTGAGATTTCTCATGAAATAAAAGTATCTTATCATTCAAACCCGAACCAAGGAGTCGAATCGATGTTGAAAAAATCCATTCCAATATTTGCGATCTTCGCACTTACCCTGTCGCCCCTGCTTCAGCCCGCACTGGCCAACCCCACACCCAATCCCATGACCAACCGGGATTGGTGGCCCAAACAGCTCAACCTTCAACCTCTGCGCCAGCACGCAGCGGAGTCCAATCCCTTGGGGCCAGAGTTTAACTATGCCAAAGAGTTTAAAAGCCTGGATTTAAGTGCTGTCAAAAAAGATATCCAGTTGGTCTTGACCCAAAGCCAAGACTGGTGGCCGGCAGATTATGGCAATTACGGTCCCTTTTTCATCCGTATGGCTTGGCACAGTGCCGGCACCTATCGCACGGGTGATGGCCGTGGTGGGGCCGATGGGGGCCAGCAGCGTTTTGATCCCCTCAATAGCTGGCCAGATAACGTCAACCTAGATAAAGCCCGTCGTCTGCTCTGGCCGATCAAGCAAAAATATGGCCGCAAGATCTCCTGGGCCGACTTAATGGTGCTAACTGGCAATGTGGCCCTGGAGTCGATGGGTTTTAAGACCCTTGGCTTTGCAGGTGGGCGTGCAGATCAGTGGGAGCCAGATTTGGTCTATTGGGGCCCCGAAACTGAGATGTTGGCAGACAAGCGCCATGGCTCTGAGCGCAAATTGCAGAACCCGCTTGCCGCTGTTCAGATGGGCCTGATCTACGTCAATCCAGAAGGCCCCAATGGCAATCCAGATCCACTGGCTGCCGCTCAAGACATTCGCCAGGCCTTTGGGCGCATGGCCATGGATGATGAAGAGACCGTGGCATTGATCGCGGGCGGTCATACCTTTGGCAAAGCCCACGGTGCCCATGCCCCGAATAAATGTGTCGGCCCCGAGCCCGCAGCAGCAGGGATAGAGGAGCAGGGCCTGGGTTGGGCCAATAACTGTGGCAAAGGCCACGGCAAAGATACGGTCAGCAGTGGTTTGGAGGGCGCTTGGTCGGTTTCTCCCACCGCCTGGACCATGCAATATCTGGACAATCTCTTTGGCTTTGAATGGGTCCAAACCAAAAGCCCGGCAGGGGCGATCCAGTGGATTCCCGCCAATGGCCAAGCCGCCAATCTCGTTCCCGATGCCCACGACAAGACCAAGCGCCATGCGCCGATCATGTTTACCACTGACTTGTCACTCAAAATGGATCCCGCTTACAAAAAAATTGCCGAGCGTTTCCACAAGAACCCCAAAGATTTTGAGCTGGCTTTTGCCAAAGCCTGGTTTAAGCTGACCCACCGCGACATGGGGCCTCGGGCCCGTTATCTCGGTGCAGATGTGCCGAATTTGGTGCTGGCTTGGCAGGATCCCATTCCCGCTGTCAAACACGCCTTGGTCGATGCCCAAGATATTGCCAAACTCAAAGGCGAAATTTTAAAATCCGGTTTGACCGTTTCCGAATTGGTGAAAACCGCCTGGGCTTCTGCTTCGACTTTCCGCGACACAGATATGCGTGGGGGAGCCAATGGGGCACGGGTGCGTCTGGCACCTCAGAAAGACTGGGAAGTCAATGACCCGCAGGAGCTGGCCAAGGTGCTGAAAAAGCTGGAAGAGATCCAAACGGGTTTTAACAGATTCGCAGCCGGAGGCAAACAGATTTCCCTGGCAGATCTGATTGTCTTGGGAGGCGCTGCTGCAATTG
>CAZRFI010000598.1:0-1742 GCA_964598905.1 uncultured Candidatus Sericytochromatia bacterium | reverse complement strand
ACCCCTCAGCCCCACAAGGCTGAGAATTATGACGATATCATGGACCATATTTTGACCCGCAGCCAGGGGCCGGGGGGAGCTTCTTCAGCGCCACCGCCAGCCAAGGCACCCGATCCCACCAATGATGGGGATTACAATCAACTGGTCGAAGATATTCTCAGACGCAACCGCTTTGACCCCAATGCCCGTGTCAGCAGTGGTGAGACCATTTCCACACACAATCAAGAAGAGATCAAGCAAAACAAAAAGCGCCCCGGTTTTTCGTGATTTGTTTTACCAATGACTGTGATTGAAACTTTATATTAAGCCTGGGCTTTTCTCTGATTGGCGCGCATGGCAACCCTTCGGGGCCTGTGCTATAATTCGGAACACGATGTCGGAATTAAGCTTAATTGTCCTTTGAGGCCCAAATCTGGCACATGATTATCAGAATTAATTATCGGAATTAGTTGGAGGTTCCCCTATGTCTTTAGTTGGTAAAAAAGCCCCTGATTTCACAGCCAAAGCCGTTGTGAAAGGCGAAATTGTAAACGAATTTAAATTGTCCAATCTGCAGGGCAAATATGTCGTTCTGTTTTTCTATCCCCTCGACTTCACCTTTGTTTGCCCCACCGAAATTCACGCTTTCCAAGAGAAGCTGAGTGCCTTTGCTGAGCGCAATACCGAAGTGGTGGGCGTTTCCACCGATTCTCACTTCTCTCATTTGGCTTGGCTCAACACCCCCAAAGCCGTCGGCGGCATTCAGGGCGTGGAATATCCCCTGGTGGCCGACTTCAACAAGACCATTGCCCGCGATTATGATGTCCTGATTGAAGATGCCGGTGTGGCCCTGCGTGGCCTCTTCTTGATCGACCAAAATGGTGTGGTGCAACACTCTGTCGTCAATAATCTGCCCCTGGGCCGCAATATTGACGAAGCGGTTCGCATGGTTGACGCTCTGCAATACACCGAAAAACACGGTGAAGTTTGCCCTGCCAACTGGAACCAAGGCGAAAAAGCGATGAAAGCAACCCAAGACGGTCTGAAAACCTTTTTCGGCGGCAATTAATCCCCCTTTCTGACTGCGGCAAATGGCTTTAAGCGGCCATCTGCCGCAGTTTTACATTTATACACCCAAGGAGATCCCCTATGGCTTTTGAATTACCTGCTCTGCCCTACGCCTACGACGCGTTGGAGCCCTATTATGATCGTGAAACCCTGGAAATTCACCACGGCAAACACCACCAGACCTACACCACCAAATTCAACGAAGCTGTGCAAGCAGCTGGGATTGAAGGCAAGTCTGTGCTCGAAATTTTGACCAGTCTCGACAGCATTCCCGCTGACAAACGCAACCCGGTGATCAACCACGGCGGCGGCTATTACAACCACACCTTCTTTTGGGAGTCGATGAGCCCCGAGGGTGGTCAGCCCAGTGGCGATCTGCTCGCCGCTCTGGAGGCTGAATTTGGCTCTGTTGACGCTTTTAAAGAGGCCTTTAGCAACAAAGCGATTGCCCATTTTGGCTCAGGTTGGGCTTGGCTGGTGCAAACCGCTGAAGGCAAATTGGCGATCACAGATACCCACGATCAGGTCTGCCCGGTTTCTCTCGGTCAGGTGCCCTTGCTGACTGTCGATGTCTGGGAGCACGCCTATTACCTCAAATACCGCAATGTCCGTCCCGAGTGGGTCAAGGCCTTCTGGAACGTGGTCAATTGGAATAAAGTGGCTGAGCGCTACGCTGCAGCCAAAGGCTAGTTTTT
>CAZRFI010000597.1:0-1743 GCA_964598905.1 uncultured Candidatus Sericytochromatia bacterium | reverse complement strand
TTTTGCCCAGGACAAAGACCTGCAAAGTCTGTTCAAGCTGCTCTTTGATGGATGGGAACAGCGTCTGCCTGCGACCATCACACGGCTTTCGAATTACCTCGATCAGGCCAATCAAAGGGGCTTGGATTTTCATCTGCAGCGCGGCTTTCAGGCCAAGGGCCTGTTTTTTATCTTGCTGGCGCAGGCTCAGCCCACTCAACGGCCTGCCAGCGTGCGGTCTTTTTTGCCCTCAGATGCCGAAATGCTCTGCCAATTACATGCTTCGACCTTTCCCGCGGCCTGGCTCAGCGGCCCAGCCATGATCGCGCACAGGGATGAAACCCATGCCGTTTTGATCGCTTGGGAGCAGGGCCAGCGGGTGGGGTATATCCGCCTCTCGCAACATCTGGAATTGCCCGAAGCTGAGATTGAATACCTGGCTGTTGACCCCGCTTGGCGTGGGCGCGGAATCGGGCGAAAATTACTCCAGGCCGGGCTGGACTGGATCTTTGCCGAGCGCGGCCTACCCACAGCAGTTTTAAATGTGAGTGCCGACAATGCAAAAGCCCTGGAACTGTACCTGAGTGTGGGGTTTGAAGTCAAAGAACGGGCCATTGCCCTGGATCTCTGGAGAAACACCCATGGCAGCCCCTGACAAACCTTTGCTGTTGTATAATTTTTAAAATGAACAGATTATTTGCCTTTTTAGCCTTTGTGATTCCTACCTTTCTATCGGCCTGTGCCCCCTTGCAACAGTCTCAGGCCACTTCTGAGCGCCTGGTGGCCCTGGGCGATTTACACGGCGATCTTGATGCCGCCAAGCGGGCCTTGCGCTTGGCCGGAGCAATAGATGCCCAAGATCACTGGATCGGCGGCAGCTTGGTGGTGGTGCAGACCAGCGATCAGCTCGACCGGGGCGATCAGGAATTGGAATTGCTGGATTTTTTAGACAAAGTGGCGACCGAGGCCGAAAAGGCCGGGGGCAAAATGCATTTGCTCAATGGCAACCACGAAATCATGAACGTGCAGGGCGATTTTCGCTATGTCAGCCCCGCCGGGTTTCAGAGTTTTGAGAAGCTCAAATTGCCCGAGCCCCCTTCAGCCCGTGCGCTTTTGAGCAAGGTGCCCGCCTTTGCCAAACAGCGGGCAATTGCTTTTTTGCCCGGTGGCCCATATGCCCTGCGTTTGGCGACACGCAAATTCGTGCTGCTGCTCGGAGACACCCTGTTTGTGCATGGCGGTGTGAGTCCCCAACATGTCGACTATGGCATCGACAAACTCAATGGCGATTACCAGAACTGGCTCAAAGGCACAGTGCCCAACTTGCCCGAACTCCTGACCAACGACCAGAGTCCGATCTGGAGCCGGGTCTATTCTGATCCAGGTCTGACGCCCGACTGTGCCCAACTCAAACAAACCCTCGACAAACTCGGCCTCAAGCGCATGGTCGTGGGCCATTCAGTGCACCCCAGGGTCAACAGTGCCTGCGAAGGCCAGATCTGGCGAATCGATGTGGGCATGGCGCGGGCCTACGGCGGGCCGGTTCAGGTTTTGGAATTGTCGGGCCCCGAACCCAAAGTACTTGAAGAAAAGGCCCCAACCCAGAATGGGGCTTCATCAACCCCATGAGCGCCTTTTTGTACTGGATCTTTGTCCAGCTCAGTGTTTTACTGGTACAGGTCGATGGCTACCAGAGCCGCTTTGTCGCCACCGATCAGGGGCGGGTGCATTATTACGAAAGCGCGGGGCAAGGTTCGTTGCCAC
>CAZRFI010000596.1:0-1746 GCA_964598905.1 uncultured Candidatus Sericytochromatia bacterium | reverse complement strand
TTAAATTTTTCGCGTTCGGCTTCAGTGGGATAAAAATCAAAGACGGTGTGTAATACCGTTGGGGAGCCGATATTGTCCTCTCGGCCTACCTGGAAGTGGTTGATCATTTGCTGGAGCGTATATTTTGTGCCAGTATTGTCTAAAAATAGAGGCGTTTCTCCTGATTTGCCCATATAAGTGAACCAGTGCCGGTCACTTGAACCAAATGATTTACTGCCCATATCAATACTTTCTCCGGTCAGACGCATATCTGAATCGGTGTTGATAAACAATACCATTCCTGGTTTAAGCACATCTTGGTCGAACAGGGCCTGCAAATTTTCTTCCTGGGGTTTGGCCGAAGGATCAGCAGGATTGGGTTTGTCTTTGGCAAACGGCGTTGTCCGCGTCCCAGGGGTATGGGTGACTTGGACGGGGCCATAATGCTCTGAACTTTGGGTCAGTTCTAACATTTTTTGGACATTGATTTCTCGGTCGAGCACCAAGGTATGCAACAGGTCGGTCAATGCAGCACACCCCACGTTGTCGTGTTTGTATCCATCGGTAATGCCTTGTTGAGCCCTGCGATCGTAAATATCCCCAAACTGAACGGCCTTTTGTTCAGGGGTTTGGGGGCCGATTAAATATTTATCGACCACCGTGCCCCCTTTCGCATAAACCCCTTCTACTGTGGCATTTCCCTTTTCAGAAAGCAAAGCTTGCTTTGCGGCCAATTCCGCGATTTTAGGCGTTAATTCTGTTTGCAGGCTTGTGATTTTTGCTTGCAGAGACGGGATCCCAGAATGACTCGGATTTCTTGCTATCAGGCGATCCCGCTCTTTTGTTGCTGCTTCCGTTTTTCTTGTGAGTGTTTTCACATTTTGTTCCAATGATCGAACCTCACTTTTTAGTTTCAGGTATTCAAGTTTGGCTGCACGGTACTGCTCTTTGGTTTCAGCCTTTTGTTCAATGGTTGTTTCGGCATAGTCTTTCATAGTGAGAGTGGATTTAGACGTGGCGCGGGCTTTGGGATCCGCTTGCAAGATAATTTCTTCTGGGGCAATCTCCGCTTGGCCCAAATAGTGGTTCAGCACTTCTAAATCAGAAAGAGCATCTGCCAGGTCCGTTGGAATTGTAACTCCCTGTGTTTCAAGGGCTTTGCCCAGCGCTACAGCGTCGATATTCTTTGGGTCAGCTGGCATGAGCTGATGAGCGCGCGCAAGCTGTTTTAGGGCATCAGCTTGAGTCGAGTTAAGTACACCAGCCCGTTTTGCTTCTTCCAAATTGAGTTGGGAATCCTGATTCTTGTCGGATTTTCCCAACGCAGATTTAAGCGCTCCAAAAGGGATGCCGTTATGAAAAATCTCAAGATTATAACCTCTGTGACTTTTTTCTAATTTACTCAACCAATCTGTGCGGTTGGCCAAAGGCCCTTTTAAGCTGCGGGTTTCTGGAAAGGGTACCATTTTACTGGGCGCAAAATCAAAAGTATAGATGGGCGGTCGGACACTGCCAGGCTCACATGTTTTGAGATCACTACAGACAGCGGGAGGACTGAGCGGTGCAGATTCATTGACCGCAGGCAATACGTCGGGGTCAAATGCATCTGAAATCCGGGTTTGAGAGGTCGTTTGGGGTGATGGCTGAGCCGCACTCAAAACAGCAAAGTCATCGTTTTTTTTTCCCAGGCCCAACCCGAAGAAGTTGCGGGGCCCCAGGCCCTGTGTGGGCGTGGAATCCGCATTTGCCTGCAGATATTTTGAGCCA
>CAZRFI010000595.1:0-1774 GCA_964598905.1 uncultured Candidatus Sericytochromatia bacterium | reverse complement strand
AACGACTTCTACCAATTGTGGCTCGATCCACAAATGGTCTATTCCGCCGCCCTCTGGAATGAAACCGAGCCCGAGGCATCTTTAGAACAGGCCCAAAGCCAAAAATTAGCTTATCATCTGCAACAGGCCCAAACAGAGAAAGCCGAAACCGTGCTGGATATTGGCTGTGGCTGGGGAGCTGTGTTGCGTGAAGTGCTTAAACAGCCAAAAGTCAAGCAAGTTGTGGGTTTGACTCTAAGCCAGGCCCAAAAAGACCATTTTGAGACGACCCCCGACCCACGGGCCGAAGTGCGGCTGGAGTCCTGGGAAAATTATCAGCCCACCAGGCCCCTCGATGCCGTGATCTCAATTGGGGCCTTTGAACATTTTGCCCGGCCCGGCATGCGTGCCAGCGAAAAGCAGGCAGCATATACGGCCTTTTTTCAGCGCATGCGTGAATGGCTCAGGCCCGAAGGCCGCCTCTCACTTCAGACCATCGGCTATGGCCCGATCTCTGAGGAAATGAAAGTCAAACTCTCAGGCCTCAATCAGGCCGTCTTTCCCGGCTCGGAATTGCCGACTTTGCTTGAATTGCTGGCGGCAGCGGAACCCTTTTTGGAGCTGCTGCACATGCGCAATGACCGCCTTGACTACGCCAAAACCTGTCAGCTTTGGCGCAAAAATCTGCGGGCCGCCAAAGCCACAGTCGAAGAACAGTATGGCTCAGCCCTTTACAAGCGCTACAACGAATATATGATGGCCTCAGAAATGGGCTTTCGTTTGGGACATTTACATCTCTACCGACTGACCTTTCAAAAGGGCAAAGGGAATTGGAATTCCCAGAACGTCCTTTAAGAGCCGGTTCCAAGCATAGACCCCGCCGGTATGCACAAAGCAGATCTCACGCGTGCCTGCTGGCAACTCGCCTTGTTCAATCATCTGCCACAGCCCCCAAAAGGCTTTGCCCGTGTAGACCGGCTCCAGGGGCAATTCGGGGCCTGAAAAACGGGCCACAAAATCCCGCAGTTCGGTGGGCACTTTGGCGTAACCCCCGCCATGAAAGCGGGTTTCGAGTTCCCACTTGGGGAAAGGCTGCTTGAGGTCACTTTCTTTGGCCAAGGCTTGCAGCCAGTTTTCAATCTCCGGCAAGAGGTAATCTGCGCCTTTGAGCACCGCCAAGCCAAGCACATGGCAATGCTCGGGTGCGGAAGAAATCAGTCCTGCCAGAGTTGTGCCTGTGCCAACAGCGCAGGCCACGAGGTCGATCTCAGCGGGCAGGCTTCTGAGCATCTCGGCCGCTCCCCGCACCCCGTCTAGACTTGCGCCCCCTTCGGGGATAATCAACGCCTCGGGATAACGCTGCTGCAGCTCAGTCCAAAAGGCCGGGTCGTGGCGCAAGCGATAGGTTTGCCGATCCAGCCACTGGGTCAACATGCCCATCTCACGCATGGCCAACAAGACAGGATTGGGCTGCAAGGGCTCTTCACCGCGCAGCAAGCCGATTGTCTCAAAGCCAAAGATCTGGCCTGCTGCCGCCAGCGAAAAGAGATGGTTCGACCAGGCCCCCCCAAAGCTGAGCAATTGCCGTTTGCCCAGCTGTTTTGCCATTTGCAATGGGTAACGCAGCTTAAAGGCCTTGTTGCCTGAAAGCAGGGGGTGGACCAAATCCGCGCGCAGAACCTGCAATTGCAGTCCGCATTCAGTCAAAAGCGGGTGCTCAAAGCGCTGCAGCACCAAACCCGCATCAGTCAGCATCGTTTCTGTGTCAGTCTTGGAGAGCTTCGAGTTCGAGTTC
>CAZRFI010000594.1:0-1789 GCA_964598905.1 uncultured Candidatus Sericytochromatia bacterium | reverse complement strand
AGGTGCGATCGGCGAAATAGGTGCTGATCGTGCCAGGGTTGCCATTGGTTTTAAAATAGCGCACATTGCCAGCTGCTGGGCCCTCAACCCGCACCACTGCAGGCAAACTGGGGTCTGTGCCCGCGGGCGGATCGCCTGCTTGGGGGTTGGCAATTCTGTACTTGCCCAGATCGGAAACAGGCACCTCGGTCAGACCCATGCGAGTGGGAAAGTCGGCCCAATTGGCTGTCGCGGGGGTCGCACCCGGCAGCAGCTCTGAGGTGCCCAATTGATCGGTCAGGGTCATTGTGCCCGACATGGCTCCCAACATATCGTTGACCAAGGGGTCGGTAAAAATATCTGAATCTTGCAAAATGCCCATTTGCTCTTGGCAGCCAATCAATAAATTGGCGGCATGAATAATCTCACCGCGCTGTTTTTGCAGGCCGTCGATCTCTTTTTGCAAAGCGCCACTGGCATCTCCTGAAGACTGCTTGCGGGCTTCGAGTACCTGAATCTGATCGTGGATATTTTTGGCGGCTTTGTATTTTTTAAAGGCGTCCAGCACAAAGCTCTGGGGATCTTTGCCCGTGGTCGTGCTGCGATCGACAAAGAGCCCTCCTTTTCCGCCATATCCCGCTTTTTGCAGTGCGTCGATGCCATCGCCGCCTGCCATTTCCGCTTTCATAAAGATATCGTAAGCGGGCACAATATTGTGGTAAATGCGGGTATTGCCTTTGACCAGGGCGGCATGTAATTTTTCGAGATTGCCCGTAATCATTGCAATTTTGCCGGGAGCTGCTGTGGGGGAGCTGGCAAAGTCTTTGACCATCTCTTTGACCAAGTCCTCAGCCGGCAAAGCGGGGTTGATTCCCATGCTTTTGGCCGCCATGCGGATGGACTGATCGACCATTTTGTCTTGCACCATGACACGGGCCAAGGCTTTGACTGAACGCTCGTCGTTAACCAACGTACCATCAGGTGTGGCCAGGGTGTGTAAGGCCTCCAAAGAGGCCTCCAGATTCATGATCTGTTGGCCCGCTTCGCGCGAGGCATATTTGCCAAAGGTCATCCAATTGGGCACCGTGGGTTGGCCCAAATAACTCTGAAAGGCGTGATCCAGGCTGTGATAGGTGCGGTTGATCTCCTGATTGGCCTCCACCCCGCTCATGCCGGTTCCACCGGGCGTCCAGCTTTGAGCACCCAAGAGGTTTTTCTGGGCGATGGGCGCATATTGAAAGTCGGGAATGGCTTTGGCTGCGTCGACGTCTTTTTGCAATTGGACCTGCTGGCCACGCACCATTTGGTATTCACGGGTGTAATTTTCAACGTGGGTGTCGATATTTTCCAAAATCCGTGTCTCTTCAGGCGAGATGCCCTGCCAGGGCTCTTTTTTGAGCTGGGTCAACAAACTGTCGCTGTTGGATTTGTAGAGCTTGAGCTGAATATTTTCAACTTCTTTTTGCAATTGCTCGGCTTTTTCCATGGCTATCCCCCCCTCGGGTTTGAGCGGTGAAAGCGTTTCGAGTTTTTTGACTTCGGTTTCGAGCAATGCCAGCGCGTCTTTTGTGCCCTGACCCAGACCGGCATTGGCTTTGAAGGTGGCGATCTGGCTTTTCATATCCGCAATCAGATGTACGCGCACCGACTCCATCTGCTCAGCGATGGCATTCATCTGGGGCTCGATCTCGGCTTTGCGCGATGGATTGGCCAGCAATTCGGCATTCAAGCGGCTGAGCTGGGCCGACTTGACCAGTGACACTCCCAATCCCGTGAACGGGATGGGCTTCTAAGCAACTTCTGAGCGATG
>CAZRFI010000593.1:0-1808 GCA_964598905.1 uncultured Candidatus Sericytochromatia bacterium | reverse complement strand
GGCTTTGGTGCCAATAGGGTGGGCAAATACCCAAAACCTCAACAAAGCTCAAACCTTGGCCGTTTTCCTGATAGTCAAAGGCGTCTTTGAGCGCCAAACGGGCGCGTTTGACAAAATCACTTTCGTGCAGAGACACCCGCTGTGAAAAAGCCACAGGCAGGCGGGCCACCATTTCTGCCAATTTAAGCGGGCTGCCTGCGCGGGCGGTGGAGCGCCCCAGGCGGGTCGAGGTGGTGACTTGACCCGTGCGGGTGGTAATGCTCATTTGGCCCCCGGAGCCCGCCATGACCTGGTTGTTTAAACAGAGCACGGTGATCGAGTCACCGCGCAAGGCTGCGTGGATCAAGGCATCCAGTCCCCGGCTGCCCAAGTCACCATCCCCTTGATAGGTAAAAACCAACCGATCTGGGGTGGTGCGTTTAATCCCTGCCGCCACAGCGGGAGCCAGACCCGGTGGGGCTTTGATCACGGGAAAGTCAAAATATTGACCCAGATCCTGGCTACAACCTGCGCCGACAACTCCCATCAATCGCTCCGAGAGTCCGCGCTCCTGAAATAGCTCTCGCAGCAAACCCTGTAAATGGCTGTGAGAACAGCCTGCACAGTATTCAGATTCAGACATCGCTTTTCCTCTCTGGACTGCTGGCTGAGTTCAGCTCTGTTACCAATTTCTTTTCGAGCCCCAAGGGTTCAGGCGGTGCTGTGAGCACGTGCGATCGCCAATTTAATTCGGGCAGGGTGCTTTGCAATTGTTGAAACAAAAACGGCCCCTGGTATTCGATCACATTGATCTCGGTTTTTTCCTGATTTGGCGCTGCTGCCAAGGCTTGCCGAATGGCCTGCTTGGGAAAAGGTGAAAGGCTTTGGGGACAGAGGATGTTCCATTCAGGTTTGTGTAATTGCAAGAGCCACTCTCCCAAAACACCCATGGCCAGCCAGAGGTGTTCACAGGGCCACTCCAAACTGGAAAGCAAACTTTCATAGGGCATCAGGCTCTGGGACTTTTGTGTCACTTCTCGTTGGCGCTGTTTGACCGAAGGCAGGGGACTCAATTGAACGGGGCCCTGTTGCATTAAAAGCAAGGGATCAAGCAAAAGCAATACTGGCTGAGAGCGTTTCAGACTGGCATCAAAAGCCAAACCCATATGTTGCCAGAGTTCTTGCAGAGAGGCGGGCAGATAGGTCAAGAGGGGAGACCCCGTTCCCAGCAGCGGCTGAAAAAAATAGGCCAGAGATTGAAAGTTGAGCCAATTGCGTTCTTGGCCTGGCGGCCCATTGGCCACTATCACCAGTACCAGTGGGTGGGACTGCAGACAGCAATAACTGAGCACTTCCTGGAGCTGTAAAAAATCCTGTTCATTGACCGTGACGAGCGGTACAGAGCCCACGAAAGAAGCCCCCATTGCCATCGCCAGCGCGGCAGCAGGGCTCTCGGCCTGAATAAAATTGCCGTGTGGCTCTTCAAAGCGCATCGCGCCTTCGTTTAAAAGCAGGGCTTGAAAGGGAGATGGCGCAGCAAAATAACTTTGAGAACCCGCTTTGAGCGCAGCCTCGATCACCACTTCAAAGCCGCTCATAGACTTTTTTTGGGCACTGATAATCATGGTTTACCCTGTTTATTTTGGCGCTGATGCCATTTTAAGCTGCCCCAAAAGACCACGCCTTGCCAGTTCCACTGGGCAGAAGCGGGGGGGGTTAATGCCTGATCGGGACAAATATCCACACAGCGCATGCAATTCAAACAATATTGAGAATTTTCCATCAACACAGGAAAATGCCCCGCCTGATTGGGATTCTTGTCGACAAGA
>CAZRFI010000592.1:0-1808 GCA_964598905.1 uncultured Candidatus Sericytochromatia bacterium | reverse complement strand
GGCTTTGGTGCCAATAGGGTGGGCAAATACCCAAAACCTCAACAAAGCTCAAACCCTGGCCATTTTCCTGATAGTCAAAGGCGTCTTTGAGCGCCAAACGGGCGCGTTTAACAAAATCACTTTCGTGCAGAGACACCCGTTGTGAGAAAGCAACAGGTAGGCGGGCCACCATTTCTGCCAATTTGAGCGGGCTGCCTGCGCGGGCGGTGGAGCGCCCCAAACGGGTCGAGGTCGTGACTTGGCCCGTGCGGGTAGTAATGCTCATTTGGCCCCCGGAGCCCGCCATGACCTGGTTGTTTAAACACAGCACAGTGATTGAATCTCCGCGCAAAGCTGCGTGGATCAAGGCATCAAGTCCCCGGCTGCCCAAATCGCCATCTCCTTGATAGGTAAAAACCAGCCGATCCGGGGTGGTGCGTTTAATCCCTGCCGCCACAGCAGGAGCCAGACCTGGCGGGGCTTTGATCACGGGAAAGTCAAAATACTGCCCCAGATTCTGGCTACAACCTGCGCCGACAACCCCCATCAATCGCTCCGAGAGTCCGCGCTCTTGAAAGATTTCGCGCAGCAAACCCTGTAAATGGCTATGAGAACAGCCTGCACAGTATTCAGATTCAGACATCGCTTTTCCTTTCAGAACTGCTGGCTGAGTTGAGAAGTGCTTCAACTCTTTTTTCGAGCCCCAATGGCTCAGGCGGTGCTGTGAGCACGTGCGATCGCAGGTTGAATTCAGGCAGGGTGCTTTGCAATTGTTGAAACAAAAACGGCCCCTGGTATTCGAGCACATTAATCACAGTTTTGGCCTGATTCGGCGCCGCTGCCAAGGCCTGCTTGATGGCCTGTTTGGGAAAAGGTGAAAGGCTTTGGGGGCAGAGCAGGCTCCATTCAGGTTTGTGCAATTGCAAAAGCCACTCTCCCAAAACCCCCATGGCCAGCCAGAGTTGCTCACAGGGCCACTCCAAGCTGGAAAGCAACCGTTCATAGGCAATCAGATTCTGGGGCTGCTTTGCCACTTCACGTTGGCGCTGTTTAACCGAAGGCAGTTGACTCAATTGAACGGGGCCCTGCTGCATTAAGAGCAGGGGGTCGAGCAAAAGCAATACCGGTTGAGAACGTTTCAGACTGGCGTCAAAAGCCAAGCCCATTTCTTGCCAGAGTTCTTGCAGCGAGGAGGGCAGATAGGTCAAGAGGGGAGTGTCCGTTCCCAGCAGAGGTTGAAAAAAATAGGCCAGAGATTGAAAGTTGAGCCAATTGCGTTCTTGGCCGGGCAGCCCATTGGCAACAACCACCAGTACCAGTGGGTGGGACTGCAGGCAGCAATAACTGAGCACTTCCTGGAGCTGTAAAAAATCCTGTTCGTTGACAGTGACCAAGGGGACAGAGCCCACGAAAGAAGCCCCCATAGCCATCGCCAGTGCGGCAGCAGGGCTCTCGGCCTGGATAAAACTGCCGTGTTGCTCTTCAAAGCGCATCGCTCCTTCGTTTAAAAGCAAAGCTTGAAAGGGGGATGGCGCAGCAAAATAGCTTTGAGAGCCGGCTTTGAGTGCGGCTTCAATCACCACTTCAAAGCCACTCAAGGTCTTTTTTGGGGCGCTGATAATCATGGTTTGCCCTGTTTGTTTTGGTGTTGATGCCATTTTAAGCTGCCCCAAAAGACCACGCCCTGCCAATTCCACTTAGCAGAAGCGGGGGAAATCAAAGCCTGATCGGGACAAATATCCACACAGCGCATGCAATTCAAGCAATATTGGGCATTTTCCATCAACACAGGAAAATGCCCCGCCTGATTGGGATTCTTGTCGACAAGA
>CAZRFI010000591.1:0-1821 GCA_964598905.1 uncultured Candidatus Sericytochromatia bacterium | reverse complement strand
TAAGTGCCGCGCCTGCGTCTATTCCCTCCATGGGACTTCGGCGCGGCAGTTGCCCTCATTGCCCACTCCAGGCCAACCCTCAATCGCTCTTGTGTTGTGTTGAAGACCGAGGGGACTTTTTGTCTTGATGCTCTTGGGGTTGGTTGTGGCCGTGTTTGGGGAATGGTTAGGGCAAGCTGGGGTCGTTGACGATGCCCATGTAGAGGATGGCGTTGGTATTGCTCGAAATGGAATAGAAAAAAGGCCGATCTGCGACAAAACGGATCCTGGGTGTAATCTCTCCGCCTAAAGATTGACCAGAACTCACCAAGGGGCCGTCTATTCCCTGTTCATTCAGACTCACTTTTGCCTTATGCAGCATCTGATCTGGTTTTTTGAATGTTGGCATCAAGGGGCTGAAATCTGGTGAAGTCAAAATTTTTCCCAATCCCAGCGGAACCATTAATTTTGTGAGATCATGCGTTTGTTCTTGATGCCAGCGCGGTAAAGCAATTTCTTCAATCAGATGGCCTTTTCGAATGGCCGTATTTAAGCTGTACCACTCTCCATAGGTGAGTGTTTTGGCCCATTCTAGAGCGGATTTTGCTTGAGGTAAAGCGATGATGAGATTCAATTGCCTCAAACGCTCATTGACGGCTTTAATCTCCAATTGCTCTGAAAAATAAATTTCTTTGCCTTCATCAAAAGGCTCTTTTTGAGGGTTTTTATGCAGAAAAAGCGCTTTTTTCTGTTCTCCCAAAGCAGTTGTAAAAGTGTCATGATAGGTCAAAGAATGTGAAAATGTATAAAGCCAGTTTGCTCTTAAATAAAGTGTATTTAATAAAATAAATTGGCTATTTGATTGCAATGTGTTTTGGGGGATAATTGTGTTGATCTGATTGTGTGTTTTCTCTCGGATCCAAGTATTTATTCGGTTTTCCGTTTCGGAATCCATCGGCCCAGTTTCAAACTGTGCATTGTAGACTTCAGAGACTTGTGACATAAATTCGGGTTTGAATGCCTGACCTTTTTGAATCCAGATTGAATGAAATATACCCGTTTCGAATTCCGTTTCACTTTGGAGTGAGCGTTTGAGCAAGGCATATGCTTGGCTAACTTCTTCATTGCTCAAGCCTTCAATCTGTAAGACTTTTCCCAAAGCAAGACGTGTTTCTCCGCTGGAGCCCAGATAGAGGACTGTGAGTAGGCTGGCGATGCTCAAAGGTGAAAAAAGCAGGTTTTGGTCTTTGGCCAGGTCTTTGCTGAGAATATGCAAGAGCTCGAAGGCCAGGTGGTTATAGCCATTGAGGAGCTGGCTTTTTTTGAGGGTTTCCAATTCTGTGTCAGTCAGACTGTTCAATAGAGGTGCAGAAATGGGGCCCGGCATTTGTGGCGAGGGAGCGACATGACTGCTTTGTGTTATTTCGCTGACGGGGCTGGAGGACAGGCTTGGCTTTGCGCCTGTGGGTGGAGTTGTTCTTGTTGTTGGAAGTATTTGACAGGCCGCCAAACTCAGCCAAACAACAAGGGCCATTCCTTTGTAAACGTTGCCACTCATTGCATACCGCTGGTCGTTTGGGTTTCTTTGTAAAGCGTGGTTACGGTGCCGTCGGGAGTAATTTTGCGAATGGCTTTGTTGCCGGTGTCGGCCACATAGAGGTTGCCGTAATGGTCCACATCCAGGGCTGTGGGGTATCTGAATTGGGCGACTGTGCCTTGACCATCGTTGAAACCGGCTTGATTCGCTCCTGCCAAGATGGATATCTTTTTCTTCTCAAAATCGTATTTCCAGATCACATGGTGGTTGATATCGCTGACATACATATTGCCTTTGGAATCAAG
>CAZRFI010000590.1:0-1830 GCA_964598905.1 uncultured Candidatus Sericytochromatia bacterium | reverse complement strand
CCCTTTTTGGCAAATAGACCAAGCGGTGATGAAAGAATTGTTAAAAGTCGGTCTGCCTATGGGAGTCAGCATTTTAACGGAGGTTTGGTTGTTTATCGGAACCGCCTTCTTAATGGGGCATTTTGGCTCTATCGCTCTGGCTGCCCACCAAATTGCCTTGAATATTGCATCAACCACCTTTATGGTGGCCTTGGGGATTTCAAATGCATCCTCTGTTCGCGTAGCCCAAGCAATGGGGAAAAACCAACCACAAGCAGCTTATCAAGCAGGTATTGTGGGTATGTTGATAGGGCTGAGCTTTATGGGCACAATGGGCATTCTGCTTTGGAGTGTTCCAGCTTTCTTTATTGGCTTGTATTTAAATCTGGAGCAAAGCGAAAATCTGGCCGTATTTTATTTGGCCAGCCATCTGCTTAAAATAGCTGCTTTGTTTCAAATTTTTGATGCCCTGCAGGTCACCTCTCAAGGGGCTTTGCGCGGACTGAAAGACACCCGCATTCCCATGTTGCTTGGCTTACTCTGTTATGGTGGTATAGGTCTCGGTAGCGCGCTCATTTTTGCCTATCCCTTACAGGGCAGAGAAACAGGGCTCTGGATAGGTCTCACCTTGGGTTTAATGGCGGCAGGTCTCACGCTATCATCCCGTTTTCGCTCCCATTTCAAAACACTCCCTCCCCGTTAATCCGATCTATTTTATGTTAGAATCGGGCTAATCATGGCAACACCAAGAAATTAGGATCTATGGCGTTTATTGGGCATCTTACCTTTGGCTTAATTGCTTTATCTTATCTAGTCAGGGACATCTTTATCCTGCGCATTCTTTCGATCGTGGCCAGTTTAGCAGGCATTGTTTTTAATTATTATGCCCCTGCTGAGCCGCTTTGGCTGGTCATCAATTGGAACTTGGCCTTTATTGGTGTGAATCTATTTCAAATCGGTATGAGTATTTATGAAAAACGCAAAATTGCCTTTTCAGCAGAACAGTCTGAACTTTATGAAACGATTTTTACAGCCTTTTCTCCAATTGAATTTTTAAAGCTCATGCGTCTCAGTACTTGGTATGAAGCGAGTCAAGGCCAAAAATTAACCGAAGAAGGCAAGCCCCTTGAACAAGTCATGCTGATTTACAGTGGAGAAGCGGGAGTTGAAGTATCGGGCAAAGAGATCAACCGGCTCAAAGATGGTGATTTTATTGGCGAAATGAGTTTTTTTACAGGCACACAGGCCACGGCCACAGTTAAAACATTGAGTGAAAACACCCGTTATTTGTCCTGGGATAAAACCGCTCTTTCAGCCCTGATGCAACGCAACCCCAATTTGCGTTTTGCCTTGCAATCTATTTTAGGCAATGATCTAACCCGCAAACTCCAACGCCCCACCCTGCCCTCACAATGATATTGTCTATTGAATTCTTAAAAGATTTTCTGGCAAACCACAGCCTTTTAATGCTGTTTTTGACGATCGGTTTGGGCTTTCTCCTGAGTCGGATTGAAGTTGCAGGCATCAGTTTGGGAGTCGCAGCCGTTCTCTTTGTCGGCCTGGCGCTCGGGGCTTGGGAGGACGGTAAGTTTGTCTTACCTGAGATTGTTGGGCAATTGGGGTTATTGCTGTTTATCTATCCAATTGGTTTGCAATCAGGCCCCTCTTTTTTTCGTTTATTTCGCAAACGGGGCCTACAAATGCTCTTATTGGCAATGGTAGCTGTTGGGGTTGCCGCCCTTTTAACTGGGCTGGCAGTCAAATTTTTGCATATTTCACCGGCCATTGCAGTGGGGCTTTTTTGCGGCAGCACGACCAATACCCCCGCATTGGCTTTGGTGAGTGAAAGCC
>CAZRFI010000589.1:0-1845 GCA_964598905.1 uncultured Candidatus Sericytochromatia bacterium | reverse complement strand
TGGAAGCGGCTTCGCACTTTTTGAATATGGCCCTGCAATTGCAGGACATGCACGCCTAATCTGAATTGAGCTCACTTTCTGGCAGGCTTTACACCCACAGCCCGGAAGTGCTTGAATGAGAGAGAAGTTCAAAACAAGGAAAAATCGCCCGCATGTCCGATATTCAAGCCCGTCTGCTGATCAATGGAACCCCTGTGGGAGGCACCCTCACCCCGCTTAAACCTTCTGCAACCTCAGAGACAGGCCAGCCAACCGCTTCCCAAAACCACACCGACCGCATTGTTTTCGAAGCGGGTAATCAGGCCTATAGCCTCGAAGGCGAAAACCTGAATTTCAGCGGTTTGAGCCAAGCAGCCAGCGGATCGGCCCAATTGGAACTCAATGGCAAACGCCTGCCCGCCACCCTCAAGCTGATTCAAGACAGCCCCGATTCGCTCTCGGAAAAAATCCGCAATACCGTCACGCCGCCCCCGGCCTGGGGCAGCACATCTCAGGTCCAAGGCACCCTGCGCGATCTGCACGATGTGCAGGGCAACCGCGATGGGCTCTGGGACAACGAAGCCAAGCCCGCAGGTAGTGTCGGTGGCTTTGTTAAACAACAGCCCCTGCCCAGCAAAGCCCAGAACTGGGCCAGCGGCCTGGGGGATTTAGACAGCCAGATTCAGGCCCTGCAAACCTTTCGCAGGCAAAAAGAAGCCGCTTGGGGCATGCCTGTAACCCAACTCGATCTGGCCCAACTCAAAGACGGAAACCTCTTTGCCGCCCAAAAGGCGATTGCCTTGGACCGCTTGGGCCGCACCCCCGCCGAATTGACCGAGGGGTTTGTCTCGGCCAAGGGCCAGGTCAATGGCGTAAACATTGCCGATCGCGAGCTGTTTTGGCAGCGCTTTCATCCCCAGGGCGAGCCCACAGGCAAAGTGATTGTGATGCTGCCGGGCTTTTTGCAGACCGGGCGCAATTTTTACGAACAGGCCGACGCCTTGAGTAAAGCGGGACACGATGTGCTGATCATGGACCAGCAATGGGGGGGGCAGACCAAAGGCGGCGAAGCGGGCCACGTCGATCGCGGCTACGGCATCACCCGCGATGTGGCGGCCATGGCGGCCTACGCCCAGACCCACCGCGACAAAGAATACCCAGACAAGGCAGGCAGCGAAGTGATCCTGATGGGCACCAGCCTCGGCGGCGGCCCTGGCACCTTTGCCGCCTTAACCCTCAACGAACAAAACTTGATAGCCCTCGATGGCCCCCCCATGCCCAAAGGCCTGAAAGCCGTCCTGCAAGGCCCCTTCTTTGGGCCTACTGACAATTTTTTAAATGACAGCTTTGGCCTCTTGAGCAAGGTGCCCCTGGTCAAAGACATTCCCCTGCCCTCACTCGGTCTGCCGATTCTGAGCACCGACCCCGAAGCCAAACAAAAAATCGCCCAGGGTGCCGTGCTCGAAGATCTGCGGGCCCAGGCCCAGGCCATGACCGCCACTTTGCCAGATATGCAGGCCGTGTTGGATAAAGTTGAGGCAGGCCAAGGCCCCAGCAACCCCATCCAGATTGTACACAGCAAGGGCGACCCACTCGCCAATAGCGCCCTGAGCCAAAAACTGGCACAAAAACTGCCCAATCTGAAATTAACGCTCTTAGAAGGCCAGAACCACGTTTTGGAGCAAAGTGACGCAGAACAACAAGTGGCACTGGATTTGCTCAAGAAACTCAACTAAACCTGAAAGCCGCTAGCCTTCTGGTGCTTTGTAAACAGTGCTAACCATGCCGTCGGGCGTAATTTTACGAATGGCGTGGTTGCCGGTATCCGCTACATAGAGATTGCCTGCCCCGTCCAAACTTAAGGCC
>CAZRFI010000588.1:0-1860 GCA_964598905.1 uncultured Candidatus Sericytochromatia bacterium | reverse complement strand
AAGGTTTTCTCTTTGCCTTTTATCCCAATGGCAGCCTCAAATGGAAGTTTGCCGCCGATGGCGCCATCAAAGCCAGTCCCGCGATGGGCAAAGACGGCACGATTTACGTGGCCACCACCACAGGAACCTTCCATGCCATCGCGCCCGATGGCACACAAAAATGGGATTATTATATCGACGATGAGGTGCAAGCGGCAGCCACGGTTTCATCAGACGGGATTATCTATCTGCCCGTCATGGACGGCACGCTTCACGCCATTACCCCCGAGGGCAACAAACGCTGGGTCTTTACCACCGGAGACGCCATCCGCTCACAACCCGCGATCGGCCCCGATGGCACCGTTTATGTCGGCAGTCTCGACACCTTGGTCTATGCGATCAATCCCTTTGGCCAGGTGCTTTGGAACTTTGAAACTGAAAATGAAGTGATTGGCAACCTGGCGGTGGGCAAAGACGGCACCATTTTTGTCCCTAGCGCTGGTAGCCATCTCTTTGCCTTAAATGCAAATGGCACAGAGAAATGGCGCTTTAAAGCCCGCGATGCCCTGGAATCGAGCTTGGCCTTTGACACAGAGGGCAATCTCTATTTTGGCAGTACCGATGCCAGTGTTTACTCCCTCACCCCCGAGGGCCAAGAGCGCTGGCGTTATTATGCCAACGACAGCATTTATTCGACCCCTTGGGTCCAAGGGGACGGCACAGTGTATATTGGCTGCAACGATCAGTACCTGTATGCACTACAGGCCCCGCCCACCGACATCGCTCAATAAAAGACGCACAAGCGAGGGCCCATGACAGAAAATCCGCTGATCATCAGCCTGATTCAGCTGACGGAGCCGATGCTGCAATTTGTCAATCTGCCTTATGCTGCGGCTTTGCTCCAGGCCTATGTCAAAAAAAATGCGCCCAGGCCCGAGCGCTATCTGTTTACCCTGCCGCTGTTTGAGCGCTTGCCCTTTGAAACCGCTTTGCAGCGTCTGTCGTTGAGCCATGTGGCAGGCTTTAGCCTCTATGTCTGGAATGCCGCTTATACCCTGGCCCTGGCACAAAAACTCAAAGCCCGCCAACCCGAAACATTGATCGTCGTGGGCGGGCCCCATGTGCCGGATCGGGCTGAAGCCTTTATGCAGCAATATCCCTGGCTCGATGTCTGTGTACATGGCGAGGGAGAAGCCACTTTTTTGGCACTGCTGGAGCAATTTCCCGCGCGCGATTATGCCGATTTAAACGGCATTAGCTATCGCCAAGGAGATCAGATTATCACCCGCCCCAAACAGCGGGCCCGCAATTTGGAACAGGTCGCTTCAGCCTTTTTATCGGGCATTCTGGAACCCTTGCTTTTGAATCACCCCCACAACCGCTGGCTATCAGTCTGGGAGACCAATCGCGGCTGCCCGTTTTCGTGCAGTTTTTGTGATTGGGGCTCATTGACCAATGCCAAAGTCTTGCGTTTTGATCTGGCGCGGCTCGAAGCTGAGTTGCGCTGGTTTGGCCAACAGAAAATCGAAGTCATTTACTGCTGTGACGCCAATTTTGGCATTTTTGAAAGGGATCTGGAAATTGCCAAGCTGGCAGCAGCGGTCAGAGAAGAGTTTGGCTACCCGCGTTTACTCTATACCCAAACAGCCAAAAACGCCACCGAACGGGTCTTTGAAACTCAGCAAATCCTGTTTAAAGCAGGCATGCACACCGGCACCACCCTTTCGATGCAAAGTATCTCATCACAAGCCCTGAGTGCGATTCGACGCGAAAACATCTCCTTAAAATCTTATCAGGAGCTGCAAAGCCGCTTTCGCCAAGCAGGCATTCCGACCTATACCGATGTATTGGTAGGGCTACCAGGAGAAACTGCAGATTCCT
>CAZRFI010000587.1:0-1861 GCA_964598905.1 uncultured Candidatus Sericytochromatia bacterium | reverse complement strand
AAGGTTTTCTCTTTGCCTTTTATCCCAATGGCAGCCTCAAATGGAAGTTTGCCGCTGATGGCGCCATCAAAGCCAGTCCCGCGATGGGCAAAGACGGCAATATTTACGTGGCCACCACCACAGGCACCTTTCATGCCATTGCACCCGATGGCACGCAAAAATGGGATTATTATATCGACGATGAGGTACAAGCGGCAGCCACGGTTTCACCAGACGGGATTATCTATCTGCCCGTCATGGACGGAACGCTTCACGCCATTACCCCCGAGGGCAACAAACGCTGGGTCTTTAACACCGGAGACGCGATCCGCTCGCAACCCGCAATCGGCCCCGACGGTACCGTTTATGTCGGCAGTCTCGACACCTTGGTCTATGCGATCAATCCCTTTGGCCAGGTGCTTTGGAACTTTGAAACTGAAAATGAAGTGATTGGCAACCTGGCGGTGGGCAAAGACGGCACCATTTTTGTCCCTAGCGCTGGTAGCCATCTCTTTGCCTTAAATGCAAATGGCACAGAGAAATGGCGCTTTAAAGCCCGCGATGCCCTGGAATCGAGCTTGGCCTTTGACACAGAGGGCAATCTCTATTTTGGCAGTACCGATGCCAGTGTTTACTCCCTCACCCCCGAGGGCCAAGAGCGCTGGCGTTATTATGCCAACGACAGTATTTATTCGACCCCCTGGGTCCAAGGGGACGGCACAGTGTATATTGGCTGCAACGATAAATACCTCTATGCACTTCAGGCCCCACCCTCCAACATTGCTCAATAAAAAAGCGTAAAAGCGAGGGCCCATGACAGAAGAGCCGCTGATCGTCAGCCTGATTCAACTGACTGAGCCGATGCTGCAATTTGTCAATCTGCCTTATGCTGCGGCTTTGCTTCAGGCCTTTGTCAAAAAAAATGCGCCCAGGCCCGAGCGCTATCTGTTTACCCTGCCCCTGTTTGAGCGCATGCCCTTCGAGATCGCATTACAGCGTCTGTCGTTGAGCCATGTGGCTGGTTTTAGCCTCTATGTCTGGAACGCCGCTTATACCCTGGCCCTGGCACAAAAACTCAAAGCCCGCCAACCCGAGACCTTGATTGTCGTCGGCGGCCCCCACGTGCCGGATCGGGCTGAGGCCTTTATGCAGCAATATCCCTGGATCGATGTCTGTGTGCATGGCGAGGGGGAAGCCACTTTTTTGGCACTGCTGGAGCAATTTCCTGCCCGCGATTATGCGGATTTAAACGGGATCAGCTACCGTGCGGGGAAGCAGATTATCTGCAAGCCCAAACAGCGCGCCCGCAATTTGGAGCAGGTGGCTTCGGCCTTTTTATCGGGGATTCTGGAACCTTTGCTTTTGAATCACCCCCAAAACCGCTGGCTCTCAGTTTGGGAGACCAATCGCGGATGCCCGTTTTCGTGCAGTTTTTGTGATTGGGGCTCTTTGACCAATGCCAAAGTCTTGCGCTTTGATCTGGAGCGGCTTGAAGCTGAGTTGCGCTGGTTTGGCCAACAGAAAATCGAAGTCATTTACTGCTGTGACGCCAATTTTGGCATTTTTGAAAGGGATCTCGAAATCGCCCAGCTGGCAGCGGCGGTCAGAGAGGAGTTTGGCTACCCGCGTTTGTTTTATACCCAAACAGCTAAAAATGCCACCGAACGGGTCTTTGAAAGTCAGAAAATCCTGTTTCAAGCGGGCATGCACACCGGAACAACCCTTTCGATGCAAAGTGTGTCCACTCAAGCCTTGAGCGCGATTCGGCGCGAAAACATTTCCTTAAAATCTTTTCAAGAGCTACAAAGCCGCTTTCGCCAAGCGGGGATTCCGACCTATACCGATGTATTGGTAGGGCTACCAGGAGAAACTGCAGATTCCT
>CAZRFI010000586.1:0-1861 GCA_964598905.1 uncultured Candidatus Sericytochromatia bacterium | reverse complement strand
TTAAGCTGCGGCCTGAAATGGCCAACAGCGATACACCACCACTTTTTCAGCAATCCCTTTAAGCAGAGCTTCGCGTCGCTCCCAATCAAAGCCCGCCGCTTGTAAAAGAGGTTGAGCGGTTTCAATCATGCTTTCACTGAGCCACAGCTCACCGGCCTCGGCCAAGCCCTGAATCCGGGCCGCTTGGTTTACTGTTTGACCAAAATAATCTAAGCGGTCGTTGGCATTGACCACCAGAGCGGGCCCTTGATGCAGCCCCAGTTTTAGACCCAAAGCAGGAAATTCAGATTGCAGGGGCTGAATGCGCTGCAACATCTCAAGTGCAGCTAAAATTCCATCCTGAGGTCGGGTAAAAGTGGCCATAATTGCGTCTCCCATGGTTTTAACGACCGAACCTGCGTGCAAGCGGGTCGATTCCGTTAAGATCTGAAAATGGCGCTGCACCCATTGATACGCTTGGTAATCACCCCTTTGTTCATACATCGCCGTCGAGCCTTTGAGATCGCTAAACAGCACAGTTTGACTGCCAATGTTTAAATGCAGGTCGGGATCGAGGGCCTGAATATTAAATAAATCCCGAAAAGATTGGGTATTGAGCAGCATTTGGGCTGTCAAAAAGGGCTCATAGCGATTGGGGTGTTCACTTAAAATTTGATGAAATTCATCAAAATCTGCAGTCCAGAGTGTGAGTCCGCGCACCACCGACTCATGATTCCGAATCCAGAAATGGTTGTGGCCTGCCGGGAGAATCTGTTCTGCAGGCGAAAAACCACTGGCCACCAAATCACTCTGACGCGAGGATTGGGGCGGGGAGGGGGTGTTGGGCTCCCCGATCTGCAACAGCAGTTGTGAGTGAGATTGCAAATTGATCAAGCGCCACAGGGTCTGCGGCTGGGTGTCTAATTTTAATTCCAATTGCTGATCGGGTTCAAGCACGCGAAAGCCCTTAAAATGGCGCTGAATATAATCTTTGAGCGCTTGAGAATGTTGTAAAT
This sequence comes from uncultured Candidatus Sericytochromatia bacterium, assembly GCA_964598905.1. Classification (GTDB taxonomy): domain Bacteria; phylum Cyanobacteriota; class Sericytochromatia; order UBA7694; family UBA7694. The sequence continues at coordinate 866 of CAZRFI010000586.1, read as the reverse complement.
GGGCAGAAAAATAATAGCGCAGATAATTGTCAAAATTCAGAACCGGAGACACCACTTGGCTGAGATCTCCCATGGCAGGATTGAGATGAAAGGCCACCTCCATATGCTGGGCCAGATCCAATTCAATCTCCATCACACAGGTGGTGCATTGAATTCGGCCATTTTTGAAGGCATTGAGATGCTCTGAGGTATACTCAATACCGCCACAGCCGGGGCAAATCGGGGTCCAGAAGAAATCAAAGAGGCCAATTTTGACAGCGTAAATCAGGATATCCAGCAGCGGCAGCAATTCAAATCCTTGTTCTTTTGCCAAGACCAGCGGATTCAGGCGGTGAAGGGTCCAGGCATCCATTTGCGGCAGCAGGGATTCCAAGGCCTCAATCAGGTTTTGGTTGAGGCCGTCAAATTGTCTCAGGGTTTGAAATTTTTGTTTTAAAGCCGTCAAATCTAACATACATATCTGCTTCTAAAGGTATTTTGGCAAGGGGGGGCAGCCACCCGCCGCGCATAAAGAATTGTCAACTGAATGACAGAAATGAAGGGAACGCTCCATCTATACTCAAAATAACACTTCTTTGGAGTTAAAATATGTTTGCCAAAAAGTTTTTTTCTCAGGTCTTTTTTAAGCCTCACTCCCAATCGGAGCCGCCAATCAACCTCAACCCACAGGAATTGGTTTTGTATAAATATGATGCCTGCCCGTTTTGTCGGCGCGTGATGGCCGTGATTGAAGAACACGCATTGCCCGTGGTTTACCGGGATACCCGTGAAAATCCGCATTACCGTCAGCAATTGATTGAACTGACTGGCAAAACCCAGGTTCCCTGTCTGCTGATTGATGGGCAGCCCATGCTGGAGTCCAAAGA
>CAZRFI010000585.1:0-1871 GCA_964598905.1 uncultured Candidatus Sericytochromatia bacterium | reverse complement strand
CGCACATTGGCGGTGATCACGATCCGGCGTTTGCCCTGTTCGCGGCTGACCTGATTGGGGCCAGGGGCCAAGACAAATTCAGCCACAGCTGAAAGTGGCACAAAACTGGGGTGAACGGCATGCATGGCCTGTAAAGGCACAGGCAGACGCTGCAAAGTTTCAATATCGCTGCGCAGGGCTTCGGGCAAGCGCACCACCAGCTCAAAACGGCGGTCGCCTTCAAAGATTTCCCCCGCCGTTTTGCCACCGAGGGCAATTTGAATCAGCTCCTGGACATCGGCCACATTCAGACCATAGCGGCTGAGCTGGTCGCGTTTTAATTTGACCGTCATCATGGGCAAGCCCTCCACCTGTTCCAGTTTAACATCTGCAGCGCCGGGCACTTTTGCGATCAACTGGCTGATTTTCTCGCCCTTTTCGCTCAAGATCGCCATATCGTCGCCAAAAATTTTGACGGCCACATCGGAACGCACCCCGGCGATCAGCTCGTTAAAGCGCATTTCAATCGGCTGGGTAAACTCGTAGACACTGCCAGGCAAATCTTGCAGCAAGGCCTCAATTTTGGCAATCAATGCCTCTTTGCTCAGATCAGGGTTGGGCCATTGGGACTTGGGTTTGAGCATAATAAACGTGTCGCCTTCGTTGGGAGACATCGGATCTGAAGCTATTTCACCAGTGCCGATCCGCGAAAAGACCTCTTTGACCTCGGGCAGGGTTTCCAGGGCTTCATCCAAGGTGTGTTGCATCTCCACCGATTGACTCAAACTGGTGCCAGGAATGCGAAAGCTTTGCACGACCAAATCGCCCTCGTCGAGGCTGGGCACAAATTCTTTGCCCAATCCCAAAGCCACCCAGATACAGCCCAGCAAAAGTGCTCCCGTCAGGCTCAGCACCAGCAAGGGATGGCGCAAAACCAGACGCAGGCTGGGCACGTATTGCTGTTTGAGCAGAGCCAGGATTTTGTTCTCTTTTTCAGCCACCCGGCCCCCGACAAAGAGCGAGACCGCAGCGGGCACAAAGGTAAAGCTCAGCACCATCGCCCCGACCAAAGCCATCACCACCGTCAGCGCCATGGGGATAAACATTTTGCCTTCGACCCCGGTCAGGGTCAGAATTGGCAGGTAGACGATCATGATAATCAATTGGCCGTAGAGAATTTCTTTGCTGGCTTCGCGCGAGGCCTGATACACCACTTCGCGGCGTTCAGCCGCAGAGGGCGGTTGGGCATGTTCATGTTGAAAAATCGCCAGGCGGCGAATGCTGTTTTCGACAATCACCACCGCGCCATCGACAATAATGCCAAAGTCCAGGGCCCCGAGGCTCATTAAATTGGCGCTGAGTTTGCCTGCAACCATGCCTGTGAGCGTGAAACACATCGCCACAGGAATAATCATCGCGGTGATCAACGCTGCGCGAATATTGCCCAAAAACAGAAAGAGAATCACCACCACCAAAAGTGCGCCTTCACCCAGGTTTTTTTCGACCGTGTGAATGGCTTTATCCACCAGCTCGGTGCGATCGTAGACAGGTTTGGCCCGCACCCCGCTGGGCAGGCTTTTGTTGACTTCGGTCAGTTTTTCGCCCACGGCCTCTGCCACTTCGCGGCTATTGGCCCCGATTAACATCACAGCGGTGCCCAAGACCACCTCGTGGCCCCCCCGGGTGGAAGCCCCTGTGCGCAGCTCTTTGCCCAAGGCCACCTGCGCCAATTGGCGCACGCGAATCGGAAAACCACTGTGGTAATCCACGATGATATTCTGGATATCTTCCAAGCTCTGGGCTTGGCCAGGTACCCGAATCAGGTATTGCTCGCCGTTGCGTTCGATATACCCAGCGCCAACATTGGCATTGTTGTTTTCGAGGGCCATGAC
>CAZRFI010000584.1:0-1881 GCA_964598905.1 uncultured Candidatus Sericytochromatia bacterium | reverse complement strand
CCCAGCCATATTTGACGGCATGGGGCAAAACACGGGGCGGGCGGGCCAATTTGCGTAGGGCCGACCAGACCAATTCAGTGCAGTACAGGCGCTCATCGTTTTGCAGGAGAAACAAACTGTCGTATTGTTTGCCGACCTGGGCCACGGCGTAATTAAAAGCGGGAGTAAAGTTCACGCTGCTCTGGCCTTTTGCGCGCAGAATCACAAAGGTATCGCGCTCGCTGCGGGAGATATAGGTGCTCAAACTCTCTTTGACAACACCCCGAAAGCGGTCGTGCATATCTGGCTGGGTTGCGAGAGCATGGACAATTTCACCGCGGCCCAAATACAAGGCACCGTGTACAAAAGATTTGTCGTTGCCACAGAGAATCACGTCACCGGGCTGCAAACGGGGCAAGAGGGCTTGAATATCTTGGGGCGTTACCGCAGGCACATTGTCGCTGGGTGAGGGTTTGTTAAATTCGCTGATCACTTTTTGATCGGCATAGGGGTAAAGGCTGCGGCGGGCGGCGGCGTCTTGGCCCAATAATTTAAAGGCCATCGGGCCTTTTTGCTCCAGCACCAGGTTGATATCCGGTGTGGGCTGGCCAGGCTGAAGGCCATCGGCCAATTCGTTTTTAAAAATTTCACGCAGCAGTGGCAATAATTCTTGCAGATTGCTTTGGGGAGCGGCGGCGGCGGCCCGCAGGCTGTTGATCGGCATACGATTGGCAGTCGGCAGCAAAGCGGGGGCGCTGGAACAGGCAGTTAAACTCAAAGCGGTCAGGGCCAAAGCCAGTAATTTTTTCATGGAAAAATCCTCTACGCACAATATTTATACTCTCCCTATCGCCGTGTTCAGGGTGCATCTGGCGCAAAGAAATTAAAGTTTGGATTAAATTCAGAGTAATTTTTAGCTATTTGGCGCTGGGTTCTGGATCTCGGTATCATGAACAAAACACCCACTCAGGAGTCTCCCCCATGCACGTCCCCTTTTCGTATCTCGACCGCCAATTCGCCGAAGTCGATAGCTATTTGGCAGATATCCGCGCATTGGTGCTCAGCGGCGATTTTACCCTGGGCAAAGATGTTCAGGCCTTTGAAGAATCCTTTGCTGAACTCTGTGGCATGCCTTATGCCGTGGGCGTGGGCAGCGGCACCGATGCCCTGGGGCTTTCGCTCAGGATGCTCGGCGTCGGGCCCGGTGACGAAGTGATTACCACCCCGATGACCTTTTTTGCCACTGTGGGCGCCATTGTCATGACCGGAGCCACTCCCGTTTTTGTCGACAGCGAAAGCGGTTTTGTGATCGACCCTGAAAAAATTGAAGCGGCGATCACGCCCCGTACCAAGGCGCTTTTGCCTGTCCACTATACGGGCAATTTGGCGGACATGCCGCGGATTGCCGAAATTGCCCAAAAACACGATCTCAAGGTGGTCGAAGATGCCTGTCAGTCGATTGCTGGCCAAATCGACGGCCTGCCCGCAGGATCTTGGAGTGATGCCGCCGGATACAGCCTGCATCCGCTCAAAAACCTCAATGTCTGGGGCGATGCGGGGGTGGTTACCACCCGCTCAGCAGAATTGGCCGAGACGCTGCGGCGTTACCGCAACCACGGCATGCTCAACCGCGATCAGATTGCGATCTGGGGCGTCAATTCACGCCTTGATTCGCTGCAGGCCGTTGTGGGCCGCCGCCTGATTGGAGATACAGCTTGGATTACAGAAAAACGCATTTCCCACGCCGCATTTTACGATCAGGCCCTGGCCTCGCTGGCCCCCTTGGTGCAAATTCCCCCGCGTCGGGCTGGGGTGCGCCATGTTTTTCACCTCTATGTGTTGCGCGTCGAGCGCCGCGATGAATTGCTGGCTTTTCTCAACCAGCGTGGCATAGAAGCCAAG
>CAZRFI010000583.1:0-1890 GCA_964598905.1 uncultured Candidatus Sericytochromatia bacterium | reverse complement strand
TTTGGGTCAAGATTTGCAATTGGTAAGCGCCGTTGAGCCCACCCAGAAAGAAGCAAAATCCCAAGAGGCTCACGACCAGAATCACTTCTTTGCGCAATATGCGCCATTCGTGGCGCATCAGGGTAAATAGCAATGAAATAGGCATATTTTCCTCAGTCCACCGGCATGCGTTTGAGAGCCAAAGGTGTGAGCAGGGCCAAAAGCAGGGTCCATCCCGCCAGGATCAGCAAGCCACTCCTCTGTTGCTGCCAGACCCAGGCCAGCGCAGGCAAATCGTAGTGAAAGGGTTTGACGGCTTCCCAGAGTTCTTTGCCGGCTGTGTATTCATAGGCGTCCACCGCTTGGGTTTTGCGGCTCACATCGGTATTCATGCGCTGGACAAAGTCCAGGCGGTAGGCCTCTGCGGCCGCCGCAAAATGGCGGTGGTGCTGCCAATCACTGCCTGCAAGGCCCATCGAGAGGTTTTGCACGGCCATGCCTGGCAATACGAGACCCAATTTGGAAAAGACCCGCCACTGGTTTTGCCAGTCGTTTTGCAAGTGGTCGAGATGGATTTGGTAGACCCGGGCATCGTCAATTTCGGCATCGGCCAGAATCAAACCAGCAGGATTGACGGGCAGGTCTTGGACTTTTTTAACGCCGTATTGTTTCAAGAGCCGGGCTTCGACTTTTTGCGTGCGCGTGTCCCAGTCCATCACTTTTGTGGCGTCGGCTTCAATTGCGGCTTGCAATTCGACCGAAGTGGGGGCTTTGTGCAAGAGTGCGGCCACCATCATGCCCAAACGGGGGCCGACAAAGCTGTTGCTGAACCAAAAGGCCAACAAAAGCAGCAAGGCCAAGCGGGCTGTGCGACAGCGGGCCGAGATCAGCAGACCGCCCCACAAAAACAAGAGCCAATAGAGGGCGTGTAAGCCCAACCAACTCAGCAGGCGCGGAGCCCCACTGACAAAGGCCTCTGCCCCTCCAGCCAGCCAAAGCGTCCCCAGCCCGAGCAGGGCCAAAGGCAGCAAAAGCACGGCCAAACTGGCACTGAGACCGAGCATTTTTCCCAACCAAAGCTGGCTGGGGGGCAGACCCAGACTCAATAATTGGCGCAGTGTTCCGCTTTCGCGCTCACTGGCAAAAGCCCCAAAACTCAAGAGAATAATCATCAGGGGCACCATGACCTCAGCGACGGTGGCTGCGTTCATAATCGCAAAGCGCTGCAGGACGGTGCCATCTTCGGCTTGGCGGTAGCGGCTTTGGTTTTGTTTGTGGGCCTCCAAAAAGAGCGAAACCCCCAAATAGGCCTGCAGGCCTTGATCAAGCGCCGCCACCAACGATGCCGGTTTAAAGACATGCATGCCGTGGTGGGCAGCCGAGTGGGGGTTCATCTCCCCTTTGTTGACCCAGAGTTCACGCTGTTCGTGCATGGCGTGTTCAAATTGAGAGCGGTAATCCTGCTGTTGGCTGAAACCCGCCCAGCCAGCCAAGCCGAACAGGAGCAATAAGATGCCAAAGATCCAGCGAAAGCGGCCATCGAGCCAGACCTGCTTAAATTCTTTTTGAGCGATGATAGAGATAATACCGGCTTGCATGGGGCTAGTGCATATACTTCAGATAGACCTGTTCGAGGTCGCTGTGGTTGATCTCTTCTGTATTCATCTGGGCCACCAATTCGCCCGCTTTGAGAATGCCCACGCGGGCCCCCATTTCTTTGACCCGAAACAGATCGTGGGTGACCATAAAAATTGCGGAGCCTTCACTCGCCAGTTGCTTGAGCAATTCCGAAAACTCCCAAGAGGCCTTGGGATCGAGTCCCGAGGTGGGTTCATCGAGAATCAGCAACCCGGCTTTTTTGGCAATTGCCATGGCAATGCCGACCTTTTGGCGCATGCCTTTGGAATAGCC
>CAZRFI010000582.1:0-1890 GCA_964598905.1 uncultured Candidatus Sericytochromatia bacterium | reverse complement strand
CCCTCGGGTCGCTTTCAGCGTCCATTTACCAAATTGGAAGAGACCACTGCTAGCAATTTTGCAGATATGCGTCGGCAGGACAATAGCAATCGCTGTATTTTCTTGACGTCCGATAACCGCTGTTATATCCATGCCAATTACGGTGAAGAGGCTCTGCCCGATGTCTGTAAGCGCTATCCCCGTGTGGAACTGCGTCATGATAACCGCTATGGCAGCGATTATTTGCTCGGCAGTTGTCAAACTGCCCCCACTCTCCTAACCGGGGATTGCCAAGTTTATTATTATTTTGAGCCCCAGCCTCGCCACGAGCGCTCGCTGCCTTTGCATTTGCCCGAGAAATATTACGCGGGAGAATTGGGCAAAAGCCAAAATTATCTTTGGGTGGCATTGATGTTGGATGTCTTGCAATTGCAGGTCAATACCCCTTTGCAGCGCTATGCTTCTCTGCACTACAGTTTGGAATACCTCTGCTTGCAAGACGAGCTCTCAGCCCTCAATACCCAACAGCTGCAGTGGCTCTACCGCGAGCAAATTCGGCATTCAAGTGAATTGAATTTGGCAGCTGCCCCCATTGAAGAACAAAAACAGGCCCTTGAATGGTTTTTTCAATTATTGGAACCTTCTTTTTTGCCCCTGCTCGATCATGCCCGCAAGATTTATCACGGCCAGAGTCCCTGGCCCAGTTTGGATTCGGCTGAACGGGACTGTTTAAATGCCTTTTTAGAACAGTTTTTAATTCGCAAGCTGATGGCGATGCCGTATAAAAATCCCTTTTACGAATCCATTTCTTTTGCCCAAAAATATTTTCTGCTCAGTTTACATCTCTTGATGATTCAAATGATGGCCCATTATTACCGTTCACGTACACAGCAGCCTTTAAATCTCAAACATCTCAGCCAGGCTGTCAATTTGGTCGAGGGCCGCTATTCCCAGCGGCGTGATTGGCTGGAGCAGCAGGGGATTACCCAATTGAACAGTGAAGACTGCTTGGCTCTGATGCAAACCGCACTGTCCCTCAATTTGGGCCTGATGCAAGCGCTGTAATCGACCCATGACCAGCCTGCGTTTTAGTGCCAACAGACTCAAGTCACTGCTCTTGTCACTGCTCTTGTCACTTCTCTTGGCTACGTGTGGGGGCTTTGCGCTTTGCGCTCTCTCCCTGCCAAGCTTGGCCCAAACACCCGCAGGTTTAAATCTGCAGAACCGGGCCAAGCTGCAAAAACACACCCACACCCAAAGTTATAACTTTGTTGTGGCAGGGGATAACCGCGATGGGGATGCCATCTTGCTGGAGATGTTTAAGCGGGCCCAGCCCTTTCAACCCCGTTTTATGTTACACAGTGGCGATTTTGTGCCCGAGGGCCACAAACACGAATACCTGAATTTTTTAAAATTGCTCAAACGGGCCTCTTTTCCGGTTTTGCCCGCAATTGGCAATCATGAGATCTACCACCAAGGGCGGCGCTGGTATACGGCCTTTTTTGGCCCCAGTGACTTTGTGATGGACTACGGCCCCGATCGCTTTGTCTGGCTCGACAATGCCGAAAAACGCTTGAGCCAGGCCCAGCTCAATTGGGTGAATCAGGTACTCTCGGTCAAAAAACGCTATAAATTTCTGATCATGCATCACCCGCCCCAGAATGTCTTTTGGTTTTATGCCTTTAACGAGGGCTCTGAGGCCCTGATCAAGATCGTCGAAAAACACAAAGTCAATTACGTCTTTATGGGCCATATCCATATCTACGACAAAATGGAGAGCGAAGGCGTGAAATGGGTGATCAGTGGCGGTGCGGGTGCTCCCCTCTACCGCATGCCGCTCTATTTTTCGGCCGAAGGCGGGGCCTATCCGCATTTTTTGGTGCTGCAGGTGGGGCCCAAGGGTATCCGCGA
>CAZRFI010000581.1:0-1893 GCA_964598905.1 uncultured Candidatus Sericytochromatia bacterium | reverse complement strand
GCATTCGTCAGCAAGCGGTTCTTGGAGATCACCCGCAGCGTGCTGCCCGTGTGCTTTTCGATCAGGCGGTAGTTTTGTGGCTCGACCTTGAGTTCAGTTTCGAGCGTGTTGGTCAGCAATTGTTCCAACATGCGTGTGCAGGCCTCGGCTGAGCGCACGACCAAAATGCCATTGAGCACCCCCGAAGAGAGAATCACCTGCAAAGCCAGCGGGTGCACCTCTTTGAAGGTATGTGCCCGGCGCTCAAAAAAGAGCGCGGCCTGCACCAGTTTGTCGATCAAGACCCCGCGCAAATTCTCGGGAAGCAGGGGCCGCGCCGTTGGCCGCGAGCGCAGAGTCAACTCATCAAGCCAAGAACGGGCCTGGACCTGGCTCTCGGGATCGAGGTCTTTGATCTCGCCGTAGAGGTCAAAATCTGCCCAATGCTGTTCGACCAACTCGGCCAGGGCCTGTGGAGCCAATTTTTGCAATTGGGCGGTTAAAATCTTGCCGATCATGCCTTGCCGGTCGAGATCGTCATCCTGCTCCAGCTTCAAATCCTGCATCCAGATCCGCAGAGAATGTTCATGCTCGCGCATGAGCGATTCGCTGTTGATCCCCTCGGCCGCTGAAAAGAGGCGAGGCACATAGACAATTACGGGCTTGCCCTGACCCAATGCCACCGAGGCCTCGGAATCTTTGCCAAAGGTATCGCCTTTTTGAGCCATATAAATGGTCAAGCTGGCGCGTTTGAGCATCAGGGCCTCGACCAGGCCTTTGGCCACACGGTCGGAGATCCACGAAAGGGTGGGATTAAAATAGCGCAGGTGCAAAGGCGCAATCCGGGGGTCGTTAAAAATCGTCTCAACAAAGGTATTCACCGAGATAAAATCCGCCCGCTCGCGCATAGATGTGGCGATATAGACGTCCATAAAAGGCTCGGTTAAATAAGCAGAAAGGTTTTGCTGGCCCATTTCCTGGGTTTCTTCGATCCGGGCCAGGTCCTCGTCTTCGGGGGCCAGCCGGGCGGCCTCGCGCCGCACTTCATCCGGGTCGACCTTGTTAAACAGGGTCTCTTCAATTTCGAGGTCGGAGTCAAATTTGCGCAAGAGCGTCTGAATTTTGTGCAGCTTTTTGCTGGCAAAGAGCAAAATACTCCTGTGCACGTCTTCTTCGAGCCAAGCCGCCAACTCCAATAATTTGCTGTGCAACTCATGGCGCTCACGGTTTTCCCGGCGCACGCGCTCGGCGGAGATATAGCCCAAATCGTCGAGGCGCTCGCGGGCAATCGGACGAATCGTCTCAAAGGGGCGGCGCAAGGTGTACATCATCCGGCTGATCGTCTCCAGCGGGGCCAAGGCATCGGCCAAAGCCACTTCTTCACAATTGGAGAGGGTTTTGTAAGCTTTGCGAAAGGAGCCATAAATGCGAATCGCCGTGGTCTGAAAGCGGCGCACCCGCTCTTCAAATTGGGCCACCGAGGCAAAATTACTCTGGCCGAGAAAACGCCGATAAAAAGCCGGGGTCACACTGCGTTCGCCGTAAAAGGTCAGCAGAGCGTTAAAATGGGCATGGGCCTGCACCATACTCATCTGTACCTGGGCATCGTGAACATACTCGCTGATTGCTTCGATCAACATGCCCTGTGAGAGCGGGTCGAGGGTTTCAAGATTCAGGCTTTTGCCCAGCATTTCCGATAAAGCCGCCTCAAAAGCAATCGCATTGAGATAATCATCGTGAGTGACGACGCGCCAATCGGGGTCTTCGCCCATGTCCAAGACATCCGCCAGCAGGGTGAGATCTTCGGGGCTGGGCATACGCCGCCCCTGCTCCAAAAGGGTAATCACGTTGCGGCTGCGGCCCATCTGATCTGCCAGTTTTTTTTGAGTCAAATTGTGACGCAAGCGGTATTTC
>CAZRFI010000580.1:0-1895 GCA_964598905.1 uncultured Candidatus Sericytochromatia bacterium | reverse complement strand
CTGAGTCTGCAACCCGCTCTGCAACCGGCCCTACAACTTTCCGCACAGGCCGAAACCATCACCGAATTGAGTTCTTCGCCCATTTCCAAGGTGATTGCCTACCAGGGCCAGGGTATCGTCAGCCGCGAAGCCCGGCTCAGCTTGGCCAAACCCGGCGATTACCGCCTGCGGGTGACAGATATCCCCCTCGGCATGGTCGCCGATTCCCTGCATGTCAGCGCCCAGGGCGCACCGGGCATCAGCATCCACAATGTGCAGATCATGCCCCTGCCGCCGGGCGAAGAAAACAAAGAGACTCTCAAACTCAAGGCCCAGCTCAAGCAGCTCAACCAGCAAATGGCCCGCCTCGAAAACACCCACACTCTCAACGAACGCGGCCAAGACTGGCTCGACACCTATTGGGAGCAGGTCTCCAACAAGACCCCGGCTTATCCCCAGCCCGCTGAGTGGCAAAAGACCCTCGATTTTCTGAACCAAAACCAGGCCAAACTCTTGGAGAGTGAGACCCTGTTTCAACAGCAAAAGCAGGATCTCCAAGCCAAAATCGCGGGGGTCAATAAAAAACTTTCAGAACAGGCCTCGCAATTGGCCCACAAGACCCAAGCTGCCGTGGTTTATTTTACGGCCAAAACCGCAGGGCCCGTCAGTTTTCAATTGCGCTATCTCGTGCCGGGCATCCATTGGACGCCCTCTTATGATGCGCGCATGGACGAAAAAGCAGGCAAACTCTCTTTGACCTATTACGGGGATATTGTGCAGCAAACCGGCGAGCCCTGGCAGGATGTCGATGTCAGCCTTTCAACGGCGGTGCCTCAGCTCAATGCCGCCGTGCCCATGTTGGAGCCCTGGGTGATTACCCACCATCAGCCTCAACTGGAAAAAGGCATGTTGAGCAATGCCCCACGCGGCGGTTTTTCCGATGAAGAAGAAATGGGGGACAGTGACAGGCCTGTCACGGGCAGTGACAATTCGGGCTTTGTCGAAAGTGATGTGCAAACCCAGGGGCTGTCGGTGCTCTTTGCGATCCCACAAAAGGTCAGTATCGACAGCTCGCCCCATGCCCGCCGGGTCTCAATTGCCACCCGCAGCTTTAATTACGAAGCCGAATACCAGGTGGTGCCCAAGCTCTCGCGCCGGGTCTATCTGCGTGCCCGCTTCCGCAACAATGGCGATTTGCCTTTGCTTGCGGGCCAGATTCGCAATTATGTCGATCTCGACTATACGGGCACCAGCCAGATCTCCTTGGTGCGCCCAAATGAAGAGGCCAGCTTGAATTTTGGCGTCGATGAAAATATCCGCGTGGCCCGGCGCGAGGGGTCTGAACAGACCACGCTCACAGGCCTGATGCGCGATACGCGCCGCCGCGAAATGAGCTACGAAATTGAAGTTTCGAACTTCAAAAACAAACCTGTGCAGGTCGTGGTTTGGGACCATCTGCCCCTGGTGCGTCACGATCAGATTCGCATGACAGTCCTGAAAATGACGCCCCAGCCCCAAGAACAGACCCGCGAGAATGTGCTGCGCTGGGTGCTTGATCTCAAGCCCCAAGAAAAAAAGAAGATCAGCGTGGCCTATGCGGTGGAACACCCAATCAGCCTTGAAGTCTATAGCAATTTCACCAACGAAATTCAGGCCCCGATGCGCCAGAACAAGCAGCGCCAATACGAAAAATTTTAGCTAGGTTTTAAGCTGAGCGACTTTTGAAAGGCGTTAAAGCCTTGATCAAAAGCCGCTTGGCCCGCTGGGCTTAACCAGGGGTAAAGCAAACCGAGCAAGACCGCGCAATAATGTTGTAGCAGTTCTGGCTTGGGTTGGGGATTTAAGATCGCAGCTTCTCCCATCCAGGCATTGCCGACAATAAAATACTGTTCCACCAAACGCTGAAAGGCCGGGCC
>CAZRFI010000579.1:0-1901 GCA_964598905.1 uncultured Candidatus Sericytochromatia bacterium | reverse complement strand
CCTCAAAATAACAATCTTCTCTATCTTGCGGTTTTTGGTATTCTGGCCTTGGCAATTGTGGCTGGATTGCTGATGATGCGCAACAAAAGTGACGAAAGTGACAAAACGCCGCCCAAATAAACCTCTGCAAAAAAAAAAACGGGCCGAAGCCCGGGATTTGTGATGTCTGGGAGCGTGACGAATTACATCGGGGGCATCAAGACCGTATCAATCACGTGGATTACGCCATTTCTGGCCATGATATCCGCGTTGGTGACGGTGGCGTTATTGACCTTGACGGTCCCATTTTCTTTGACGATTTTGACTGTGGCCGTGGCAACGCTTGCCACAGGTGTGACCACAGGCAGATCACCTGATGCTGCTGGGCTGTTTGGCAATTTATCGCAACTGGTACCCAATACCAGGACGGCAAGAGTGAGTAAAGCAGCAGATTTGAGCATGTAAAATTACCTCATTGATATTTATATATTTTAATCTATGAATTAATCCTACTGGCGGTCATATGTTTTGAGCAAGAATTTGAAGCAAGATCCTGCGACTTAACACTATATTAACAATAACTTAATACAAGCTACGCCAAAGGATGTTTGACCCATGATGATTCGCAAAACCCTCTCTGCCGCCCTGACCTCCTCTCTTTTGCTGCTCACCGCCTGTGGCAGCCAATTGCCTCTGCAAAATGCCGCCCTTGCCCCCCGCCAAATTCAGGCGGCTTCTGTGAATGCCCCCGTCAATGCCCCCGTCAATGCAATGAGCACCAATGGCGCGCTCAACCTGATCGAAGAAATGGCCCATGCCGAAGACCCCGCTCAATTTGCCCAAATTGAAGCGGCTTTCCGCCTTGAAATTGCCAAATCCACCCGTCCCTCACTGCAAAAAATTGTCTCCAACGCGATTGAAGCGATTGAACATCACCCGATTCCCGGTGGCGATATCACCCAACACCCCGTTGCCCGTTTGATCTACGCTTCGCTTGAGCGCTATGTCAAAATCATGAGCAAAAACCTGGTCAGCCGCATGATGCTGATCTTTGATTTGGCCAATGTGGCCAGCCCTGCAGATCAAGAAGCCAAGCTGCAAAAAATCCAGCGCTCGCTCAATGCCCTGCCCAAAATGGATGCCAAAGACCTGCTTGAATTGCTGCAGGGTGGTTTCTTTCAAGACGAAGTGGCCCCTGGCTCTCCCGTTGAAGCCCACCTCCAGAAAATGCTGCAAGAGCGTTTGGTTGCCCGTTTTTAGATCTTTTAATTAGCCAGCGAAGAGAGCGGGTCTAGCACCTGCTCTCTTTTGTTTTTAATCAGAAAGCGAAAAGATTGATTGATGCCGAGACCTTCTTCTTCTGCCCCCAATTACCGCCAAGCCCGTAAGGCCCGTGGCGATCGGCAGGTCAGTTTTTGGCTCAGTGCGGAGGAGTTTGAGGCCTTAGAAGTGGCCCGCAAGGCCCAGGGCCTCAGTGCCAAAGAATGGCTCTTACAGGGCTTAAACAGAGCTTCTCTGCCTTTGGCCCAGCAGAGCGAAGCTTGGAAAGAAGCAAAACTCCAAGCAGAAGCCGAGCGCGGGGAACTCTTTGCCTTTGCAGGTCAACAAGATTTTTTGCTGGTGCAGATTGTGCTCGATCGCGATCTGCTGCCCGAATGGCACCCCCTGGAAGTGACCTGTCTCAAAGGCTTTGACAGTGCCGAGGCCGCGATTGGCTATTTTTGCCAACACCCGGCTGAATTTCCGAAGTTTGCCCAAATCGTGCTGATGCATCGCGCTGGAGAGGGCCATCTGGGCTTTGTGCCCGAGCCTGCGGATTGGTATTATACGGCCCATCTTTTGTTTGAAGTATATCCGCGCCAGATGAATAGCTATGGCGATTATGCCACCTATGAGGCCCTCCTGGAGCGCGGAATGCTGGC
>CAZRFI010000578.1:0-1907 GCA_964598905.1 uncultured Candidatus Sericytochromatia bacterium | reverse complement strand
CCCACACCCTGGGTGCGCGAGAGGAAGATCTTGTTGCGGGCCACCAATTTGAGCACGTCCAACACGGCGATTTCAAATTCTTTGAGCACATGCAGGACTTCGTCTTCAAAACCAGGATAGGTATCGCGGGCCAGACCGCCAATGCGGGTAAAACTATTGGTCAGGCGCGCCCCTGTGAGTTTGTCGAGGATATCATAAAGCTGTTCGCGTTTGTTGAAGAGATACCAGAAATTGGTCAAGGCACCGATATCCACCAAATTGGCGCCAATGCAAACCAGGTGATCGACAATCCGCATCAACTCACTCACGATCACCCGCAGGCCCATGCAGCGGGGGGTGATTTCCACGCCAATCAGGGCTTCTACCGCCTTGGCAAAGCCCACATTGTTCATGATTGCAGAGACGTAATTCAGGCGGTCGGTATAGGGAATCACCTGATCATAGGTGCGGTTCTCTGCGGTTTTTTCAAAGCCCCTGTGCAAATAGCCAATTTCACAGACAGCGGACATAATCGTCTCGCCATCGAGGGCCACCAGGGTGCGCAAAGTTCCGTGGCTGGCGGGGTGAGAGGGACCGAGGTTGAGAAACATCAGGTCGGTGTGAAGATCTTGGTAAAACTCGGGCTCAAAGTCTTGGTTAACAGGATGGAGTTCGTTGATCCGCTGCATTATTTCAGCCCCTTTTCTTTCAGGCGTTTGTCCATTTCATCCATCAATGAATCGTTGACGGTTAAGACCTGCCGTTTTTCGATCGGGTAATCTTTGCGCAGGGGGTGGCCCTCAAATTCAATGTGATTGAGGATGCGTTTAAGATTGGGATGGCCTTTAAATTGAATCCCGTACATGTCCCAGACTTCACGTTCGAGCCAATTGGCGGTTTTCCAAAGCGAAATCGCAGTGTCTACGCTTAAATCTGCCGCTCCCACGGGCACTTTGAGGCGCAGCCGATGGCCTTTGTCGAGGGAGTGCAGGTGATAAACCACTTCGTAGCGTTGAACTTTTTTGACAGGGAAATTGAGGTAATCGACAGCGCTGAGATCGGTCAGGAGATTAAAATCCAGCTCGGGATCGTCGCGCAGAAATTGCAAGACTTTAAAAGCCACGTCTTTTTTACACAGGGCCACGGGCATGTCCCGGCCCTCGGTGGTTTCGAGGATATTATCGCCAAACTGGCTTTGGAGGCGCTCAAGCAGCGGATGCATGGCAGTTTTTGCCTTTCGCGAATTTTACTCTGGCATTTTACCATTGAACAGGGCTGAGGGGGGAGAAGGCCCGCCCATACGCCAATTAATGCCCTTGCAAACGGCCTTTGGCATCAAATTCGATCAATAAATCGCCGTCTTTGTCTTGGGATACCCGCAAATCCTGGAGTTCAAGACCTTCGACAGAAGGGGTTTGCCGATCCGCTGTGTGGATGCCTTTGCCTTCAAACAGCGCCAAAAATGGTAAATTGCCCTGATCTTTGCGGCGCAAACCACTTAAAAATGCATCTATATGCTCTGGGTCATAGGGTTTGAGCCCACTTTCGGCCAGACCTTTGCCAAAGGCCTTAAAAATGCCATGGGTCTCATTTTGGGCGATGGGCCTCACAAGCGGAATGTGATAGCGCTTTTCGAGGTTGAGAACGCCTTCATCTGAGACATCGGTGATCAGGGTAAATAAATTGGGAATGACAAAGTGAAAGCGGGTGCCTACCAGCCGGCGCTGAATCAGGCCCCCTTTGATTTGGGTGCGAATGAGCCAGGGCAAGAAGCCCAGGGCTTTGTCCACAGCTTTGCTCAGACCGACATGGACATGGCCATTGATCAGCACCGCACCACAGGTTTGGGGCTGAATCAGGGCGTGTAAACTCAGGGTGCCTGACACTTGGAGAGTGACAGGGGTGGTATCAACGAGCGGTTTTTCCAC
>CAZRFI010000577.1:0-1912 GCA_964598905.1 uncultured Candidatus Sericytochromatia bacterium | reverse complement strand
TTAGACAGAGACAATGACCTCCGCAAAACCTGAATCCAATTGACATACAAGCCTTATTGTGTGTTATTCTGGTTTTTACTTTTATGAATAATATTCCCCTCATTAATCCCCCTTAAAAAAGAATTACTCCTTTAATTTAAGCCAATTAAAACAGGCAAACTTTCTGCTTGGGCATCTGTTGGATGTTGTTTTATTTGCTTCTATTTTCTTGTTAACATTCCCCTTTATGTAGAAAGAACCCCGTTTAGCAATGATTCAAAAAATTCTCAATTATCTCTCTCCCCACAATTACAAACCGGATATTTTATCGGGCCTCACTGTGGCTCTGGCCCTGATTCCCGAGGCCATCGCCTTTGCCTTTGTCGCCAAAGTGGATCCCATGGTGGGGCTCTATGCGGCTTTTATGGTCAGCCTGATCGCAGGCCTGCTCAGCGGCCGTCCGGGCATGATCTCCGGTGCAACGGGGGCTCTGGCTGTGGTCATGGTCTCTTTGGTTGTGCAACATGGCGTGCAATATTTATTTGCGACTGTGGTGCTGATGGGCCTGATTCAGATTTTGGCAGGGGTGTTTAGACTGGGTAAGTTTTCGCGTATGATTCCCCACCCGGTCATGCTGGGTTTTGTCAACGGCCTGGCGATTGTGATCATGCTGGCCCAAATCCCGCAAATGCAAACCCACACCCCCGAAGGCCATTGGGGCTTTCTCCAGGGGCAGTGGCTGCCACCGCAATTGTTGTTCCCCATGTTGGGCATGATCGCGCTGACCATGGCCATTACCCATTTTTTGCCAAAACTCACCAAAGCCATTCCCTCTTCCCTGGCCGCCATTGTGCTGGTCAGCCTGGGGGTCTTGGTGTTTAAAATAGACACCCCCACCGTGGCAAATATGCTCAAAGGTCAAGCGCTGAGCGCCTCTTTGCCTCCCTTTCAGATTCCGGCTGTGCCCTTCAACTTCGAGACATTTAAAATCATCCTGCCTTATGCTGTGATTCTGGCCTTTATTGGCCTGATTGAGTCTTTGATGACCCTGGCCCTGATCGACGAAATCACGGAAACCCGTGGCCACACCAGTCAGGAATGTCTGGCCCAAGGCACCGCCAACGTGATTACTGGTTTCTTTGGCGGCATGGGCGGCTGCGCCATGATTGGCCAAAGCATGATCAATATCCAATCCGGCGGACGGGGTCGGCTGTCTGGCATTGTGGCTGGACTCGGTCTCTTGGCCGCGATCTTATTCGCCTCACCGCTGATGATGCAAATTCCGCTGGCAGCCTTGGTGGGTGTGATGTTTATGGTGGTGATTGGCACCTTTGAATGGTCCAGTTTGCGCATTTTGGGCAAAATCCCAAAAAGTGATGCCTTTGTCTTGGTGCTGGTTTCGAGCGTGACCGTCTTTACCGATTTGGCCACCGCCGTTTTGGCCGGAATTGTGGTTTCGGCGCTGGTGTTTAGTTGGAAAAAGGCCGAGTATATCCAAGTCAAAGCCTATACAGACGAAAAAGGCGGCAAACATTACCAGATCAGTGGCTATTTGTTCTTTGCCTCGGTGCAGAACTTTCTGGAGGCCTTTGAGATCAAAACGGATCCCGACGCCATTTATATCGACTTTGAGCATTCCCGGATTATGGACCACTCTGGCCTGGAGGCGGTTCATGCCCTGACCGAAAAATACCTCAAACAGGGCAAAGAACTGCATCTGTACCATCTCAGCGAAGAATGCCGCGACCTGGTCAAAAAAGCCGAAGGACTGATTCAGGTCAACATCCAAACGGGACCGCTTAAAAGCGAAGTGGTTTTGCCTCTGTAAGGGCCCTGCACAAGCGCTTATGGGCGGTTGGTTTGCCAACTGCCCATGGGTTAAACTGAAAAGAGCTTCCAACGTGCGATTGCAATCTTACTGCTTATCCCTGAG
>CAZRFI010000576.1:0-1913 GCA_964598905.1 uncultured Candidatus Sericytochromatia bacterium | reverse complement strand
AAACCACCACGCTGGTTGCGGCCATTCAGGCTGTCTTGCAACACGAAAAACAGGTATTGGTTTCGGCCCCGAGCAATGCCGCCACAGATTTGCTTTGCGAAAAATTGGCAGAATCGGGTCTGCCCGTGGTGCGGTTGGGTCACCCTGCACGCATGTCCGAAAAAATCTTGCCCTATACCCTCGACGAACAATTGAGCCAACACCCCAATTTTCAGGTGCTCCAAAATTTACGCCGCGAGGCCCGCGACACGCGCAGCAAGGCCCTGCGCTTTAAACGCAATTTTGGGCCCGCCGAAAGGGCCCAACGCCGCGAAGAAATGGCAGATGTCAAACGCATGTTGGCGATGGCCCGTGAGATGGAAAACCAGATGCTGGAACATATTCTCGACCGTGCCAGGGTCATACTCTGTACCTTGGTGGGGGCCTCGCAGGAGATCATGCACAAGCGCAAATTTGAGACGGTCTTTATCGACGAAGCGGCCCAAGCGCTCTTGGGAGGCACCTTGATTCCGATCCTCAAAGCCAAACGGGTGATTCTGGCGGGGGATCATTGCCAATTGCCGCCCACGGTCAAATCCCCTCAAGCCATGGCCGGCGGCCTGAACAAAACCCTGTTTGAAATTTGTGCAGAGGCCCAGCCCAAAGCTGCGACCTTGCTGGATACCCAGTACCGCATGAATCAGCAGATCATGGGTTTTTCCAGTCATGAATTTTACCAAGATCGGCTCTTGGCCCATGCTTCGGTGGCCGAACACACGCTCCTGGGCAGCGATGAACCCAGTCATGATCCCAGTCATGATCCCAGTCATGATCTCGGGGGCGACGATCCCTGGTTGAACCGGCCTTTGGAGTTTATCGACACCGCTGGCTGTGGCCACGAAGAAGAGCTCAACTCCGAGAGCAAAAGCACAGGCAATCCGGGTGAAGCGGGCCTCTTACAATCCCACCTGTCACAATTGCTGGCTGGCCTCCAGGCCGCTGGATTGGAACTGGGCCAACTCAGTTTGGGAATCATTTCACCCTATCGCCAGCAGGTCAATCTGCTCAAAGATCTTTTGCGGGCAGATCCCCAAGTGCAGAAGCTGGGCAGTTTCAGTGTGGATACCGTCGATGGCTTTCAAGGCCAAGAGCGGGATATTATGTATATCTCGCTGGTACGCTCCAATGGCGAAGGTGAATTGGGCTTTCTCAAAGACACCCGGCGTATGAATGTGGCCCTGACCCGCGCGCGCAAAAAACTGGTGGTGATTGGCGACAGCGCCACTTTGGCCAACCACCGTTTTTACCACGCTTTTCAGGAGTATTGCGAAGGCCTCGACGCTTGGCGCAGCGGTTGGGAGTTTATGACTTAATCCGGGTTTGAACATTGTCTGATTGACTACGGCCCGCTTTAATCCCGAGGGCCAAGCCCATTGGTTAGATCCAGATACCAGATCAGCTGAGTCTCATGCGCACAATCCGGATCCAGATAATAGGCATAGCTGTTGATCTCACCCAAAACAGCCCCTTGCCTGTGATAAAACTTGCAGGCCGCGATATTGTTGTTTTGACACTCAATTTTTAACTGTTTGAGGCCTCTGGCTTGGCACCAGATTTTGACCTCGGCAAAGAGCCATTGCCCCACACCCTGGCCATGGTGGCTGTCGGCCACCCGGATATCCCACAAAACGCCCAGGTCTTCGCGTCCAGCCAGCATCTGGATTTGGGGAGATCGGCAAAGCACAGCAGCACCCCCGACCGGGGTCTGAGCATCATAGGCCAGCCAAAAGCCCCAATGGCTCAGGTCAAATTCTTGAGCCAGCTCGGTCATTTTGGCATATTGGCCCAAATCTTTGAGATAGGCTGCTACTGGGGTTTCAACCAGCCGAATTCCCCCGAGACCCCCTTCCATTTTTTCCAATCTGTATTCACTG
>CAZRFI010000575.1:0-1914 GCA_964598905.1 uncultured Candidatus Sericytochromatia bacterium | reverse complement strand
GAAGCGGTGGATCTGCGCGGCGACTCGCTGCAAAAATTGGCTCAAAAATGGGGGCTTAGCACCAACAATCTTTCAGTCCGTCTGCACCGCGCCCGCCAGGCCCTGCGCAAAGAATTGGGTCAGCGCTGTGGCACACACTCTGTGGCATCTTGCCAGGAATGCGGCTGTTGAAGACCTTTTCTGCCCTGGTTTTTTTGCCTTCCATTTAATTAAAAATTAATTAAAACAGGGACAGTCCCGTTTAAAAAGCAAGATCCTGGTTTAAACTTGGGATAGACTGACAAGGACCTTCAGGTCCAAATTTAACATGAGTGGCAGGCGACATTTATGAGTCCCGGATTGACATTTGAAAAAGAGATCTCGTTGCGTGGCGACAATAAAACCTATAAAAAGGTGGCCCTCAATCTCAAACGCAATCAGCAGCAGGACAATACCGATGCCCTGGATGCACTGGCTGAGACCTTTAATTACAGTGAGTGTGCCCATGAATACTGGAATCCCGAAGAATTCTCACTGCTCTATGGCACGCCGCTCTGGGATCAAGCCACCCAAGCCCAGCGTGTGCTGCTCAACCAGCTCTATTGGATTGGCTATTATTCCCAAATCATCTCGGCTGAAATTGCCACGATCTTTTTGAATCAAACGGCCGCAGCCGGGCTCTATGGCATGGAAGACTTTCGCATTGTCTGCGACTCACTCGACTTTGAATCCCACCAAGAGCGGGCGCATATCAACGCCTTTAAAACCATCTCCGAGGCCACCGAACGCGAAGTCTTTGGTGAGCGTATTTTTAGCTACCCGATGAAAAGTTTTGCCAGCGAGACCATGATTTTTCAAGACACAAATCCCTTTCGCGAACGCTGGAAAAAATTCCAATTGCATTTTTTCGCCTTTCTCTCTTCTTCAAATGCCTTTATTGCCAGCCAATACCTGACAGTGCGGGGCATGCGCACCCTCAATGGCAAAATTGTCCAGCACCAGCTCAGCCAGTATTACGAAAAACACGCAGATCAGGCCAATGCACCCATACCTGCCAAGATCAGCTACCACCACTTTTTGGATGAGTCTTACCACTTCAACAATTCGACCCTGATTGGTCATGAAGTGGTCAAAAGCCTCAAACCTCCCACACCGTTTGAAAAAAAGATCGTGAATATGTCGATCTGGGGCTGTCAAAAAGACCACTTTAATTTTAATTGCTCGGTCAACGGTATTTTTTGGTACGAGCCCGCGATTTTTGGCACGATCTACAAGGTGCTGCGCAGCCGGGCTTTTGGCTTTGAGCACCAGGCCGCCATGGACATGATTTATAAATGCTTCTGCCAGGAAAACGAAGGTGTGAATCTGGCTTACAAGACCCACAAAGTGGCCCGAGAGTCCTATGAGCAATACCTGAGTGATCTGGACTTCCTCAGCCCCGAAAACAAAGGCATAAAATTGATGAAGCAGTCCAGCATTGAGCATTATCTGCAAACCAATCGCCGGGCCTTCCAAAGCTTTAAACCGGCCGCCTAGTAGAGAGCCACTGAGAAAAACAGGCGAAACAAACACGATGCAACGGCACCGACTGGAATTTTCAAATGGCGCAGCGATTGATGTCAACGCGGGAGAGAAGCTCTCAGAGTCGCTTGATGTCACCAACTCGCCAATCTTGTTTGGCTGCCGCACAGGTATTTGCGCCACCTGTTTGGTGCAGGTGTTGGCAGGCATGGAAAACCTCTCGCCCCTGAGCGAAGACGAAGAAGAGGTGCTTGAGATCTATGCCGATGATCGCCCCAATTGCCGTTTGTCCTGCCAACTCAGGCTCTCAGGCCCCGCCAAACTGGCGTATATCGGAAAATAAGAGGCCGTTTTATGCAAGCTCCCGAAAAAATCGTTCCCGAACAGCTTGACCTCAGCGCTCAGGATGAGCAG
>CAZRFI010000574.1:0-1936 GCA_964598905.1 uncultured Candidatus Sericytochromatia bacterium | reverse complement strand
CGGGGCCTTGTGGATCTTGGGTTTGGTTTAAGAGATAAGCCCCATAATGATCTTTGCACCATTCCCAGACATTGCCATACATATCGTAGAGGCCCCAGGCATTGGGCTGCTTTTGACCCACCGGATGGGTCTTGAAATTGGAATTATTATTGTACCAGGCATAGGCATCCAGGGTACTTGGATCGTGGCGTTCATAAAAACTTTTCATGCTGCCTGCGCGAGCGGCATATTCCCATTCCGCTTCGCTGGGCAAGCGATACTTTCCCTCTCCGAGGGCATTCAGGGCAGGTAAAAAGCGCTGGTTGATGTCCAACCAAGAGATATTTTCAATCGGCAATTGGGGGCCTTTAAAATCTGCAGGATTATTCCCCATCAGCTTTTGCCATTGGGTCTGGGGCACGGGGGTGCTCTGCATCCAATAGGCCTGACTCAGGGTGACAGAGTGGAGGGTCTCATCGCTTTCGCGGTTGCGTTCGTAATCTGGAGAACCCATCAAAAAACTGCCTGGCTCTATCCGCACGAAACTCATCCCCAGTGAGTTATGGCGCGGCGCAAGAGTGGGAGGACTTACATTGACTGCAATTTGATTGGCGCGGCTCATTTCTTCTTGAACCTCTTTCCAAATCCGCTCAGCCTCTTCCGAGTCGAGGCGCAAACGGTTTTTGAGGCCATGAATTTCGGATTTTTGTGCTTCGCTTAAGTCGTTCCAACGCAAAAAAACAGACCGGATCGCATTGCGGTATTCCTCTTCAGATTCGGCCATCAGGTTGCGAGGCTGAAAGTTCAAGGGGATCACTCCCAAGGCCGCAGCCCAGGTTTCGACGATCCAGGAGGCATAGCGATCGGGCAATCCTTGGTTTTGATTCAATTTCTCTGTAAACGGGGTTTGCCACCCGTCTGTCGTTTTTTTCAACTGCAGTAAATCCACCGGAATGGATTCATCCAAAGCTGTCATAATGAGATCAATCGCCTTGGGTTCATCCGGACAGACATCCATCAGGATCGCTTTTAAATAGTCCCCCTGCCCCAAGAGGCCTTTGCCCTGCGAATCCAAAAGGTCTTTTAAAATATGGCCGACCAATTCAGACATTTTTACTCCTATTTTTTATACAGTCGAATTAAGCTTTAATTTCTTCTTCCCAGTTTGCACCGACCTTTATCAAGTCAGGGCTGTCTGGGTGAAAAATGCCGGCAATTTTTGTTTGGCAGTCAGGGCAAGTGCCTTTTTCCAGATCATTGCGCAAAATACGGTGCCAATCCCGCTCGATCAGGCTGCGCTGACAATTTGGGCAATAGGTCGTTTGCCCGTTGCGATCGTGCACATTGCCGACATAGACATGGTGCAGTCCCATGCTCAAGGCCAGTCTTCGGGCCCGATTAAGGGTTTCTTGGGGTGTGTGAATCTTGTCTTGCATTTTAAAATCGGGGTGAAAAGCCGTAAAATGCAGTGGCACATCGGGGCCTAAATTTTCAGCAATCCAATCACACATCCGTTTGGTTTCGTCCCAACTGTCATTTTCTCCGGGGATCATCAAATTGGTGATTTCAAACCAAATTTGGGTTTCATGTTTGAGCCAGCGCAACGTATTGAGAATCGGCTCCAAATGAGAGAAGGTCAATTTGTGGTAAAAGGTTTCAGTAAACGCTTTGAGGTCGACATTGGCCGCGTCGATATAGCGATAGATATCCTTGCGGGCCTCAGGGGTGATATAACCCGCTGTTACCAAGACACTTTTGAGGCCAGCCTCGCGGCCCAGTCGCGAAATATCAATCACGTATTCACCAAAAATGGTGGGATCGTTATAGGTCATGGCAATGCTGGGGCAATTGTGTTTGAGCGCGAGTTGGACCACCTGTTCGGGCATGGCTGAGACGCTATTCTGTTCAACCAATTTGGCTTTGGAAATATGCCAATTCTGACAAAAGCGGCAGCCCA
>CAZRFI010000573.1:0-1936 GCA_964598905.1 uncultured Candidatus Sericytochromatia bacterium | reverse complement strand
AGGCGCATCAATTGGGGGCCCAGGGGCATCAGGATCATAAAATCCACAATATGTGTGAATTGAATTAGGGCCAAAGTCAGCAGCAGCCAGCGTTCGCTGGATTTCGTCAGGGTCAATTGCATAAATAGACAACCTTCTATCTATTCAGCTTAAACCAAGTCCCCGCTTTTTGAATACCAGATTAGCGGCAGAATCTGCGGCACAATTAGCGGCAGAAAAAGGCCATGATCGTCCAGCCCACGCCCGCCAAAGCCGCTGCTTGCACAGCTTGGGGCAATTGGGTATTGACGTGATCCATCAAATCGCCGCCGGTACACATCGCGCTGAGAACCGTGGTGTCTGAAATCGGCGAACACTGATCGCCAAAGACACTGCCGTTCATGACTGCTGCAAAGCAAAGCATCATATAGA
This sequence comes from uncultured Candidatus Sericytochromatia bacterium, assembly GCA_964598905.1. Lineage (GTDB taxonomy): Bacteria > Cyanobacteriota > Sericytochromatia > UBA7694 > UBA7694. Next base: position 1,525 of record CAZRFI010000573.1, on the reverse strand, counting down.
GTTCGGGATTGCTCAGGCCCTGGCTTTGGGCCACGGCCCAGGCCAATGGCATGGCCAGCGGAAAGGCCACGGCATAGGTGCCCCAACTGGTACCGGTTGAAAAGGCAATCACAATCGTGAGCAATTCCAGCAAAAGTGGCAAACTCCAGAAAGGCAAGGTCGTGCCCAGCAATTCGACCAAATAATTGCCGCCGCCCGTGGCTTTGGCAATCCCGCCAATCGTCACAGCCAGCAAAAGAATCACCGAGCCCACAACCACCCCTTTGAGCCCTTCGCCAAAACCTTCGACGATCTCCATCAGATTCATGCCGCGCAGAGCGGCCAGGGCCGCAGCCACGACCAGGGCGGCACCAAAGGCCCAGCGGATTTTGGGCGTGCCCAGAAAGACAAAGGTGCCAATCGCCAAGGCAATTAAGACGCTCAGGGGCAAAAAGAAGTCGATAATATGGGGCGTATAACCCTGGGGGACTTTGCTCAAATGCATTTCAGGCGCGCTGAGTGGACGTGAACCGGGTGCATCGAGTTCACCGCTGGTGCGGGCCCGTTCGATCGCCGTTTTGAGCTGTTTGTTTACAAACGGCAATTTGTCGATGCTCAGCAAAAAGGTGCTGAATACAGCCAAAATGGCATAAAAGCTCAGGGGGATGGTTTTAAAAAAGAAGGCCAAACGGTCGGCTTCGGTGGCCAAAAAGGGAATGCCTGCCACAAAGATAAACGATTGCACATAACCGGGCCAGGCATTAAACGGCAAGAGACAGGCAATGGGAGAGGCTGTGGAATCGACAATAAACGAAAGCTCTTCGTGGCTGATCTGCTCTTTGTCGGCCAGGGGTTTGATGGTGGTGCCCACCAAGACCGTGCTGATCGTGCCGCCCTGAAAGAAGATCACGCCCAAAAACCAGGCCACAAGTCGGGCCGAACGCGGTCCCCGCACCACATGGCGGCTCATCATTTCGGCAAAGGCCTGTGGCGCACCCATGCGCGACCAGAGCCCCATGAGCCCCCCCAACAGCCAGAGATAGAGGATCAAAATCTGGGCCGAAGATTCATTGGCCAAACTGGGCACAAAGACCTCTTCGGTGATATCAAATTGTCCGAGCAGGGCGGCCCCCGTCAGAATTCCGCCCAAGAGTGCCGTGAGGGGTTCGCGGGTGATCCAGCAGAGGCCAATGGCCGTTAACGCCGGCAGCAGCGACCAGAAACTCCAGTGCTTTTTGCCGCGCAGCCAATAATAGCTTTTGACCTCTTGGCCGTTTTTGACTTCACGTTGGTAGACAAAATCCTCTTCGATTTGGGGCTGTTTGTTTTGGGCCTGTAGGGCCTTGAGTTTGGCTGGGTTCAGCGGCGAAGCTTCGTAGGCATTGAGGGGCTCTGGCAGGTATTTTTGTTTGCCCTGATAGACAAAGGCCAAACGCGGCCCCACCTGTTTTATGTCCAAGGTGATCTTGTCGGCGGTCCAGACCGGCTGCACTTTTTGGCCCACGGCCAGCGAAATTAAGAGCGTGATTAAAAAGAACCACAGCGC
>CAZRFI010000572.1:0-1952 GCA_964598905.1 uncultured Candidatus Sericytochromatia bacterium | reverse complement strand
GCAAAATCTTCGAGCAGGTGTTTGAGCCTGCGGTTGCGTTCTTTGGTCTGTCCCAGTGCCCCTTCAGAGTTGAAGTCGATATTCCTGAAGACGTTCTCCAGCTTACCTTTGTTGGCGTCTTCGATTTTTTCCAGCGAGATATTGATCAGTTCACCAATATTGGCGACTTCCCGCTGCTGAAAGAGATGCTCAAAATCCGCCTCAGGTGGCACAACAAAACGCTCACGGCTCATGGCCCGTGCCACCCGCTCTTGATCTCCTTTGTACTTCTCTTCATACAACGAGCGAAAATCCAGGCTCAGATCGGACATGTATTTAATGAACAGCATCGTCAAGATGTAGTTCTTGTATTCAGAAGGATCCACTGCACCGCGAAAGGTATCGCAGGCACGCCAGACCACGTCGTTGATTTCTTTTTGACTGACACTCATCTTCTTTTCTCCTTGATTGGGTGGGATAGGGCATTCAGACAGCTTTCTTGAATCAGAATTTCTTTTTTCTCCAGATAGCTTTTTAGCAAATTCTTTTCATGATCCCAGGCCGCTTGAATGGCTTGAATCTTGGTCTGGGTTTCCAGATCTGGGATGGAAATCTCCAGATTTATGAGCACTTCTTTAGAGACATATGAAACAGCGCTTGATGTATTGGCATGGGTTTTGAAATAATTCTGTGCAGGTTTTTGGTTCAAGAACCACGCCAGGTAACCGGGTAACAGGTTTGAGGCACGGACCTTTAGAATATAAAAGGTAGCGGCAGCCAAAACCCGATCAGGAATGGCTTCGATATGAAATGCCTGATTGCTATAGCCACGGGCTTGAAAAAGCACATCATCGGGTGAAATCAGATACTTGCTGGCAGAGCCCATCGGCTCCAGCCGCAAAAGGCCATCGTGTGAAATCTGTTGGCTGTGACCCAGGTCTTTGCCTTGAAGCAAGCAATAAGATCCCTGTGGATCATGCTTCAGAGCGCCTCTGGCTTGATAGCCTGGATAAATATCAGCGACATCTGATATTATTTCTGAAGTAGGTTTACTTATTCGTTTATCTTTTCTTTTCATAACTTAAGCATAAGGGGTGCTCGCCCAAAAGTCAATCGAGTAAGTTATATTACTTCGATTTTTAAATCAAGAGTTTAACTGATTGAGTTCGCCGAAACACAAAACATGGGTGCTCAGGTCTATTGCTTGCAGCAACCAGAGATGGGACTTAAATCTGTAGTGGCATTGACCGTTTTGGCTGAGGTGGAATCTACTGACAGGGCCAGGGTGTAGGAATACCATGCCATGGCTGTTTAAGGGTTTGATTCTGGGCTGAATTGATTCTCGAACGCCATTGCCTCTAATTTGACAAATATATAGTTTAAGTTTAAATTGTGTATTATTGTAACTAAATCAGTAACAAATTACAGGAGACACAAGCATGTCAACAAAAAAAATCATAACAGTCGTCGGAGCCACAGGGGCCCAAGGCGGCGGTCTGGTTCAAGCCATTCTGGCCGATCCCAACAGTGAATTCAGCGTGCGGGCGATTACCCGCGACATCAACTCTGACAAAGCCAAAGCGCTTGAGGCCCAAGGCGCAGAGGTCGTGGCCGCAGACTTACATGATCCGCAAAGCCTCTTGGCCGCCTTTAAAGGCGCTTACGGTGTTTTTGGTGTGACCTTTTTCTGGAATCATTTTTCGCCAGAAACAGAAAAACAAGAGGCCAAAAACATCGCCGAAGCCGCCAAAGAAGCGGGTGTGCAACATGTGGTCTGGTCCACCCTCGAAGACACCCGCAACTGGGTGCCCCTCAGCGATAACCGCATGCCCACGCTCATGAATGAGTACAAAGTCCCGCATTTTGACGCCAAAGGCGAATCCAACCACTTTTTCAGCGATCTGGAACTGCCTGTGACCTTTATGCTCACCTCGTTTTATTGGGACAACCTGCTCAACCCAGGCATGGCCCCC
>CAZRFI010000571.1:0-1958 GCA_964598905.1 uncultured Candidatus Sericytochromatia bacterium | reverse complement strand
ATATGGTATTGAGTACCTCCCTCCCCCTGGTTCTGGATTATTTGCCACAGAATTTTCGCTGGTTTTGGGAAGAACACCATGCTGTACGTCGCCTGGCAGAAAAAGAGTCAACCCATTTTTTGCTCTTTTCTGACCTCAAGGCAAGCCAGGAGGTTTTGCCCTTGGAAGAATTTTTTCAGAGCGGCCTGCTCAATCCAGGCCCAGCAGCAGGTACAGCCTTTCTCTGTCTCAAAGGAGAAAAAGGGATTTATGTGCTCTTTCTGGCCCAAACGGAAAAACAAGAAGTGCAACAGACTTTGGAAAATGTCTTGGCCGCCCTGAAAAAAAACCATCCCTTTTCCCCCGACCCCGAATTGGAATACCAAATTTCAGCCATGCTGTTGCGGGCCCAATCGCTCAAATACCCATCAAGACTGGGGCGACTGGTCAATCACCATTTGCAAGCGGTACAACCTGAATCCGAATTGTTCCAACCCCAAGATCATGCCGCATTTGAGCCCATATCCAGCCCCCAAAATCCGCTCGATCCCCTCTTTTGGCAAGATGAATTGAAACAGATGGAAACCTGGGTCAAGCAACTCCAAGCCACCCAGTTTCAGGAGGCCTATCACAGTGCCCGGGCACGTTGGAAAGAGGCCCGCAGAATTCTTGAGGAACACAGCCAAAGCACCTTGCGTTTGCGCGAGACTGAACGGGTCTGCCTGCTTTTTGTCCAGGTTGGCACGTTGGTGCGGCATTATTTTTGGCACAATAACCACATTCAAAACCCCGAACAGGTGGCCGCCAATTGGATCTGTCAGGTAATTACCCAAGCCATCAATGCCGCGGCTCAGAGCACCCAGAACCAACGACTGCTCCGTTTGGCCCAAGGCTTAAAAACAGCCCTGAGTGAATTGAATGAAGCCAAACTCAATCCCCTACCTGAAAACGATCTGCAAATAGACCACTATTTGAACCTGCTCAAGGCCTTGGGGCAAGAGCAATACAGTCTCAAAGACTTGCTGGGCGTGCTCGCCAAAGCCTTGGCTTTGGCCGTGGCCGATCGGGCCAGCGCCGCTCAGGAAAAACAGCCGCTTGAAAAAGGCAGCCTGCAGGAGTGTTTGCAGGCCAGTATTTTTCTAGAACTCTCTCAATTCACCCAGGGAGATATCGATTTGCTGGCCCTTCAGCGCGCCTCAGCTTTGCTCGCCCAGACTCTCTATGCGCGCTTTTTTGCCCCCCTGCCACTGCCCGATTAACTCCTTGACGCCCACCCAGAGTTTTTGTATTCTGACGTATACTGGTGCTGTTGATACTGGTGTTGTTTGAAGATCAAAAAAGCATTGCTAATAATTTTATGACCCCTGATTTAGATTCGTTTCGCTCCCCTGTTTTAACCCCTGTAATTGCCTTGGATGGCCATGCCGGAGCGGGTAAAAGTACCGTTGCTGGAGAAGTGGCCCGTCGCTTGGGCTTTTGGCATGTCAATACAGGCCTGTTTTACCGGGCCGTAACCTGGAAAGCCCTGCAAGCGCAGTATGACCTGAGCAATCAAGCCAGCATCGAAGCCCTGGCCCAGGTGATGGAAATCGCGGTCAAAGAAGATGCCGAAGGCCAGCAACACGTCTGGGTCAATGGCCAAGAGATCACCGGTGAAATCCGCACCCCCGAGATCAACCGACAAATCTCGTTGATCTCGTCTTTTGCCGGTGTGCGCGATGCGATCACCCGACAATTGCGCCAAATTCAACACCCACGCGGGATCATTATGGACGGCAGAGATATTGGGACAGTGGTCTTTCCCGATGCCCGACTCAAGATCTTTTTGACCGCCTCGGTCGAAGAGCGGGCCCGTCGCCAATTGCAAGATGTCTTGGCCCAGGGCCAAAGCAGCACCATTGAAGAACTGCAGACAGCGATTGCCCGCCGTGACAAACTCGACTCCGAACGCGCAGTCGCTCCGCTCAAACAGGCTGCCG
>CAZRFI010000570.1:0-1959 GCA_964598905.1 uncultured Candidatus Sericytochromatia bacterium | reverse complement strand
CAAAACGGTCGAAGGTTATCCCGCCCCATTGCGGGCCGTGCTGGTGGCTCAAAAAACCTAAGCTGCTGATGAAGGGATAGCAGAGAGATTTAAGACTTTACTCAGAGACTGATTGAGCTGATCGAGGGCATTCAGCATATTGCGCAGGGCATTTTTGTCAAACTTCTGGGTATCCAACATGCGCTCGGTTTTATCAAAGAAATTGAGGATCCGTTCAAACTGCGGCGGCACTTTTTCCAATTTGTGTTTGGCCTCTTCCAGATCCTGCCGCTCTTTGATCTCCTTGCGCAACATGTCCAACTCAACGCGCCGCTTGCGAATAAAAGATTTCAGTACAGCCTGAGCCACTTCTGCCGGGTCATTGTTGAGGGCATTCATCATCAGGGATTTGTCCTCTTCACTCATGCCAAAGGCCACCTGCAACTCATTGGCGTTCATATAAGCCATGATCTTATAAGCGGCTTCGATCAATGCGTCCATGTGCTGTTGGGCAGTCCATTTTTGCAGGCGCTCTTCCTCTTCCAACAAGGCCATAGCGTCTTCGTTTTCATAACTCCACTGGGTTTGGGCCAGAGCTTGAGCTTGGGGATCAGTGGCGCGTTCAAAGAACTGCTGCAGGCTGTCTCCAGCGCTGCCGCTGGCTTCTGCCGCAGGAATCTGGCCAGTTTGACCGCCACTGGCCCAGCTGGGATCCGGGCTGAGCTGTTCCATACTCAGGGCCAATTTTACCGCTGTCACCTGATAAGACGTGGCCCCTGCGGCATTGATCACCGGGGTAAAAATCTCGATTAAGCTGGCCCGACTGCTTTCATCGGCGTATTTTTTAACGCTGACAGGCTGGCCTTGGGCGGGCATGACATCGGCAGGAACTTCATAAGCTGCCACCTGAATTTTGAGATGTAAATCGGTGGTACTGAGCGAAATTGCGCCCCCGCTGGAACTGGGGGGAGGAGGCGTTGTCACCTGTTTTTGTTTGCGAGCGGCTTCGGCCAAATGCTCCAATTGCAAGAAATAGTTCACAAAATCGCGGAACGCGTACTGAACCATATTGCGCTGAGTAGGGGTCAACGCAGGGGAGGCAAGGCCTTCGCCACGGGCCGATTCGACCTGTTGCAATAATTGGGCTTCCAGCCTTGAAATGGATAAACTTGTCATAAGTTAAAAACAGCCACCTTAAATAAATAGCCGAAAGCAATACGAATTTAATTTCCCTTAAATTAACATATTCAGCTCTGGCTGGACAATACGTTAAATACGCAACACTGGAGCAGGGTGAATCATCCTGCTCAAAAAGTGTAAGATTTTTGCCGCTTTGCCGTCTCTTATTCAGAGCAGAAAAATCTGCCAAGCAAAAGGAGAAACATTGAACATGTCTGATGATTGCTGTCAAAATTGTAATTGTGGTAGCCCCGTGGACACGGGTTGCTGCTGTGGAGCAGAATGCCTGTGCGGCCCGAATTGCAAATGCCCACCCGAATGCAATTGCCCAGGCAAATAAGTCCTGGCGCAAAATAAACTTTCCGCAAAGGAAGCCAACGACCATGATACAGCGTGAGCCCGACCTCAAACAGGCCCTGTTACAGCTCGGCCCCGGCATGATCCGCCGGGTGACGATCCAGACGGGCTCACGCGATCTGGCTGAAGAAGTAGTACAAGTGTCACTGCTCAAGGCCCTTGAAGGATTGGATGGATTAAAAGATCCCCGCCGCCTGAAAAGTTGGTTTGGCACGATCGTGCAACACAGCCTGCAAGACGAATTTCGGCAGTGGTCACGGCAAGCCCCTTTGGAGCAGGCCGAAAGTCTACCGGATTTACAGGCTGAAGAAAAAACCGAGCCACCGCTGAGCTGTGGCTGCGTCTTGAAACTATTGCCCACTCTGCGACCCGCTTACGCCCAATTATTGGAAGCGGTGGATCTGCGCGGCGACTCGCTGCAAAAATTGGCTCAAAAATGGGGGC
>CAZRFI010000569.1:0-1968 GCA_964598905.1 uncultured Candidatus Sericytochromatia bacterium | reverse complement strand
AAGCATCCGGGGCTGAATTTAATTTCAGCGGCTCTATTTCGCCACTTGGTTGCGCGTGGACCCAATTTTGCCTTGGGCCTCACTCAAGAGAGTCTGCTGGACATTGCTGATCTGGCTGTCGAGACTGCCTTTGTCGCCCCGGTAGATCTGATTGATCTCGTCTACCACAGCCTGGGTCTTGTCACGGGTCACCGTCAGCGGTGCTTTGGCACCGACAGTGGCCTCTTTGTGCTCCACCGCTTTTTGGTGGGCTGTGAAAGATGGCTTAACCTCAGCATGCGTGTCTGGGCGGGGATTGGCCATGAGATCGCGGTGGTTTTGCTCCAGGCCTGCCACGCGGCCTTCGGCCTGGCTGTAGCGGCCACGGGCACCCTCTTCGCTGCTGGTGGCCTCAGAGAGGTTGCGGTTGGCGCCATTGATCTCATAATTGTAGCGCGACTGCAAATCGCGGGCTGTGCGCTGATGGCCGGCAATCGAGCGCTCGTTGGTGTCTTTGCGGTCTTTGTACTGGCTCAGGGCCATGCGATCAATCGGGTCGAGGTTATAAAAGAGCAAACTGAGCTGGTCAATATCTTTGGTAAAGGCCAGACGCAGATTGATCGATTCCAGGCTCGACTCGCGGTCTTTTAAATCGCGCACTTCGCGGCCCAAACGCGAAACCTGGGTTTCGAGCTGGTCAATTTTGTAAGAATCGCGGTATTTATTCGAGTCCGCAAAGGGATCCGTGCCATAAGGGCTGCCGCTGCCGCCACCGGGTTTAAAGGGGTCGACCCCGTTGGGGCTGCCATTGCCACTGGAAGGGGGCGGTGAGCTGGGTTTGCTGGGTTTATTGCGTTCCATATCCAGATCGGTGCTGGCGCGGTTGTATTCCCGCTCAGAGCTGCGCCGTTCCGAGGAGACCTGGGAGAGCGTCAGGGTGGTATAAGTCTGGATGTGTACATACATGCCACGATTGTCGGATTCGAGTTGGCGGGCCTGTTGCAAATGGCCCTCGGCTTCGCCGGGCAGGCGCTCCAATTCGTTGACCTTGTTTTGGGCCTGAATCCGGTTAGAGGTGGCATTTTCGAGTTGAGATTTCATTTGGCCGCGGTGGCTTCTGGCCTGATCAATGGTGTCTTCGAGGCTGTGTACGTTGGGGAAACGCGCTTCGCGCAGATTATACGCAGCGGTAGTCACCAATTTGGTTTCGCGGTTGTTGTTGGTATTCCAGGCATCAAGAGCCACATCGCGTTTTTGGGTGGGCACTTGCAGATCGGCTTGCCATTTGTCGGTGCGGGCCTGTAATTGGCCGCGCAACTCACCCACACGGCTCGACTCTTGGCCTGCGACGGTTTTGAGTTCGCCAATCAGGCCCTGCATTTTGGTTTTGGCTTCGCCCGGTTTGAGCAGGGCTACTTTTTGTTCAGCCGGTGCGCTTTGACGGTAGTCACGTTGCAAATCGTCCAAGACCAGGCTTGAGAGCTTTTTATCTACATGGCGCTCATTGCCGCCATCTTTGGCTATCGCGTAAGCGGCATCCACCTTGGCCTGGGTGGGATTGCTGAGATAAGATTCAGCGTCTTTGAGTTTGACGGCAGCGGTGGTCTGATCGACATCATCGCCGAGGTAGGTGGTCTGGTTCTTGGCATCGACCAAAAATGTGCCTTTGCCCGAAAAGGCCTGGGAGATATTGTTGTCAATCGCCAAAGGGGTTTTGGCATTGTTCTGTTTAACATTGGGGTCGCGATCCAATTCGGAGATCAGCACCTGCTTGTTCTCGGACCAGAAGCCATCTTCAACAGACAAGCTGTGAACGCTGGCTTTGCCGTCGGCGTTGACCACCACCAATTCAGCGCCTTCATGTTTTTTTGCTGTTTCGAGTGCCTGATCTACACTCAGTCCCGAAGCCAGTGGCTTTTTATCCGCTTTGATCGGATTATTGGGATCCCAAAATCCCTTGTCATGAGAACCAACCTTGATTCCGCCGTC
>CAZRFI010000568.1:0-1989 GCA_964598905.1 uncultured Candidatus Sericytochromatia bacterium | reverse complement strand
GCCAAGCCAGCCTCGGGGTATTTTTCAGCGAGATAGAGCCCAATCGCCACGGTTTCAAAGATCTTTTGGCCCTCATCCAGCAAAGCGGGCAATTTGCCGGCGGGGTTGATGGCCAAAAAGGCAGAGGTTTTCTGTTCCTTTTTTTCAAAATCAATCGGGACCAACTCGTATGCCACTTGGAATTCGTCGAGCAGCCATTTTGCAATACTTGCTCGGCTGCGGGGGTTGTAAAAGAGTTTCATTTGGGTGCTCCTGAGAATGGTTTATAACGCCAGCAAAGGCCGTTCAGCGGCTGGCAGGCTTTCGGTTTTGATGCCCTCTGCGCTGATGGTGATCAGCAGAAAATCGGCGATGGGGATGGTCTCTTCCCGCATTTGGGCTTGACCGGGCAGCCGAAAGCGAATTTTAAGCTGGGTGCCTTTGCTGAGATTATCTTTGAATTGTTTGCCCGCTGCGATTTTTTCATTTTTTAACGCCAGAGAGCCCGTCTGACTGTGATTTTGTTGAGTGGGATCCGAAGAGCGATTGACAGAAAACTCAGAATAATCCAATTCAACCTCAGTGGCCAATTTGTTTTGAATCTGGATCAGACAACAATTCGCCTGCTGAGTGCTGCTGGCACTCTCATGGGCTTTTTCTCGGGCCGCACATCCGGGTAAAAATAGCAAACTGGCAGTTAAACAGAGAGCCGATATTTTCATGGAAGATATTCCTTTGTGAGCAGGATTGGGTGTCTCATTCTAACCTGAAATTTAAAAGTACATAGGTATCTGTTTTTGCCAATTCGTTTAACCGTTACTCAGGAAAAAGTCCTGCCCTTTGTCTTGGATACGTGTTTGCTCAGGGCCGTAGCCGTAGATAAAATAGCTTCTGAAATTGCCTGCGGGCAAATAGCGGATGGCACAGGCTTGAACGGGATCTGAACCTTCCAGAAAGGTTTTTCTTTTGACAGGAACCCTGCCTTTGAGCTGGTTTTCTATTCCCTGCCAGAGAAAATAAGGCTGGCAACTTGGCAGATCCAATTCTTTCCAATATTGACCCCGCACGGCCAGTTTTTTTAACTGCACTCTGTTTTGGGGATACAAACCACCGGCATCCACTGCGTAAGTTTCAAGCAGGGTTTGCAGTTCATTCATCTGGCGTTTGACAGCCCAAACATGGGAAACATGGGTTTCGGCTAAATTGGTGGGCAAGACCAACCAACCCCAAAGTAAGCCAAAGCCCAAGAGATCCACGCTCAATACCTTGAAATACACAAAAGGGGTTGTCACATTTTTGAGACTGAGCAAAAACCCTTTTACCAGCAGCAGCAAGATGAGCTGTAAAAGGGCGATTTGAAGCAGGCTGTTCACAGCAGCCGTCGGGTCTTTCCAAGGTTCTGACGGATAAGCAACAAAGAGCAAGATCGCTGGAATCATGCACAAAATTTGGGAAAGGCTCAATCTGAAAGGCCCAAAGTCCACTATCTGAAAGGACTTTAACCAGATTGATTGCACCCATGCCAGCGGCAGCCAAGCCAGGGGGGTCAACAGCAGCATGAGCAAAGCTGTGCCTATAAAACCAGGACCGCCCCCCCCTGCTCCGATTGTATTGGGCAAAATCACCATCCCGATCAGCGTGGTAAGCCAAGCGAGCAAAGGCAATGTGGGTAATTTGTCTGTGTTATTCATCTGTGTTATTCATCTGTCCCCAGTGTGATACAGATTAATCCAGAATTTTGTTAAGATATCATGTAATGAACCCCTTTGCCCAGCCCGAAACCACCCAAACATGGCTCGAAACCACCTGCCACGCGCCAATCACGGAGTTGACTTACCTCACACGGGGTTGGAATACCCGGATTTTCAGTTTTGTCTGTCGCGGGCAGGGGCACGTCTTGCGTGTGGCCAGTGGCCCTGAGCAAATATACAAAGAAGCCCTCGCTGCTCAGTGCTATGGGCACGGATTGCCGATACCCCGTGTCTGGGCGGCAGGGCAGGTGATTGAGCA
>CAZRFI010000567.1:0-1990 GCA_964598905.1 uncultured Candidatus Sericytochromatia bacterium | reverse complement strand
CTTCGGCCATGCTCACCAATTTGGCTTCGGTTCTGGCGATCCCGCGAATGGTGGCAGCGGGTTTGCGTTCGATCAGGGCCTCGCGAATCGCTTCGTTGATCTGCAGCAATTCGTGAATCGCCGTCTGGCCTTTAAAACCGTGTTGGCTGCACTCGGGGCAACCCACAGGCCGGTAAAACTCATATGAAGAGGGATCGACATCGACCAGACCCAAGAGGTTAAAGGTCTCTTTCTTGGGGGTGTAAGTGGCTTTACACGAATCACAGAGGCGACGCACCAAACGCTGGTTCATGACGGTAATATTGCTGGAGGCAATCAAATAGTCTTCCAGACCCAGATTCATCAAGCGCAAGAGTGCGCCAGTGGCGTCAAAGGCCGGATAGGTGGTAAGCACCTTGGAACCCGAGAGAGCGGCTTCGACCACAGCACCCATGGTGGCTTTGTCTTTGACTTCACCCACCACAAGAATATCTGGATCCTGCTTCAACATGGCCAGAATCATATCTGCGTAGCTGATGCCGGATTCGGGGTTATATGCCCCTTGAACGGTACCAGGTACAGGCCTTTCAATCGGATCTTCGGCAGTGATAATCGAGCGGTTCTGCTGATTGAGGTAATTGATTGAGGCGTAAAGCGTGGTGGTCTTGCCGGTATTGGCAGGGCCCGTCACAATCACAATCCCACCGGGTTGGTTGAGGATTTTTTGGTAGCGTTGGATATACAGCGGCGAAAAGCCCGTGCGGTCCATATTTAAGAGCAGATCTTGGAAAGTGCTCTCTTTGTCCTGCAGCTGAATGACAACGTTTTCGCCCCAGATGCTGGGATAGGTCGAGACCCGGATTTCGATTTTGCTGCCAGCAATATCTCCAACCACGCGCCCATCTTGATAGGCTTTGACATCGTCGGGATTGAGACGGCAGACTTTTTTCAGGCGGGTGACTAGGGCCGGGCCCAAATTGCTGGGCAAGTCGGTTTTGTGGTGCAAAACGCCATCAATGCGGTAGCGGATGCGAATATATTTTTCTTGGGGCTCGACGTGAATATCCGAGGCCCGGTCTTTCATGGCATTCGAGATCAAGAAATTGGCAATGGCCGCTGAATTGTCTTGGCCGGCAGACTTGTCTTCTGCCTCGGGCTGTATGCCTTCAAGCTTGACCTGTTCCAAATTCGGATCCATTTTTTTGTCGATCGAGGTTGAGCTGTGATAATACTCGTTGATCGTGCGGGAAATTTCAGAGGCGGGGGCAATGGCGGGGGCAATCCGCAATTGCAATTGGTGTTCCAGTTCTTTGACCAGATCCTGATTGGCCGGGTCGGCCATCACGACCGTGAGTTGGTCGCCCTCTTTGTAGACCGGCAAAAACTGATTGGAGCGTACAAACTGTTCAGACATGCCGTCCATCAGCGAGCGGTCCATCAATTGCAGCGAAGGGATAATTTTGGGCACATCCAATTGGGTCGAGAGGGCGTCCGTCAATTGGGATTCGGTGATGATTTTCTGTTCTACCAATAACTCGCCAAAGCGTTTGCCACTTTGTTTTTGTTGGTTGAGAATCAGGTCCACGTGTTTGATCGTGATCAGACCCATGTTCACCAGCAATTCACCGAGGTAAATGCGCTTGTTGTATTTTTTCAGAAAGCGTTGCAATTCTTCACGGGTGATCAATTTCAGCTCCAGACAAATTTGTCCGAAGGGTTTGTATTCACCGCTCAGGGCCTCTTTTTGCTGCTTTTGAATTGCCAGTACTTTGTTCAGGGCATCCATGGTGAGATAGCCTTCGCGTACCAGCAGTTCACCAATGCGGAAACCGGCCTGTCCTTGTCTGGATGGCTGCGTTTGACTCATAAAAAGGCACCCTCTTGATTCTGTGAAATTACTTCATTGTACCCGCTAAATCCAAAAATGCGCAAAACTGCGATCACAGGCCCGCCCCCCCCAATTGCGGTATACTGTTGCAATCATGAGTCTAATGCCTGAATCCCCTTCTCC
>CAZRFI010000566.1:0-2001 GCA_964598905.1 uncultured Candidatus Sericytochromatia bacterium | reverse complement strand
TTTGCTGATTCCCCCGCATCGCCGCCACCGTGTGAGCTATACCAGTACTGTCCCACCTTGCATCTGGTTGGCCCTGCATTTTGCCCAGCCAACCGCATAGCGGTACAATAGAACCAGTATCTGGATAGAAAGTGGCCTGCCATGACAATTAAACGCCTGACTGTCGCCCTGGACTTAACCGCCCTCGATGAAAAAGTGCTGACGTATACCCAGTTTTTGTGTAAAAGTCTGCCGATTGAAAAAGTCTATTTCATTCATGTCGAGCAAAAGCTCGATCTGCCCGCCAGCTATTTGGAAAAACACCCCGAACTCAATTTGCCCATGGATGAAAATCTGCAGGCACAAATGCAAACCGTGGTCGGCCAACATCTGCAATTGCCCGATGGGGTTCAAACCGAATTTGATGTGCTTGAAGGGGATTTGTTAAATACCCTCGTGCGCCACAGCAAGGTCAAAATGGCCGACCTGATGGTCGTTGGCAAACGTGATGATGAAGCCCAAGCTGATCTGGTCTCAGAAAAACTGGCCCGCCGGGCGCTGTGTTCGGTCCTGTTTGTGCCCGAAACGTTCAGCCTGGATATTCAACATATTCTGGTGCCCAGTGATTTTTCTGAGCACTCCCACCAGGCCTTAGAAACAGCTGCCCGGCTCTCATCGGTGGTGCAAGGCGATGTGATTCACGTGCTTAATCTCTTTGATGTGCCCACAGGCTACGCCAAAATGGGCCTGACTTATGAAGAATTTGCAGCGGATCTCAAAACCTATGCCGAACAAGACATGCAAAAATTCATTCAGGGCGTCTCCCTGAACGACAGCACCATTGAAACCCATGTCGCAGATATTGGCAGCCAAGACCGGGCTGAATTGATCCGCGACTGGCTCAAAAAATTGAACTGCCAATTGCTGGTGATGGGTTCCAAAGGCCGCACCAATATTGCCGCGATGTTTTTGGGCAGTTTAACCGAAAAGCTGATCAAACTCGACCTCAAGGTGCCGATTCTGGTGATCAAAAAGAAAAACGAGAGTCTGGGCTTTTTCAAAGCCCTGCTCGACGGCGAGCTGTAGCTTAGATCTCTAGTTTAAAACCACCAGATCGTCGCGGTGGACGGCTTCAGCCCCATGGGTATAGCCCAAGATCGCCTCGATCTGGTCAGAGTGACAGCCTTTGATCTGGCTCAGGGCATGGCTGTCATAACGGCTCAGGCCCCGCGCCAATTCATGGCCATCAGCGGCATAGATGCGCACGGCCTGGCCACTGGCAAAACTGCCAGTGACAGCGGTGATACCTGCCGCCAAGAGGCTTTTGCCTGACTGTGCCAGGGCTTTGGCGGCCCCTGCATCAATTTCAATCCGACTGGTGGTGGCAGTCTCTGCCAAAATCCAGCGTTTGCGGGCATCCAAGCGGCCCTCGTGGGGCTCAAAGAGCGTACCCACGACCTGGCCTGCGGCAGCCTGAATCAAGATATCTGTCGCTTCACCAAAGACAATCCGAACAGCCACGCCACTGCGGGTGGCAATGTCTGCCGCCTGAATTTTGGTGACCATGCCACCCGTGCCTCGGTGACTGCCGACATCACCCGCCAGGGCCCAAATGTCGGGGGTAATCTGGGGCACAACAGGAATGAGCTGGGCATCGGCATGCTGGCGGGGATCGGCCGTAAACAGCCCCTCACAATCGGTGCAAATAATCAGCAGATCGGCCTCGACCAGCGAAGCCACCTGGGCCGCCAGATTGTCGTTGTCACCCACTTTGATCTCTTCGATGGCCACGACATCGTTTTCGTTGACAATCGGCAGTACACCTTTGTCGAGACAGCCAGCAAAGGTCGTGCGGGCATTGAGATAGCGCCGACGATCGCGAAAATCGTCACGGGTCAAGAGGGTTTGCGCCACAGTGATGCCATAGATTTCGGCCATTTGGGCATAGAGGTGCATCAATTGGCTCTGGCCAACGGCAGCCAGCAATTGTTTCTCGGCCAAACTGCGTTTGCGCGGCGGAAA
>CAZRFI010000565.1:0-2009 GCA_964598905.1 uncultured Candidatus Sericytochromatia bacterium | reverse complement strand
AGCCAGGTCTCCAGCTATTTGGCCCACAATCTGCGCTATTTGCGCGGCAAAAAAAACTGGAGCCAGCAGCAACTGGCTGATCTGGCTGAATTGCCGCGCACGACGTTGACACATATTGAGTCGGGCCAGGGCAATCCCTCTCTGGCCAATTTGGTCAAACTCTCAGCAGCGCTGGGGGTGGGGGTCGAAGAATTGCTCTCGCGGCCCCGCTCGGCCTGCCAATTAATTCCTGCCGCAGAAATCCCCGTGCGCAACCGCAGCCAGGGCCGGGTCAAGGTCTTTAATCTCTTGCCCGACAGCCTCAAAGGGATTGCGATTGAGCGCCTGGAATTGGCGCCAGAGGCCAGCATGGGCGGTCAGCCCCATTTGCCCGGTACCAAGGAGTATTTGCTCGTTTTGCAGGGCGCGGTGGCAGTTTATGTTGCGGGTGAGCAATACCAAGTGCATCAGGGCGACGTCTTTGCCTTTCCAGGTAATCAGGCTCATTCTTATAACAACCCGCTTTCGCAGCCAGCTGTGGCGATCAGCGTGGTGATTCCGGTGCCCGCCACAGCGTAACGGGGGTTCAGTGATGGGGATGGACTGAGTGGGTTGACAAGTGAATGTTCATTCATTTATCATGGTTGACATGAGAAGTTTAGATTTAGAAAAACGGAAAGCTGTCTGCAAATCCGCTGTGCGTTTGATCAATCAGCTGGGCTTTGATGGTGTCTCCATTGCCAAAATTGCCAAAGACGCCCATGTCTCACCGGCCACAATTTATATTTATTTTGAAAACAAAGAAGACATGCTTAAACAGCTTTATTTGGAGCTGAAGCAAGACATGGCCAGCTTTATTCTCAAAGATTTTAAGCCAGGATCAGACCACAAAGCCAATTTTAAGCACCTGTTTTACCAGCACTGGTTCTTTTTTTACCAGCACCCCGATTCTTTTGCTTTTATTGAGCAATTTGCCAACTCCCCGCTTTTGACAGGCAGTTGTGCTGAAATGGGCTTCCGCTTTTACCAGCCGATTATGGTCATTATTCATCAAGCCCAGCAGGCAGGGGCCATCAAGCCGATTTCTCAGGCCCTGTACAATGCGCTGGTCTTTGCCCCTTTGCTGCAATTGGCCAAGCTGCACGCCAGTGGCCGTCAGAATATCCAGCCCCAAGAGCTGGAACAGGTGTTTGAGATCATTTGGGCCGGTCTCAAAACAGAGTAACCCCTTATTTTTGCCCTTATTTTTTTGATAATTAATAAATGAATATTCATTAAAGGAGAAGAGAAGATGAAATACCGTTTATTGGGACGCACAGGATTGTATGTTTCAGATATTTGTTTGGGAACAATGAATTTGGGGGGGCAGGGTATTTGGCAAGCCATGGGAGCACTGGGGCAAGCCGATGCCACGGCGCAGCTCAAAAGTGCTTTTGAAGCCGGGGTCAATTTTTATGACACTGCCAATATCTATGCCTTTGGCGAATCCGAAACCCTCTTCGGTCAGGCCATTCGCGAGAGTGGCATCGATCGGGAAGAACTCGTGATTGCCACCAAGGTGCAGGGACGCATGAAAGACGGGGCCAATAATGTCGGTTTAAGCCGCAAACATATTTTGGCCCAACTGGATCAGAGCCTGAAGCGCCTGAATCTGGACTATATTGACCTGTACCAGATCCATGGCTTTGACCCGGTCACCCCGATGGATGAAACCCTCAGTGCGCTGAATGACGCTGTGCGGGCAGGCAAGGTGCGGTATTTGGGCGTGTCCAATCACACCGCTTGGCAGATCATGAAAGCCCAGGGCATTTCTGAGCGCCGGGGCTGGAGCCGCTTTGAAAGCATTCAGGCCTATTATTCAATTGCAGGCCGTGAGCTGGAACGCGAAATTGTGCCGATGGCGCAGGATCAGCAAATGGGGATCATGGTCTGGAGTCCTTTGGCAGGCGGCTATCTGAGTGGCAAATTTGATCGCGAAGGCAAAGGCCCCGATGGCAGTCGCCGCACCAACTTCGACTTTCCGCCGGTCA
>CAZRFI010000564.1:0-2021 GCA_964598905.1 uncultured Candidatus Sericytochromatia bacterium | reverse complement strand
AACCAAAGGCCCCCCCGGATTGGTAAAAGCCCGTTCGTCCCCAGAGACGGCAGCTCAAGACCTGGTAGAGCAGCCAGCCATTGGCCGGAATATTGACCGCCGGGTCGGGGGTTTCGACCTGAACCTGACCGAGGGTCTGCTGCCAATAGGCCAACACTTCTTTGAGTGCTGTTTCAGCAGCATCAGTCCGGCGAAAACGCTGAATCAGGTTTTGCACATCGAGCAGGCTGCGGCTCACACCCAGGCGAAAGATGATTTCGCGCTCTTGACCCACAGCCAAATCATAAAAGACCTGAACGGCTGCACAGGGGTCGAGACCGGCCCCCACTTTGCCTGAAAGC
The DNA here is from genome assembly GCA_964598905.1 of uncultured Candidatus Sericytochromatia bacterium. GTDB lineage: Bacteria > Cyanobacteriota > Sericytochromatia > UBA7694 > UBA7694. The sequence goes on along the minus strand of CAZRFI010000564.1, from coordinate 1,680 downwards.
TTGGTCCGTTTGAGCGCAGCAGGCTGCGACAGATCGCGGTTGCGCCCAATGAACTCCTTGCGATCGCCGCTAAAGGTGCGGCTAATATCGTTGACATCCAAAAAGGCGATGCAGTCTGCAAACTCTGAATTGTAATAATTGCGGGCCAGCAAAGCCCCTGTTTTGAGGTCGATCTGGGTCTGCAGATGCAAAAGACTTTTGGCGCGCAAATCGCCCAACACCCACTCACAATAATGGCTCACCGAGATGCGGCGGGGCCGCCCAGATAGATTGCTCAATTTTAAGACCGAGAATTTGACTGGGGCATCTTTGGCAACATAGACCCACAACTCCGACCTGATACCATTTTCTGTATGCTCAAAAACCGTATAACCAAAGCCATGGCGCACAACATAAGCGGTCTTACCTCGGGCCGGAGCAGGCATGGGAGACCAGTATTCACCCGTTTGTTCATCGCGGATATAAAAGGCCTCCCCGAGGGGATCTCCGACAGGATCATTGCTCCACGGGGTCAATCGGTATTCGTGGGCATTTTCAAACCAGGTATAACCCCCGCCACTTTCGCTGACCAAGGTGCCAAAGAAGGGATTGGCAATCACATTGACCCAGGGGGCAGGTGTCATTTGACCGGGTTCAAGCACGATCACATATTCGCGGCCATCGGGAGCAAAGCCCCCAATGCCATTGTCAAACAGCCGTTCTCGCTTGGACAAGGGAACAGGCAAGTTCGCTTTGGGCAGACGGCTGGGCACCAGATCGGGCATGACCGGATCGCGCACGCTGCGCAATTCGATCTGCTCTGCCAAGCTGCCATTTTCATCGTCGAGAATGATCCTCGCAACCGCCATCAACAAGAGCCGATCATCGTTGGGAATCTGCTCCAGTCGCCGCACAAAGATCCCATTGGGCCGATCGAGCATTTGTGCTTCAATGCCTGCCGCAATCAGGCTGGTAATTTGGTCGTGCAGCGACTGGCGATAGACGGAGACATCTTCGTTTAAAATCACCAATTCCACCGCCAGGCCTTTCATGCGCCAATATGAATGGGCCCGAATCAGCTGGCGCACCAACTCCATCTTCTCTGAATCGCGGATTTGCAAGAGCACGATCGGCACATCTCCCGAAATGCCATAGCTCCACAAGCCACTCTGGCTGCGGGTATTGCTGCGCAGCAGTGTGGGACTTGCTCTGCGACTGGCATCGGCAAAAATCAGGGCCTTGGTCAAACGGCCATAGAGCTGCGCTTCGCCATCGGTGGCATTGAGCTGTCGCAAGGTGACCTGGCTGTGGGTCCAGGCCAAATCAAAGGCCCGATCGGCCATCAGCGAACTTTGGTATTTTTCAATCTGGGCCAGGGCCAACTCACGGTTCTCTGCCATGCCCAAAACCAAATCCACCACGGTGGTGGCATGGGGGGGCAAAATAACGGTGCGCCTGAGTGAGACAATCGGGTCGAGGACCGCGCCAACCGTATTCGAGAGCGGGGCAATCTGTTTCAGCGCCAAAGGGGCCTGCAAATTGCCTCCCCGCCCAATAAACCTGAGCCGATCGGTTTCACACGAGATTTGATCCGGTTCACCTGCTTGCACCAGCATCAGGTGAAGCAACCAGGGTGGGGTTTCTTCGGGAGAACTGGGTCTGCGGCTTCAGAGCAGGGCTGAGGGCTTGGGTAGATATTCG
>CAZRFI010000563.1:0-2024 GCA_964598905.1 uncultured Candidatus Sericytochromatia bacterium | reverse complement strand
CCCCAGCCCGAGCCAAAGAGTTGGCGGTAGAGCGCGCCGGTATAGCCCATCAGGGCCGAAATATCCAATTTAATCAACACCAGAATCCGCGCCAGATCAACCGGATTTAAAAAGCTCAAAATCAAGGCCGGTTTTTCGAGGGGATAATCCTGCAGGGCCACCAGCCCAAACAGAATCAGGGCGTCAAAGAGCAGGGCCGTATAAAACCAGATAAACAGCGAAGTGGCCATGCCGCGAATCTTGTCGGGCTGCCAATTGACGGATAAAAAACCAAAACCCGTGAAAATAAAGCTCAGTATCACGCCCACAATCAAGATCCAAATCAGGGGCTCGGTCAAACCTCCGACCAAAAGCGGGCCGCCACAACCGGCCAAAAAAGCCAGGGCCAGAGAACTTGACACACCCAAATATTGGCCGAGGAAGACCCCCCGGCGGCTCACAGGCTGGGCCAGCAGCAGATCCAAAAAATCCCGCAATTGGTAAGAATACATGGTGCTGAAGATCAAACTGATCAAAGGCACCAAGAGCAGCACCAGATTGAGCAAGCTGATCGCAATCTGGGCCCGGTCGCCGCTCAGGGCTGAGACACTCAGGGTCAGAGCCATCAAGAGCAGGCCATAGGCCAACATGACTTTGCTGCGCAGCAGATCGTAGAGTACATATTTGAGCAATTTATTGTTTAAGAGCATGTTTTTTTACCCATTCTGCCAGGGCAGCCCCCAACCGGGTCTGGCCTGTGGCCTCGCGCAAGACATCCAAGCGATCGTCAAAACAAATTTGGCCTTCCAGCATAAAGATCAGGCGGTCGGCCAGCTCTTCGACCTCTGTGACAATATGTGAGCTGATCAAGAGCAGTTTGCCAGCGGCTTTTTCTTTGTGGATTTTTTCTTTGAGCAGCTCTGCGGAAAGGGGATCCAGACTGGCAGTGGGCTCATCGAGGATGATCAGTTCGGGCTTGAATAAGAAGGCCAGGGCGGCATTGACCCGTTGACGCATACCCCCCGACAACGAGCCCAGTTTCTTTTCTTCCATTTCTTCCAGGCCCAGACTCAGATGCAATTCTAGGTCGAGATTGTCTTTTAAGCCACGCAAATCCTGAACCAGGGCCAATAATTCACTCACGGTCAGGTTTTCGGGGTAGCGGGCAATTTGGGGCATATACCCCAAATGGTGGCGATAGCCGCTTTTGCCCCGGATATCTTGGTTTTGAAACAGGATCTGTCCCTGCTCGGGCAACACCAGACCGACCAGGGATTTGAGCAAGGTGGACTTGCCCGAGCCATTGGGGCCCATGATGGCAATCACCTGACCTGGAGCAGCCTGAAACGAGATTTCTTTTAAGGCCTGAAAACGGCCAAATTTTTTGCTGACAGCGTTGATCTCTAAGAGGGGGGAAGGGGATTGTGTACTCATGGCTGCCTCTTCAATTTGGATTTCATGTGGGGCTTTTCATCCACCAGGGTTTTGGGGGTCAAAACCGGGGCCACCCGTTCGGCCAAATCCATGACCTGAACCAAAAAACTGCGCAAGAGAATCAGTGCAGGTGGCACCCGTTCAACCAGGCGCGAGAAAATGCTGACCGGGTGGTAAGGGACATCGCCAATCTGATCTTTGTTGAGATCGTAGCCCGTGTATTTGTCCCAATAATTGCCATTAAAATCATTGCCTGTGTGGCTGTTGTCTGAGCCATTGGTGGCAATATCAAAGGCATTGCCACTGAAGGTATTGTTTTCGAAGCGGTTGTCGTTACTATTGGCCTGCACACGCGCCGCCCAGCCGTTATTGAGAATCAAATTGTGGTGAATTTTGATCCGATTGGAGCCCTCCATATGGATGCCCACAGTATTGCCACGAAAGAGATTGTCACTGATCTCACTGTTGCTGATATCTTTGAGCAAGAGGCCATAAGCACTTGGCCCCCAATTGTCGAGAAAGCGATTCTTGCGCATAACCATATCGCGGGTATACATCACCGCCACGCCGGAGCCATTGTGGTCAAAGCTGTTTTCTTCGTAACGATTGCC
>CAZRFI010000562.1:0-2025 GCA_964598905.1 uncultured Candidatus Sericytochromatia bacterium | reverse complement strand
ATAATCCGGGGATAGTCGGCACTGCTTTTGGGGTTTTGACCATAAAACGACTGAATTTGCACACAGAGCGCGGCAATCAGCTCGGCTTTCAGTTCGTTGGGCACGTAGACATAATCCGGGGCCACACAGGTTTGTCCGGCATTGACAAATTTGCCCCAGGCAATGCGCCGGGCGGTCATGTCGAGATTCACACCCCGATCAACAATACAGGGGCTTTTGCCGCCAAGTTCAAGCACCACAGGCGTGAGATGTTTGGCGGCTTTTTCCATCACAATTCGGCCCACGGCGGTGCTGCCGGTAAAGAAAATATGGTCAAAGCGCTCTTCGAGCAGGGCCTGGGTCTCGGGCACAGCCCCTTCCACAACTGAGACGTGAGCAGGATCAAAACACTGGTGGACGATCTCTTTGAGAATGGCGGTGGTGGCGGGGGTGAATTCAGAGGGTTTGAGCAGGGCGCAGTTGCCGGCTGCAATGGCACCAATCAGGGGCGCAATCACCAATTGAAAGGGGTAGTTCCAAGGGGCGAGAATCAGGGCCACGCCATAGGGATCGGGGTAGATCGCGCTGGTGGCGGGCTGGTGCACCAAGGGGGTGGGCACGGTCTGGGGGGTGACCCATTCAGGCAGGTGTTTGAGCGTAAAACTCAGCTCTTCGAGCACATAACCCACTTCGGTGGCATAACCCTCGAAGCTGGATTTGCTGAAGTCTTTGTTGAGGGCGTGTAAAATATCCCGCTGGCGGTGGCGGATCGATTCCTGCAGGCGGTGCAGACTCTGCATGCGAAAGGCCAGGGGGCGGGTTTGCCCCGATCTAAAAAAGGCCCGGTGTGCGGCCACTTGTTCGGGAATATTCACGGCACTTGTTGCTTTATGGGCAGATTTGTTGGCTGTTTTAGGCATGATCAGAAACCCCATTGAGAGAGATAGAAAGCGCACTGGCATCCGCCAGCGAAAGAACTTCAGCACTGGGCAAGGTCTGGCGAATCAGGCCTGAAAGTACCTGACCTGGGCCCATTTCAAAAAAACGCGGGGCAAAATGCCCCAGGGTGCGCGTGCAAGCCTCCCAGCGCACAGGTGAGAGCAAGTGATCGCGCAATTTGCGCCTGAAATCTTCGGCGGCTTCGGTAGCCTCGCCATCGAGATTGGTCACAACTGGAAAACGGGCATCTTGCAAGGGCAAGGCGTCGATAGCGGCATTGAGTTCTGCTTGGGCCTCGGCCATCAAAGACGAGTGAAAGGCCCCACTGACTTTGAGCGGGATCAGCCTGCCCAATTTGCGCGTGCGAATTTCTGTGCCCATTGCTTCCAAGGCTTCGGCTTGGCCTGAGAGCACCCATTGGGAGGGGCTGTTATAATTGCCAACCCCCACTTTGCCCTGCCATTGGGGCTCGGCCAAAAGGGCTGTGAGCCCTGCAAAATCTGCTTTGAGCACGGCCCCCATGGCGCCCGGTGACTGTTCGCAGGCTTTTTGCATGAGCTGGCCCCGCAATTGAACCAGTTTTAAGGCTGATTCAAAGTCCAGGGCTCCAGCACAGGCCAAGGCCGTGTATTCGCCCAAACTGTGGCCCGCGACGGCTGCGGGGGGCTGTTCACTTTGGCTTTGCAAAACCTGGTAGATGCCGTAGCCCACCGTCAAAAGAGCTGGTTGGGCAATTTCAGTGCGGGTCAAACTCTCAATCGGCCCTTCAGCCATGAGCTGGGCCAATGGTTGCTGCAAAATCGCTTCTGCAGCCTGGATGACCTCGGTATAAACAGGGTGAGTGAGATAGCTTTGGCCCATGCCCAAGGCCTGAGAGCCCTGGCCGGGAAAGACGAGGCAAAAAGGGGTGAGAGTCATGAATACTCCTGGAATCCGATGCTTCTTTCAGTTTAGCAGATTGCCCAGCTTGAATGCAGGTGTCGGAATGTTGTCATCAGGGGCATGAAAACCCTCTATCTCGCGCTGTGAATGAGTTGCAGATCCAAATTCGTGCAGCGGGTGATACTTCTTTGCAGATCGCCGGGGTGCTCAAAGAGGGGAATCAGG
>CAZRFI010000561.1:0-2033 GCA_964598905.1 uncultured Candidatus Sericytochromatia bacterium | reverse complement strand
TCCTGGCTTTGGACACCTCGGGCAGTATGCAGGCCCAAGATTTTCAGCCCAATCGTCTGGAAGCGGCTAAAAAAGTTATATCTGAATTTGTGGCCAATCAAAAGAGCAACCGGATTGGGGTGGTCGTCTTTGCCGGTCGCTCGTTTACACTTTTGCCCCTGACCACCGATTATGCCTTGGTGCTGGACGCGATCAAGGATATTCACAAAGGCACGGTTAAAATTGACGGCACCGCAATTGGCGATGGCATTGCCAATTCGGTCTACCGCTTTAAGTCGGAAAACGCCAAAAGCCGGGTCATTGTTTTGCTGACCGATGGCGAGAATACCATGGGCAATATTCAGCCCTTGGTGGCTGCCCAAGTGGCCCGCCAGAAAAACATCAAAATTTACACCATTGGGATGGGCAAAGCCGAAGGGGCTCCTGTGCCCATGATCAACCCCCAGACAGGTCAGCTTTCATATATGCATGATCGCCAAGGCAATCTCTTTCTCACGCGGATCAATGCCAAAGAACTGACCGAAATGGCCAATCTGACAGGGGGACTGTATTTCCAGGCTGACAACGCTGAAAAACTGACAGCCATTTATGAGCGCATTGGTCAGATGGAAAAAAGTGAATTTGAAACCAAACGCACCACACTCTACCTGGAGCAGATGATCTGGCTGGCTTTGCCCGCCCTGATCCTTTTATCTCTTTCGTTCATTTTGCGTACGACCCTGGGGAGGGTGGTGCGGGTTTAAACACGAGCGGGTGGTGCGGGTCTAAGAGGCCAGACTGAGCTGGGGATGCCCAACCACTTCATGGTGGGCCTTGCAGCGCGGCTGGTACTCTTCGTCGCCAATCAAGACCGTCGGGCTGTTGTAATGAGCGGGTTGCCCATTGACGAGCCGCTGGGTAAAAGGGGCGTCTGAACCACAGGACTCACAACTGGCGTGTAAAGGCAGATGGGTTTTGCAGATCTCAATCACCGCTTGCATGGTCACACCTGTTTGGGCATAATCGCGCAGGGGGAAGTATTCGCGGCGAAAATCGCGGTCGAGGCCCGAGAGATAGACCGAAATGCCCTGGGTACTCAATTCGCGGAGCACAGCCAGCAGACCTGAATCCAAGAGAAAGACCTCGTCAATCAGGCAGGCCTGGGGCTGACTGCCGATCGGCAAATACTGACGCAAATGCAGGGCCTCTTGCTCTGAATCACACTCTTTACCAAGACCAGGGGCCTGTAAGAGGGGCAAAATTTCGGCAGCGGTGTCGATGCCCAGGGCCTGGATATCCCGGCATAAGCTGTCTCTTGAGCGAATAAAACAGCCGTCACGGGTATCTTGACGGGGCTTAAAGGCCAGAAAGGGAATGCCAGCGGCAAACAGGGCCTCGGCTTTTTGCACGAGGTAGCGGGATTTACCGCTTTTCATGGGGCCATAACAGATTTCTAGATCGGGTTCTTCGTACACGGGAGTGTGATCCTTGCCGCAATGTGATAAGGTATCCTACCATGTTTTTTTTGTCTGACAGAGGTCTCTTTTTAAGTATTTTTGAGCCACAAAAAACAGGCTTTTCCCCCTCCCCCGTTGCCATTCACTTGTTTCCAGCCTATCCTGAAAGAGATTGTATTTTGACGAGGTAGACTATTTCATGGATGCTCCCGTTTTGCCTTCTGATTCTTCAGCAGCTCCGACCAAAACCTATAGCCGTTTGGTTGTCTTGTCGATTCTGGTGGCCGCCTTGGGCTATTTTGTCGACATTTACGATCTGCTCTTGTTCAGCATTGTCAGGGTCAGCAGTCTCAAATCGCTGGGACTGCAAGGCGAAGCGGTGCTTTCCACAGGTTTGATGCTGCTCAATATGCAGATGTTTGGCATGTTATTGGGCGGGGTCTTTTGGGGCATCCTGGGGGACAAACGGGGAAGGCTCTCTGTGCTCTTTGGCTCAATATTCCTCTATTCAATCGCCAATTTGCTCAATGGCCTGGTCCAAAATGTCGAACAATACGCACTTTTGCGCCTGATTGCAGGCATTGGCTTGGCCGGTGA
>CAZRFI010000560.1:0-2036 GCA_964598905.1 uncultured Candidatus Sericytochromatia bacterium | reverse complement strand
ATGGTGCTCAACCCCCTGCTGCCCGTCGGGGCCTATCGCCTGGATGCCGAGGGAGAACTCAGTCTGAACTACGGCCTGCAGTCGGAAAAGCGCAAAATTGCGCCGATGCTGGTGGTGCGCGTGGCCCGACTCTTGGGTTTCTTTTTTGAACTCAACCAGCCCTATCTGATCCGTCTGATCACCGCTGAGAGCAATTATGCCGAGACCCTTGAACGCTTTGAACAGGAATTTGGCAAGGTGCTTCCGGGAACCGGCGTTTAAACCCCCAATTAAAAGGGAAAATAATTGCAACCCCCGCTGACAAACACAGGTTAAAAGGGTATAATAATTATTAAGATTAGATTATGAAGGCGTTAAATTAATGGAACCCACGTTGGTCCTTGAAACAAAGAGCTTTGCCCTTCGCCTCTACAGCCTGCTGCGCGATCTCGATCCATCGCGCTGGGGCAGTGTTCGCAAACAAACCCTCAAAACCCGCATCGTCGAACTCGAAGCCGAAGTTCATGCCCTCTATGATCAAATGCAAGGCGTCTTCCACAGCCTCGAAGACGGTTCCCACAAAGAGTATCCGCTGACCGCCCTGCGCGAAACCCTCAAGCAAGTGGGCCAATTAATGACACAGCTCAAAGCCGTGCAATTGGATGACCACCTCTCTTATGTCAGTTTGTATACCCTGAGCAAACGCCTGCAAAAAGCCTATCAGCGCCTGTCGGTGATGATGGAAGCCTGCCAGACCCCGATTCCCCACCTGCGCCCCACCAATTTGACCCGCTCGGTTTTTCATGCTGCCAACGGCGTCTCGATTTTGGGTATGATTGCAGCAGTGCCCAGCTTTGGCTGGATGTTTTGGATCGCCCTGGCCTTTTTGGTCTTTTGTGTCGCCACCGAAACAGCCAAACGCTTCAGCCCCGAGGTCAAAGCCAAGGTCATGCGCATCTTTGCCCCGATTGCCCACCCCCACGAGTATGACAAGATCAACTCAGCTACTTGGTACGGCGTGGCCCTGCTGATGCTCTCGCTGATGCCCCTGCCCCTGGGCATTGTGGCTGTGGCTGTGCTGGGTTTTGCCGACCCCGCCGCCGCTTTGATTGGCCGCAAATACGGCAAAATTCCCATGCCCGGCAACCGCACCCTGGAAGGCAGTTTGACCTTCTTTGTGGTCGGCACACTCGCTGCGAGTATCAGCCTGAGCCTGATGCACCCACTGCCTCTGGCCACCAATTTGCTGGTGTCTGCAGCCGCCGCTTTGACGGGCGCTTTGGGTGAATATTTGGGCAAATACCCCGATGACAATCTGAGCATTCCACTGGCTTCTGCAGGCGGGGCCGCTCTGGCGCTGATGGGGCTGGGACTGCTTTAAAGCCCGCAGAACTTAACGGCCGGTGTGTTTACATAAATAAACACACCGGCTTGTTGCTTTTGATCGGAATCCCATACAGCCGCTTGAGCGTGGCCACGTCGCGGGCGGAGATATTGCGCTTGTCCAGCACTGTGACCAAAAAGTGATTGCCTCCGCCCATCACATCATTGCCATCGTCGCTGTGTATCAGCCCCAGGGCATGGCCGAATTCATGGATCGCCAAATCGCGGATTTCTTGAAAATTGAGGGGAACGGGTTGCTGAGCAAAAGCTGCAGAGCCCGGATGAGCCATGAGAGCCAGATTGATCTTGCTCCAATGCCTAAAAATTTTGCCTTTGTGGTCTTTGATCGGCTCAGGGAAATAGGCATCTCCCCAGCGGCCCTGACCCTTGTAAAAGTGCTGCTCGTGCCACAGCACTTCAATGCTGGCCTCTTGGCGGCTTCTCACCAATTGAAAGCGGATAAACGGCCAGGCATTGTGCCAACTCTGCATGGCTGTGAGGGCTGCTTCAACAGGCATTTCACGATCTTTGAGCAGAATCTGAGCTGGCGGTGCAGGCAAATAGACCTTGAGCGGAAATTCTTTTTTGTACCAGCGGTGGCGCACGAAAAAATGGGTGTTTTTGTCTTTTTCTGCGCAGAGATAATCGGGCTCTAAAGCTTGGACGGGAGAGAG
>CAZRFI010000559.1:0-2039 GCA_964598905.1 uncultured Candidatus Sericytochromatia bacterium | reverse complement strand
TAAAGTGCAGCAATTCGCTGAACCAGGCATAGGTCTTCATATTGACCCAATCTTCACGGCTATAGCTCTTGCAGGCCACCACCATTTGTTGCTGCTCGCCCAAACCATCGCGAGACTCACTCACGGCATCGTTGGAAAAGACGTAGGGAATCGTCACAAACTCCACGCCGTATTCGGCCTGGTAAGCGGGGTCCCCCAGTTCGGCATTGGGTAAGACATAACAATTAAAATAGCGAATATGGTGGTGCTGACCTTCGCTAATAACCTGTGCAATCCCGTCGGCGAAAGAATCATAGCTCTCCCCTGGCAGACCAACAATCATATCGGTATAAGTCGGCACACCATCCTGGCGAAAGCGGATCTGCAATTCGCGGTAGCTCTGCAAAGAGATATTTTCACGGCGAATCGCTTTGAGTACCTCGGGGTTGAGCGATTGCAGCGAGAGTGTAGCGGACTGGTTCAAACCGCTTTCACAGAGCCGTTTTTGAATCTGGTAAGCCCGATCGGTCACATTTTTGGTATTTTGAATGACAAAGGTTTGGGGAAAGCCGTGTCTCTGATGGGCCTGAACCATGGCCTCAGTGATCTGTTGATCGCGTTTGAGAATGCCAAAATTGGCATCACAGCTAAAGACCACTTTGATCCGGTGTTTGACAAACCAGCCGATCTCGGCCTCGAGACGCGCATCGCCAAAGCCCAAAACCTTGCTGCGGGTGGCCGAGCCCCAATCACAAAAACTGCAGGAAAACGGACAGCCCCGATTGGTCTCCCAGAGCGCGATCCAGTCTTCCGAAGGGTGGGTTTTCATGAGCAGATCAAAGGCCCCACTCAGATAAGGCGAGGGAATGTCTTCAAGGGAGTTGATGCGGGGCGCATTGGCCTGACGAAAATACGCTCCCGCTTTGAGATAAGAAATGCCCGCAATCCCCGCCCAGTCAGCACTGGGCAAAGACTCCAAAAGAGCCAAAAAGCTGCGCTCGCCTTCGGCATGCACACAGAGATCCACCCAGGGCTGGGAACGCAAAAAGGCTTCTGAGCGCTCTGGTACTTCGGGGCCGCCGACCACAATCAGGGTTTGGGGTTGGCGGCGCTTGAGCTCTTGGGCCACCGCCAATGAAAAACGGGCATTCCAAGTATAGAGACTGAAACCCGCCACATCGACCAGGCGAAAAGCCTGAACAGCCTGTTCCAGAGCCATACGGCGAAAGAGCGGGGGTAAAAAAGTATAGCGCGAGGGGTTTTGGGCATGGCCACGCACATAACTCTCGAGCAAGCCAGCGGCATAAGGCAGATAGATCTGCCCCATATGCGGTTGGTTGACCTGCATCAAGCGAATAATCAGCGAAGCAGTGAGCTGGCCCATTGGGGGTAACATAAGGGTGATACGCTCGGGGAAAAGGTTGTCTTTATTCTAACACAGCAGCTGAAAGGGCCCGATTCAGAGCCTGTTATGCTAAAATCAATTCCCAAGATCTCCCCAAAACGACAGGAAGAGCCAGAATGTCCCACCGCCACTGGGCCCTGCAAATGGCCTATGATGGCCGCCAATTTCAAGGCTTTCAGGCCCTGCCGGGCAAGCGCACGGTGCAAGCCGAGCTGGAAAAAGCCCTGAAACAATTGCTGAGGAGACCCGTTCAGGTGGTCTGCGCAGGCCGCACCGATGCGGGCGTACATGCCCATGGTCAGCTGGTCAGTTTGCAGGCTGTATTGCCCTTTTCGATTGAAGAATTTCAACGCCTCTTGCCCCATTTTTTGCCCGAAGACCTGGCTCTCAAATCACTCTGGCCCGTACCAGCAGACTTCCATGCCCGCTTCAGCGCCCGAGCCCGGCATTACCGCTATCTGCTGCGCCTCAATGCGGCTCCCGACCCCTTTCTAGCGTCACGCTGCTGGCAATACCCACATCCAGTCGAAAGTGGTGCATTGGCAAAAGCCTGGGCCCAATGCCAGGGAAAATATGATTTTGGCCCTCTGGCCCGCAGCCAGACCAACCAAATAGACAACGATTTGGCAGTCTATCTCAGTGAATTACGCCCACT
>CAZRFI010000558.1:0-2051 GCA_964598905.1 uncultured Candidatus Sericytochromatia bacterium | reverse complement strand
GCAGATGAACGAAGAGCGCGAGGGCAGCTTCAGCGGCATTGGCATCCAGATAGGCACCCGTGAGAATAAACTGACCGTGATTGCCCCCATCGAAGACACCCCCGCTTGGCGGGCGGGTCTCAAGGCCGGGGACTGGATCAAAGCGATTGATGGCAAAAACACCGAAACCATGATCGTGGATGACGCTGTTAAATTGATTCGCGGCAAAGAGGGCACAGCGATCAAACTTTTGATCTACCGCGAAGACAGCAAAAAGACCCTGGAGATTTCCGTTACCCGCGGAAAAATCGAAAACAAAGTCGTTAAATTCAAGATGATCAAAAACAATATTGGTTATCTGCGATTGACCACTTTTATGCAAAACAATTCCCCAGAAGAAATGAAAAATGCAATTAATGCCCTAAAAAAACAGGGGATGTCGGCATTAATTTTTGATATCCGCAGCAATCCGGGTGGTCTCCTGCATAACGCCGTGGATATTGGCAGCCTTTTTGTCAGCGAAGGACCGATTGTGCGGATTGTCGATCGCGATGGCAAAGAAGAAAAACTCAATGCCAGCGGGCGAATTGCTCTGGATAAAAATACCCCCATGGCCGTTTTAATTGATGGCGGCAGTGCCAGTGCCTCTGAAATTGTGGCAGGCACACTCAAAGACAATCAACGTGCTATTTTGATTGGCACACGCACCTTCGGCAAAGGTTTGGTTCAAACGGTTCACAACCTCAGCAACGGCTCAGGGATTGCGATTACCACGAATAAATACCTCACGACCAAAGGCACGGATATCAACAAAAAAGGCATTGAGCCCGATGTCCTGGTGACAGTGCCCAAAGAAGTGCTCGACAAACCCTATTCGGAAAGCCTCGATGTCCAATTGCAAAAAGCAATTGGATTGATGAGTGAACGGATCGCCGCAAAATAATGCGTTTGGTATTGCAAAGAGTGTCTTATGGTGCTGTGCGCGTTGACAAGCAGCTCGTAGGAGAGGTCAAGGGCCCTGGCTTGGTTTTGCTGGTGGGCATTGGCCCCAATGATCACAGCGACGAATTGCGCTTTTGGGCCCAGAAATGTGTCAATTTGCGGGTGTTTCCAGACGAAGAAGGCAAAATGAACCGCTCATTGCTGGAAATTGGCGGAGGGGTTTTGGCCGTTTCCCAGTTTACGCTCTATGGCGATGCCCGCAAAGGCCGCCGCCCTGGCTTTTCAGGGGCAGCTCAACCTGAACTGGCATCGCGGCTCTACGATGAATTTGTGGGCTATTTGCGTGAAAGTGGCGTGCCCGTGGCCACCGGTATTTTTCAGGCCCATATGGACGTCGAAATCCACAACGATGGGCCCGTGACCCTCTTACTTGGCAGTGACTGTTAAATTCCGTCTCCATCGGCCATTTTTACTGCCTTTGCTGGCCGGAATGCTCTTGGCTTTTCTGGCAGGGCTCAATCTGCCTCGGGCCCAAGCAGGCCTCAGCCGTGAAATGGCCAGTTTGCAGGAGTTAGCGCTAATTCTGAAGAGCAAACCACTCAAATCGTTATCCGAGGCCAGCCTGTGGCAAGCAGCCACCCGTGGTATGTTGGCCAGCCTGGGAGATCCCTATAGCTATTATTTAAATGTGCAGGAATACACAGAAATCAAACAGCTTAAGACAGGTGAAGTGGCAGGCATCGGAATTGAGGTGGGGGTTCAAAACGGTGAATTAAAGGTGATCAGTGCGCTCGATCATTCCCCCGCCTGGAAAGCCGGTTTACAAGCGGGAGATCTGATTCGCAAGATCGAAGCAAAGAGCACGGCCCAATTGAGTTTTGCAGAGTCTTTGCAATTATTGCAGGGCGAAGTGCAGACCTGGGTTCGACTTGAGATAGAGCGTCCCCCAAGCCAATCCCGCTTAAATCTGCGCATACAACGCGAAATTCTCGATCTCAATCCTGTGAGATATCAAATGTTTCCCAATCAAATCGGTTATATTCGCCTGAATTCTTTTTTTTCAGATCAGGTGCCAGAGTCAATGCAAACGGCCCTGACAGCTTTAGATGAAGGTGGTATGCGGGCCTTGA
>CAZRFI010000557.1:0-2062 GCA_964598905.1 uncultured Candidatus Sericytochromatia bacterium | reverse complement strand
AGTGCATGTATGGAGCGCAGCCGATAATTAAGAATGCCATGATTATAACAAAATATTAACGACCTTACAACCCCTGCAACACACTTAACTCCGAAACGCTGTAAAATCCTGTGTTACAATGAGGACGGTCAACGCCAATAGCGCGCATTTTCACCCCTTTTCCACCCTTTTGCCAGGAGAGCTGTCCATGTCTTTAATTGTTCCGATCTTGCCAGAACTCGAAGCCCTGCGCAGCCGCAGCAGCCGGATTGAAATGGCGGTTGATTTTCCTCTGCCTCTGTCTTTGTTTTGGCCCAGTCTGGCCAATACCGATCTGATGAATGAGGCCTTGGGGCTTCCGCTGCCCGAATTTACCTGGCATGTACTCCCCCAGGGTTCGCCGCATTTAATGGCCCAGACCAAGGCCATGGGCATGCAACAGATTTACCATGAGTTTCCCTATGAATGGGAACAAGAGCGCTATTTGCATGTGGAGCGGATCTTTGACAAAGGCTTTTTTCGCTACCTGACATATGGCTTGCACTGTGAACAAGACCCCGCGAGAAATGTCTGCCATGTGACTTTTTATTTTGACTTTGTCAGCAAAATGCCCGGTTTTATGGCTGAGACCATTCTCAAACTCAATTTACAGCACATTGTCTCCATTTTCACCACAGCAGCCCAAAAACAAGGGGATTCTCAGTCAGACTGGCCTGTCGCAGCCTTTATGCAAACCGAAAATCCCCCGGTCAATGCCATTGCCACATTGGGTGATCACTGGCATATATTAATGCCCGACAGCCCGATTCCAGCCCAGGTGGCCGCCTATCTTTACACCGTGCCAGAGCGCTACAGTCACCATTTGCGCCCCCGTGAAATTGCGGCCCAGACCCAGTTACCAGAACGTGAGGTGCTCAAATTCTGCCTGCTGGCCACCCAAGGTGGCTGGTTGATTCATCGCTGGGCCCTACTCTGTACCTCCTGTTGGGGGGCCAAACATGTGGAGGACAGTCTGCAGGCCATACAGAAGAGCTATTATTGTGAGTCCTGTGGCTGTGAATACGAGAGCCAACTGGATCAGAATATGGAGATGGTTTTTTCCCCGGCCCCCCAGTGGCGAGTCACCCAGGATCGCAGTTTTTGCGCAGGCAGCCCTGCCAACAGCCCCCAAATTGTAAAGCAGCACTTGGTTTGGAAAGGCAAACCCGAATTCTTGGCCTTGGATTTTCCCGAAGGCACTTACCGCCTCTGGCGGGATCAGCAGGCCAAACTCTTGCACCTGGATTTGGACGCGCCCCGCGCCGAGACGGCTGGTTGGGAGCAACAAGAGGAGGAAGCGATGCTGCATTTGCGTCCGGGCAGTGTCTTGGAGATTAAACACAGCCATCCGAGTCCGCTGCGTCTTCGCCTGGAAGATCTCAGCTATGTCCAGCCTGTGATTACGGCGGCAGAACTCTTTCGTTTGCCTGAATTTCTGGAGCTATTTGGGGATGAACGCCCTGGACCCGATCAGGTTTTTCAGGCTCGCCAACAGCTGTTTTTGCGGGCTGAACTGCCTATCCATCCTGCGCAAGAAAGCTTGGAGGTGGCACTTCAAGCCGTGGCTGGCCAATACCAAGGCGTCCGGATTCGTGCCCGTGATTTGGAAGCCCCTCTGTTTAGCTTTGGTGGCTTTGCCGATTTGCTTCAGGCCGGTGCCGACATGCTGAAAACCTGTTCTACCTGGAAAAAAGAGCATCCCGGCAGTACGGCCTTGGTTTTATTGGCCTTTGAAAGCCCCTGCAGTTTGCTCAGTCAGGCCGATCTGGCTTGTTTTCAACTACCACCCCTGGCTCTTCCGGCAGAACAGGATTTGGCAGAACCTACCTTCATGCTGCAGGAAAAACTCAGCCGCAACCCTTATTTCCCCCAATTTCTGGAATTGTCGGACAATCCCTTGGCGCTCCAGTCCAGCCTTCGCAGTGAAAGCGGTGAAAGCTGGAAACAGTTGACACTTTTGCCCTGGTTGAACAGCTGATCAGCTTCAGTTTAAAAGCTGAAAACGGGCTTTGTTGGCTGCCTGCAAAATGGGATCCCAGACCGG
>CAZRFI010000556.1:0-2070 GCA_964598905.1 uncultured Candidatus Sericytochromatia bacterium | reverse complement strand
TCTGATCGACCGCTATATCCTCGGAGAGCTGTTTAAGCCCTTTCTCGCCGGGGTGTTGGCCTTTATGATCATCATGATCTCCAATACCCTGTATATTTTTATGGAGCTGATCGTCAAAAGCAATATCGATCCCGGCACCGTGGGGCGGATGTTGGCCTTTAACCTGCCTGCGATTGTGGTTGTGACCCTGCCCGTGGCATATATGTTTGCCACGCTTTTGGCATTGGGGCGATTGGGGCGCGATTCGGAGATCATCGCCCTGCGGGCAGCAGGGGTAAGCCTCAACCGTGTGATAGCATCGGTGATTCTGGCTTCGATTCTGATCAGTGCCATTGGTTGGGGCTTGCAAGAAAAGGTCGTGCCCTGGGCCAACCAGCAAACGGTTGAAATCCTCAAAAACATGATGAAGCGCGAGCCGCTGCAAGCGCTGAAAGAGAAAAATTTCCTCAAGGCCGATAACCGCAATTTTTATGTGCAGTCGATCGACCGCAAAAAGAACCTGCTCAAAAAAATATATATCATGGACCAGAGCAAAGGCGGACACCCCCAGATCATTACCGCTGAGACCGCCACGCGCAAACAGACCAAGTGGATTCTCAACAAAGGGGTGCTGCGCAAACTCGACCACCAGGGTTTTGTCGATCATGAGATCCGCTTTGAGCGCATGGAAATTGAAATGGATCTCAAACCCGAACTGATCTTTAACAATGGCGTGGACGTACGCCAGGTCGCTTCGGGAGAAGCCGCCAAATTGATCGACGAAAAGCGCAAGCGGGGCGAAGACACCAAACGCGACGAAATGGACTACCACACCAAATTTTCGCTGCCGCTGGCGACCTTTTTTACGATTCTGCTGGCGGCCCCGATTGGCATTCGCTTTTCCAAAATGGGCAATTATTTTGGTGTGGCGATCAGCATTGCCCTGGTCTTTGTCTGGTATTTGGCCTATTCGACCTTTACCAGTTTGGGTGCAGCGGGTACCGTGCCCCCCGTCTTGGCGGCCTGGGTTCAGAATCTGGCCTTTGGCATTGTGGGCATTCTCCTGCTGCTGCAAATGCAGGATATCAAAATCTTCACGATTCTCTTCTCGCCGCTCTTGATGGTGCTCAGACCCTTCCGCGAGGCAGTCTTGGGCCGCCCCTTGAGCCTCGATCCCGACGACAAACCAACCCAAATTGAAAGCAGCAAAAAAGAGCGGCGGAGCGCAATTTTCTTGCATTTGCTCGGCCTGCCCGGTTTTTTCTTCTTGCCCCTGATTGTTTGGCTGCGCCAACGCCGCCGTTCGGTCTTTTTGGCCCAACACGCCCGCAGCCTGCTCAATTTTCAGATCTCTTTTCTGCTGCATCTGCTGCTCTTGGGCGGCCTGACCGTTGGCTTGGCCTGGGTCTTTTTGGTGCAGAGCTATGTGCCAATCAAATTGCCGATTGAACTCAACTCGGAATACTTTGTCTATCTCGGCCTGGGCCTGGGCGGGCTGCTGGTTTTGGTCGGCCTGGTAGCCGGTATCAGCGCCGCCATCCGGGCAGGCAAAAGCCAGCTCTACCGCTACCCGCTGGCCCTGCCTTTTGTTAAAGCAAAATGGATTCGGGTGCCGATCCCTGCGGCAGCCGCTCCAGAGCCGGATAGCCCCGAAAGCTTGGCTGAGGAAAAGACCTCAGAGGCCACAGTCGATCCCGCTCTAGAGACAGTGATAGACAGCACTCCAGCACTTGCACCCAGTGACGTCGAGCCCGAAATAACCGTGCCCGCAAATACAGAACTTGAGCCCTTTTCGAGCCAAGAGGAGACCTGGCCATCACAACCTGCCACAACGCCAGAAACAGAGCCAGAAACAGAGACGGAAATGGCGGCAGAAGCTCCAGCCCTGCAACGGCGCCCCAAAGTCAAAGCCGAACGCCTCTCGCCAGGTCTCAACTGGCGCAACACCTGGATCTACCGTGAAACGAGTGGCCAATTGCGGATCAAACAGCGCGGCGGGGCCTGGGCCCGCCTGACCCTGCTCTTGCTCTCGGTTGTTTTCTTGCTGATCGGCATTGTTGCTTACGATCAGACCCAGGTGCTAAAGCTCAG
>CAZRFI010000555.1:0-2073 GCA_964598905.1 uncultured Candidatus Sericytochromatia bacterium | reverse complement strand
CCTGGCCCCAAGATCCTCTCGACGATTGGCGGTCCGAAGATCGCCGCCGCCGGGGCCTGGAACCCGATTTTGTGCCCCCGCCCCCGCCCAAACTCAGGCCTTCTCCGCGCCAACAAAAGCGCTGGGGCGTGGCAGGCCTCTTCGGGCTGGCCTTGCTGGGTCTGTGCTGGCGCATGTTCACGCGGCGCAAAAACAAATAGCCCATGGAGTTTCGGCATTTTCCCCAAATCTGGGCAATGGCTCGAAACCCCCAGGTCAACGTCACTCCCGAATTTATCGAGGTCACGGTCAAGCGCCTGATCTCCGTCAATCAAGACCGTGATATTGAAAGCATCAACCACCACGATATTTTGCAGACCCTCGGCGGCATTCTCGAATACGATGTCCTACCGACAAAGACGTGCTTGAAGCCAAAACCTTCAAGGTCAATATTATGTCGGGCGAGAACCAAGAATTACACGTCGATTTCCAATTGGAGCCGGATATTTTGCTCGGTTTTCACCAAGTCGCAAATCCGGCCCGCATGAACGAAGACCAATTGCTCAATTGGCTCGACGATTTTGGCACCCGGATGATGACCCTGAGCAATCCCAAACCCAAAGACCTGATTTTCCACCCCAATAAACACAACCCGTATATCACGGTCACGGGCGGGCTGCGCACGATCAAAGACATCTACATGGAGCCCGGCGGCAAAACCACCGAAAAAATTGCCCGTGCCCTGATCAAATTGGCGCAGAATCCTTCGGTCAATGCCCAGATCGACAAAAATGGTGGCCGTCTCGACACCCTTGATTTGGATCTGTCTTACCGCACCAAAGCGGGCAGACGTTTTCGCGTCAATCTGGCTGATTCCTTTGATTGGGAGTCTGAGAACACGCCCCTGATCACCATGCGCCTGCTGCCCGAAAAGCCTTTTACGATGGAAGATCTGCGCATGCCGCCCGTGATTCGCCAAATGGTCTCACATCTCAAAATGGGTCTGATTCTGATCTGCGGCACCACCGGCAGAGCAAATTGGGCATCAAGCTCAGCGTCAAATGGGATCCTACCGGCGCAGAGCTGGATCAGGCCATCAATTTTATGGACAGCAGCTTATTGGCCGAAAAAGAGCGCCTCGAAGCCGAAAAAACCAAAAATAAAAAGGGCTGGGATCCGCTCGACGACCTGAATTTTAAATGGTTGTGCGTTTTTGCCCATGGACCCGATGCTGAAACTGGGCGACCCACTTGAACTTGATCCTGCCGAAGTCAAATTTGCTGTGCGTGGTCCTGAGGTGCTTCAGTTGCGCGACGGGGATTTTAAGCTCACATTCAAATACGAGCACCCAGCCATCCCCAAGGGGCAGGAGCAGAGCTTCAGTTTTGAAAAAGATACAACTACAGCATTGCCTCAAGAGATAACCGCAGATTTACACACCGGTGAAAAGGCTGAGATTTATGCTTTTACGCCAGATTCAATTAAAAAATGGCGTCAACTGCAGCAAGAAATACAAGCCCTGAAGCAAGCGGGTAATCCTGGCAAAGGCGCTATCAGCGTGTCGCTGGCCAGTGGTTGCAAGACTGGCCCACTTCCGGCTGGGCCATTGTACGTGGGGGTTTATACCCAAACCCGCAAAGATCAAGACTTCTTTGAACTGATGCCCAAAATGGATTTGCGTCCGATAATGGAAGCCCAGGGGGCTAAAAGTGAAGAAATTCCAGATTGCAATTAATGCTTGATATGCATCAGATTGGTTGTATGCTCACTGGCAGTTTGGCCTTGAATGTGTATGCTGTTCCCTGTATGACACGCGACATAGATATTGTCATTTCGCTTAAAGAATCTGAAATTCACACTTATTTAGAATTGTTTCCAGAAGATTCAATGTTACCGTGATTACGGTCGAGATTTAAGCCCCTCGGAATTGGCCTCTTGCGCTCAATGTTTGCGCCAATTAATGAATCTTTTTAAACACTGTCGGCAACGGCCTGCGCAAGACGCGCGGGTCGATTCCCTGTTTGAGTGCCATCAGCAGGCCAGCGGCCTCCCAATAATTTTCCACCAGCCAGATTGCCTCTGCGTCCAGGCCCA
>CAZRFI010000554.1:0-2085 GCA_964598905.1 uncultured Candidatus Sericytochromatia bacterium | reverse complement strand
TGTGATTGTGTTTGGAGGTAAAAACGTCTCCAACAGCGTGCATCATGCGGTCGATGGTGGGGTGTCCTGCAATATGTGTCATTTTTTAATTTACCTTTGAGCTTAATCTGTTTGTTTAATCTATTTTTGCGTCTTGCGATTCTTAATTGGATATGGTGTTCTTGTTAAAAATATATTAAACCTTTTTCAGATGCCTGAAAATGCAGCAGATTGTTGCAGGTCTTTTGCTCACAACAGAATGTCGACCTGATCCAATCTGAGCAAAATCCGAAAAGGCGAGGCTGTCTAAACAACTGCGAGTTCCCCGTCATCGCTTTCGGGCAGCGGCTTGAATTAAAGAAAAAAACTGATACACAATAATTTTGACAAATCATCTATTTTTGCTATTATTCACAAAAGTAAATGAAACAAAAACAACATGCTGACAAAACTCACCAAAAACAAACAAAATGAGCTGCTCAAAGCAGGATTCAAGCTGGGCTGGCAAAACTTACTTATCATTGCACGCCTGCTATTGCCTGCCATTTTGCCCTTTTATCTGCTTTACAATTTTTTGCGACAACCAGGCGCATCAGGTGCCATGGTATTCCTTCATGTGGCTTGCTTGATTGTGTATATTGTTCTGATTCCTGCACCGAATATCATCATCACTTATACCTTGAATCAGCGTCTACAAGGACAGCCCATCCCCACATTCGTGCAGAGTTGGGACTATTGTTTCTCTCGTTTAGGCTGGGTCTGGAGAGTGCTCTTGAAAAGCACGCTTTTGATTTTAAAGGGTTTATTTCCCCGAATCGTGCCAGGCATCCGACTGTCATTCCAATACACACTCGTGAACACGATAACAATCATTAACCCCCTATCAGAGAACACATCAGCACCACTCGAAGAATCTCAAAACTTGATTAAAGGTCAAGAATGGGCCGTTTTCAGGCTGATGATTCTGAGCTTTTTACTGATATTTGTGCTGAGTTTCTGTATTGGGCTGCCGCTGGTTTTTGTTGAAACTTTTTGGATGAATGCCATACTTGATTCAATCTCACAGATTTTGGTCGCTCCATTCTCAGGAATGCTCTTGTTACTCTACCAAACGCTCAAAGAAGAGTTACCCGAGAGTCACGAAACTCTGCCCAATAAGAATTGACCTACTGGCCCCGCTTGATGCTGGCCCTCAGCAAAAATCAACTGCCCGCGCAAATACGTGCGATGAACTTTGCCTTGTAATTCCTGGCTCAAATACGGCGAGACCGGGTGTTTAAAAAAGATCTGCTCAGGGGTCAAGGTAAAGCGGGTTTCGGGCTCCCAGACCACCAGATCAGCATCTGCGCCGACGGCAATCCGGCCTTTTTGCGGCTGGCCAATAAAATCGGCGGGAGCGGTGGCCATGAGCTGTACGAGTTGTTCCAACGAAAAGCCCCTGGCTGAAGCGCGGCTCCAGACACTGGGCAGCCCCAATTGCAGAGAGGCAATCCCACCCCAGGCGTGCAAGACGTCTCCGGCTTCAAAGAGCTTAAGACCGGGCACACAGGGAGAGTGGTCGGTGACGACACAATCGATCAGGCCCTGGTGTAAAGCCTGCCAGAGCTGTTCCTGGTTCTCTTTTTCGCGGATCGGCGGCATACATTTGTACTCGGGGTGTCCGTCGGGAATGGTTTCTGCGGCAAAATAGAGATAATGGGGACAGGTCTCGACCGTAAACGGCAGACCCTCGGCTTTGGCGGCCTGAATACTGGGCAGAGCAGAGGCCGAAGAGAGATGGACAATATGGGTGGGGCAGCCACTCTGGCGGCAGAGATCGATCATCAGTTGAATCGCCCGGTCTTCCCAATCTTTGGGACGCGAACTTAAAAAAGCACTGTAACTTTGGGCCTGCTCTTCGGGGTGGGCAGGGGCCTCGCCTTCGAGTTCGGCATGAACCAGCAGTGGTACACCCGCCTGTTTGAGAATCGGCATGGCAATTTCGAGGTCTGCTGAGCGGGATTGGGGGAAATCGTCAATGCCCGAATGGACGAGAAAACACTTAAAACCCAGAACACCGTCACTGACCATGGTTGCCAATTGGGTTTGGTTATTGGGAATCACGCC
>CAZRFI010000553.1:0-2092 GCA_964598905.1 uncultured Candidatus Sericytochromatia bacterium | reverse complement strand
TGGCTGTTTAAGCGCCGAGTTGGTTGAGCAAAAACCGGATCACTTCATCCGCATCTGACATGTCTGCAGAGGGAGGCAGAAGGCCCCAAGCCCTGGCGATTTCATCGGGATCATAACCCAGGGCCAAGAGTGTCATTTCGACTTCTTCTTGCACACCGGGTTCGAGAGGCCCTTCGGTGATCGCCACGGGCACATTCGGGTAGAGCTTGGCGAGCTTTTCGCGCAGTTCAAGAATGATCCGCTGGGCCGTTTTTTGGCCAATGCCGGGCGCTCGGCTGAGCACTTTGGGTTGGTTGCCTGCAATCGCGCCGACAATTTCGGCCACGTTTAATGCCGAGACAATCGCCAACGCTGTGCGCAGACCCACGCCACTGACCTTATTCAAGAGCAAAAACAATTCTTTTTCTTGGCGGGATTCAAAGCCAAACAATTCCATACTGTCTTCGCGGTGGGCCAACCAGGTCAAGATCGTCACTTCGCTTTGGCTCTCGCTCTGCAATTGCAGTCGGTAGCGCTCGCTGAGCTGGATTTCGTAACCCACACCCATCACGTCTAATACGATATTTTGGCTGCCAAAATGGACGGGTTTGCCTCTTAAAAAGGCGATCATCCCACCTGCTCCTTGGCACGGTTCCAGAGTTGGTCCCACTCTTTTAAAGAGAGATCTTTTAAGCTGCGGCCATCCAATTCCTGTTCCATGGCCTGAAAACGCCGCCGAAAGCGGGCATTGGTTTGGCGCAGGGCATCTTCGGGATCGAGTTTGTACCAGCGCGCCAAATTGACCAGGGTAAAGATCACATCACCCAATTCATGAAAGATCGCCTCGGGTTCGTCTTGTTCACAGGCTTCGAGCAATTCGGCGTATTCTTCGGCAATTTTATCGAGTACACCCTGGCGCTCGGGCCAGTCGAAACCGACATGGGCAACTTTTTTGCCAATTTTTTCGGCCAAGCTCAGCGAAGGCAAGGCTGCAGGCAAATCGGAAAGCACTGAAACAAGCTCTGAATCCAGCGCTTTGGCGGCTTTTTCCTGGGCTTTGAGTTCTTCCCATTGCTGCTTGACTTCTTCGGGGGTTGCAAGTTCGGGGCCTTGACCAAAGACATGGGGGTGGCGGTAGATCAATTTTTCGGCAATACCCAACGCCACTTCATCGAGTTCAAAATCGCCTTCGTCTTGGGCCACCTGTGACTGTAAATAGACCTGCAAGAGCAAGTCGCCCAATTCTTCGCAGATTGCGTCGGGGTCTTCTTGTTCAATTGCATCTACGACTTCGTAGGCCTCTTCGAGCACATATTTGCGCAGGGTCTGCGGCGTCTGTTTGAGATCCCAGGGACAACCGCCCTCGGGGTCGCGCAGCCGGGCCACCACCCAGCGCAGGTACTCCAGCGGGGCCAGGGTTTCTGGGCCCCCCGCAGGCAGATACAAAGTGGTCAAATGGTCGATCCAGTCCACGCGGTCGAGATCTTCGAGCGGGAGTTTTTCGACCTGCTGATCTCCGCAGCCTGCCGCGCGCACCAAGACAATCTCAGTCTCGGGGTCGAGGCGTTCGAGCAGTGCCAATTTAACCTCGGAGGCCACGGGCAGAGAGTAGATCTGGGTGATGAGTTGCGGTTTGCGAAAGTCGAGCTGGTTGGGTTCGAGGCCCAGGGCATCGAGAATCACCAGACCATTGCTGGGGTCTACGCCCACCGCTTCGAGCACCACGTCGACACAGCTCACAGCCGTGTGTAAAACCACTTCCACACCCTGTTGCTCTGCCGCTGCCAATAACTGCTGCACCGTGCTCTCAGCCACCAGCGGGTGGCCGGGAACGGCATAGACAATCTGGCCCTGGGCTTCGACCTCTGACCACAATTGGCCAACAATCCGCTGATACAGGCTGTCAAAATTGGCAGCCTGTTCATAAAAACTGTCAAAGCTGGTAAAGGTGCAGCCCCAGGCCTGCAATTCGGGCACCGTCGGGTGGACGGCCGTACGCAAATAAACCGGGTTCCCTGCCATCAGCAGGTCGCGGGTTTCTAAAGTCAAAAAGCGGGCGGGGCCCGGTCCGAGCCCCACCACATCAATGCGTCGGGTCATGATCTTTAATGAT
>CAZRFI010000552.1:0-2098 GCA_964598905.1 uncultured Candidatus Sericytochromatia bacterium | reverse complement strand
GTGACAAACTCAAGCACTCAGCTCAAGCTTCCTGAAAAACCGCAAAGATTGAGTTTACATAAAACAGAAAGGCATTCCCTGTCATGCTTCCTTTAAGCTCAAAATGAGCAAACAAGCCGCTGGTACAAAATGCAGATATCCAGGTGTATTTTTCGCTCATTTTGGGTCTTTGACGTTTTGCTTCAAACACACGTTTCCCTTGTATGGCTCGTCCATAATCCCTGGCCATGGCTAAATGAATCCCTGTTTCATCAATAAAAACAAGCCTTTCAGTGTCTATTTGACAGACCCATTCTTTAAGAGGGTGTTGAAAAGCAGCAATTATATGCTTTACAATAATATTGTAGCATTGCAAGCCAGCGTTAATGAGGATGTCAATCATGAAGCCAGAGCGGAAACCATACCCCAGTGATTTGAGCGACCGAGAGTGGGCAATTTTAGAGCCTTTAATGCCCCTACCATTTGAAGATGGGGTCGAACGAAAGTATGAATGGCGTGAGATTCTGAATGGGATTTATTATGCCCTGCGCTCAGGCTGTGCTTGGCGAATGCTGCCTCATGATTTGCCAGACTGGCAGTCTGTCTATGGTTATTTTAGGAAATGGCGAAAAGACGGATCCTGGGAGCGCTGGAACGACCTCTTAAACCGACAGTTGCGAAAAAAGATGGGACGGGAGGAAACTCCCAGTGTTGGAATCATGGATAGCCAATCAGTCAAAACGACTGAAAAAGGGGGCTCTGTGGTTATGATGCAGGCAAACAAGTGAAAGGCCGCAAACGCCATATCATGGTGGATTGCCTCGGCTTGGTTTGGAAAGCTGTCGTGACAAGAGCCAGTGTTCAAGACCAAGACGGAGCCATTTTGGTCTTGGATGAATGCCAAGGAAGCATGGATCGCTTGGTTAAAATTCTGGCTGATTCAGCGTATGGAAAGGGTCGGATTAACACTTGGCTGTCAACTTTCAGTCACTGGAAAGTGGAGATCATCAAGGCTTTGGAAGGGCAAAAGGGATTTGAAGTACAGCCCTGGCGCTGGATTGTAGAAAGAACCTTTGCATGGTTCTATAAATTCAGAAGACTCAGCAAAGACTATGAATTTCTAACTGAAACCAGCCAATCTTTGATTTATGCCGCTATGACACGACTTACGCTTGCTAGGCTGGCTAGAATCAAGTGAATAAACCTTTTCAACACGCTCTTAACCGATAACCTATGTGCATTTACTAATTAATCCTCAATTCATAACTTATTTTGGTGTACATCCGTATCTTTTTATAAACAAAATTGTCATCCAATCAATTTACTCTACCCGCCCATTTCTCTTTTGTTCAACAACTTTTAGTCCACTTTTTCAGCCCAAAAGTTGTACTCACCCGCCCATTTGGCAGAATCCCTCCCGATTGACTATAATCCTCTTATCCTTCACGCCCAGGAGAACCCATGCGCCCTCTGCTCAGCCTGTGTATCGTCTTTGCCCTGTCGGGCTGTTTGCCTGCTGGCAAACCCTTGGTGCGTGTGGAGTTTCCCTCTGCCAGTCCAGCTCAATCACTGGCCCAATCACCGACCCAATCACCCGCTCCGCCAGCAGGGCTGAGCCAATTCTCGCTTTCGGGCCAGGTTCAAACCGCCAAAGGCCCCGCTGCTGGCGCCCGGATTGCGATCGACAACACCCCGTTTGTCACCCAGGCCGATCAAAGGGGGGCCTTTCGCTTGAACAATCTGCCAGCCGATCAGGCCCGCAGCCTGAGTATCAGCAGCACTGCCCCCGATGGCACCCGCTATAGCTTGCGCATGCCGCTTATGCCCACGGGGCCGCAAATAGACCTGGCCCAACTGCTCTTAAGCGAAAGCGGCTCGGTCTATGGCAAGGTCAGCGCCGAAGGGCTCAGCGACTTAACCGGCGTGTTGGTCTTTTTGGCAGGCACCCCCCAAGGGGCCTTTTGCAATACCGAAGGGGAATATTTTCTCAGTGGTCTGGCCCCCGGCAGCTATACCCTCACCGCCTTTAAAGAGGGCTATGCGCCTGTCACGGGCAATATTCGCATCGAAAGCGGCAAACCCAGCCCTCTGGATTTAAAGCTCACCGCCAAAAGCAGCA
>CAZRFI010000551.1:0-2103 GCA_964598905.1 uncultured Candidatus Sericytochromatia bacterium | reverse complement strand
TCCGAATTCGCGTGATCTGAGCAAAACCTGACTCTGTGCCCCTTTGCGCAGATCTTGGCATTTGCTACAATAGCAGCATGAGTGCCGAACCATTGCCCTTAGAAGAACCTTCTCAGCTCAGTTTTATTGAGGCTGGCTCTTTGGCCATGCCCGAAAAGCCGATTTCGCTCTATTCGTACCGCGAAGTCAAGAAGCGCATTCCCGAAATTCTCGACCGCCACCGGGCGATGATTGCCCAGGCTTTGCCGACCTTGTCGCGGGTGGATATTCCCGAGCAGGCGCGCACACTCTTTGGTCATTTTCTTGAGAAAAAACAGCGCGACGCGCTGGGGCTTTCATTTGAAATTCGCTCAATGGCGCAAGACCTGGTCAAAAAGAATACCCTGGTGGCTTTTTATTTGCGTTATCTCGAAGAGAAAAAACTCTATTTGGCTTTGGGCTACCGCAGTTTTAAAGACTATTCTCTGAATTATTTTAATGAGTTGGAATACTCTTATCTCACCCGGCTAAAACGCATCGCCTATATGTCTCCCGATGAGATCAAAACCCTCGAGCCTTTGGGCACCACCAAAATGATGATGATAGCCCAACTCGACCAAGAAGAGCGCAAAGACATTCTTGCCAAGCGCTTTCCGATCCACGAAAACGAATACAAAAACGTGATCGATATGACCACCCGTGAGTTGGGGCGCATGGTGCAAAAACACAAAAATCCAGGTTTTCGTGAGAATCTGATCAAAGGCGTTCCGGGTTCTTTGATGCACCAATTGCGCATGTTGGAAGAGAATATTGACCAGTTTGAACTCGATACCCTCAAGCGCACCCGCGACAAAATGCGCGAAAGTCTGGTGATGTTGGAGCAATACCTCTCCGAGGCCTGATCCCCCTGCGTAAGTTGGGGTACACTGAATGAAAAAACCTTCAGGAGTACCCGCTATGTCTGATGTTGCGCTGCTTAATACCCTCAGTGAAAAAAATGGATTTACCCCCCCTGAAAAAGCCAATGTCTCTTGGAGTATGGCCCTGCTCAGCCGTGAAGGCACTGGTTTGACCAGCGATCAAGTGGTGCTTTCAGAGGGGCTGCACCTGGGGCTTTTGCCGCTGGAGCAATTGTACGCTGAAAAATCTGCGGCTGCTGCTGCGGTCGAAGGTCTGGGCACAACCGTTGAATTTATTTTGGCCCTGCAAGACCATATGAGCGAACATGCCCTGCGCGATCAAGACGCTGTCACAGCCCTGGAGGCCCTCTCAATGAAACCAGAGCCACCCCAATCGGGTTTGGCAGGCACCATTCAAGCTGCGTTGCGCCTGGAGTTGAGCTTGCGTGACTTTTCCCGTTCAGACGTGCGCCAAGCCCTGCGTCAGGTTTTGCGGGCGGCCCAAAAAGGACTCAAGTCCGGCCAGCCTCGCTCGTTCTTGGGACATATTCACCATTTGATTCACTAAACTTTTGCCAACAAAACGGTCAACAAAAAGCCCGTGGCAGAGGCCACGGGCATTAGATGAGAGAGCAAAAGGAAAGAAAAATTGAAATTGTTTATTTGGCGGAGATCTGATTGATCACGCGGTAGGTAGCCGGTTTGCCATTGTCAGACAGGGCGTCTAATGCCACACCGGTTCCGACGACGACGGCAGCAACACCCAATGTAATGGCAGTCACTTTGGGGTTTTGCGCGGCCACTTTGACCAATTCATCGCCACCGGCTGCCACCAGTGCGCCTGCACCATAGCCCAATGCTGCAGCACCCACACCCGCGCCGGTATCCCAAAATTCAGGTGTGTCGCTTTCTGCGCCAGCTTTGAGGCCACCAATCACACCGCCACCGGCGGTACCCAAGAGAACACCGTTAAAAATGCGTTCGCTGGTTGCCGTTGCAGCCATATTTTTACCCACCAAGGTGGTGGTGGCTCCGCCGACAAAACCCAAGATGGCGGCTTTGCCAAAGGGATTGTTGATCATGCTTTTGACGCCACTGGCAACGCTTTTATAAGGAGCGACCCAAAAAGAATCTTTGTTTTCGTCATCGACGTGCAGCACTTGCACGGCGTCGCCATCGACAGACATCTGGCCCATATCGTAGGCAGAGTTGACGTCGAAGGTGT
>CAZRFI010000550.1:0-2103 GCA_964598905.1 uncultured Candidatus Sericytochromatia bacterium | reverse complement strand
GCTGTGAAAAAATCTCTCTATGTGCTTACTCTTTTGCTCTCCGCTTGCGGGCTACAACCCCAGCCTTCAGGACTGAATCCCCCCGGCCCGGTGCAGCGACTCAGTGCCGTTCGCCAGATCAAGTCAGCCCAAAGCGGTTTACCCGTAGCCTTGCAAGCGGTTCAAAAACTCGATCCAAACGCACAACTCTATGAAATTGACATCTGGCAAGAGCCCTCGGGCAAGTCTTTGCAATATGGCTTTTTGCCCTCTGTGCCAGGCAAAGGTTCCGCCTTGCGCGTTTTCATTGATGTCGAGAGCCAAGCCGTGAAAGTCGAAGAGTCGGCCCTGGGCACCCAAACCCAATTGGTCAACCGGGAGTACTGGAAAATGGACAGTGAGGCAATTTATGCCTTAGCCCAAGCCAATGGCCTGCAAGACAGCACCTATTTGGCGACTCTCTGGGAAGACACCTGGCATATTTCAGGTCTAAAACAGCACCTCTATTTTCAGATGGATTCCCAAAACGGTGCAGTTAAACTGCGCTGCATTGGCCCCTATCTCGACAATTGCACCACGGGAGACGGCAATCCTGTCAAGAATCTTCCCAGTAGGGGCATGTCAGCCCATCTGCAGGCCCGCCAGTCGACGCGCTAAAAGCGGGGGATGACCCCATCATGTTTACTGCCCATCTGGCTTGGGCTTTACTTTGTGTTGGTCTCTATACGTGTTTAGGGGCAGGGCCTGCCTTTGCCCAGTCTGAAATGTCTTTAGAAGCTGGGATGGCCACAGTGGATATCACACCTGCAGCACCTGGACAAGTGCCGCTCGCTGGTTATATCACCCGGCTGGGCCAAACGGCCCAAGGTGTGCATGATCGGATTTTCTGCCAGGCCTTAGTGCTGCGCCAAACCTCACAGGAGACAGCCATAGTGAGTTGTGATTTGGTAGGTATTTCAGCTGTTTTGCGGCAAAAAGTCAGCCAAAAACTGACTCCTTTGGGGATTCACACTGATAATCTGATGTTAACCGCCACACACACCCATTCAGGTCCTGGTGGGTTCCATGACTTGCCCCTGTTTGCAGCGGGCTTTGGTGCTTATCAGGAGGCCTATACTGAGCAAGTCGCCACCGAGATTGTCTCTGCAGTGCAAAAAGCCCGGATGCAAAGCCAAAAAGCCCTTGTTCGGCTGGGACACCAACCTGTTTACGATCTGATTTGGAACCGTAGAGATCCCTATGCCGCCTTTGACCATGGGTCTCGTCGCTTTCGACATTGGAACAAACGAGCTGTTGGCCAGTTTAAACCACCCGTCTTATCCACAATCTGGTTTGAATCGCTCCAAGGTACTCCCTTCGCGGTGGTCTTTCATTTGCCCATGCACAATACTGTTTATGGCGCAGACAATGTCCTGCTTTCCGCCGATTGGGCAGGGGTCGCCCGCCGTGAACTGTCTAACCAGCGGCCCGGTCTGCAGGCCCTCTACCTTAATGGAGCCGAAGCTGATCTAACCCCAATCATGCTGGCCAATCTGCAAAGTGATGAGGCCTATCTGGAGCAAATTGGCCAAAAAGTAGCTCAGTTGGTCTTGGCCCAGGCTACTGAGAGCTCAGAAATTGAGCTGGCTGCTGTGAAAACAGGTTGGCAGCAACAACCATTGCCTATGCCCCATTTGCTGGGTATCCCCCTCTCAAAGGACTGGACACAGGGATATTTTGAGACCATACCACTTCAGCTGCTTGATTTTGGTTCTCTCACCTTGCTTGCTGTTCCGCTTGAATTAACGGCACAGGCCGGAGAAAACCTGCGCCAATTGGCCCTGGATAGTGACAAAACCTATCCACTGGTGGTGGGTCTGGCCAATGATTATTTGTTTTATTGCACCTTGCCCGAAGAACAGGCAGCAGGCGGTTATGAGGTGTTGATGACACTCTTTGGCCCCAGCGAATTTGAGGTGATTCGGGCAGGGTTTGAGGTCTTATTGAAGCACCCGGTGAGTCAGTCTAATAACTGAACCGGGTTATCCTTTGATACGCCATTTACGCCACGGTTCAGCAATCTTAGCTTTCAACGACCTGCAACTCAATCAGCTCCTGCTCGGCGGCTTCCCACTCTTCCATGCT
>CAZRFI010000549.1:0-2120 GCA_964598905.1 uncultured Candidatus Sericytochromatia bacterium | reverse complement strand
ACGGTATCGTATTTTTCGTAGAGTTCTTGCATGTCTTTGATCTTGTAGACATCGCTGCCACCGCCACCATAGGGCTTTTTCAAGAAAAGTGGAAATTCATCGTTGAAGAATTTGGTGACAGCATCTTGGATATAATTGCCCTGCACATAGAACTGCTCACGCAGCATTTTGTGTTTTTCCATGTATTTTTTGGAGCGCTCCAGGGTACTTTTGACCTTGGTCCAATCGGTGGTTCTGCGGCTCTCGTCCCAGCCATATTGGGTATTTTCGTTGATCACCTGCTGCTCGTATTGCCACCATTCCTCCATTTTTTGGTCATAAGAATAGGGGCTGAATTGGGGCAGTAAAACGGTGGTGGGAACGCGATCTTTGGGGTGTACCGCACGGGTGAGCAAATCGGTAGTGCTGTGTTTATCATAAATATTAAAGGTATAGCTGTGATTGGCAAACGACAGACCGGAATTAACAGCTGTGGCGGCCCAACATTTATAATAATCATTCCAATGAATCGTGCGATCGACAATAAAATCGGTGCTGCCCTGAAGATTGGCACCACAGGCCACGGGCTCAGCAATCACGCGATGCAGTTCAATTTTATACTCCTTACCGTTATAACGCAGAGGGCGATCGAGAAAATCGACAAAGGTTCGCATGGCATAACGCATGCTCCAGTCCTGAGAAGCCATCAGGCTGATTTTTTTGACTTCGACCATGATTGAGTAAATCTCCTTGAGTCATGATGGGATTGTTGAAAACAGAAAAAATCGCTTCAAAGCGGATCATGATCAGGATACCCGATCTTTTCACTCGCTGGCTTGAACTTAACAATGCTAAAATCCAGTAAACACATTGTATGCCTGAGTGTTCAACAGAGTCATTGATTAAAAGGGAGTCCCAATTATGTGTGGTCGCTTTGTTCGCAAAACCCCGCTCAATGAGCTGGCTGAGAGCTTTGATGCCGTCTTAGAAGCCGATTTACCCCCTGATTATAATATTGCCCCCACCGCTAAAATCGCTGTTGTGCTCTGGCATGCGCGCCTACATAAACGCGCATTGGTACCTGTTCATTGGGGTCTTGTCCCCGCTTGGAGCAAAGACAGCAGTGGGGCCTCAAAATTGATCAATGCCCGGGCTGAAACTTTGGCCGAAAAACCCAGTTTTCGCGAAGCATTCAAAGCGAGACGTTGTCTGATTCCTGCGGATGGATTTTATGAATGGCTGCCTGGCAACGAGAAACAAAAACAGCCCGTATATATTCACTTAAAATCCCAACAGCCGATGGCATTTGCTGCTATTTATGAACATTGGAAAAAGCCGGAGGGGGGCTGGCTCTCCACCTGTGCCGTGATTACAACCGAAGCCAATCCCAAGCTACAAGCAGTACATCACCGCATGCCTGTCATTTTAAGCCCTGAGCAGCAGTCTCTCTGGCTGGATCCGCAGACCCAAAACCTGACTGTTTTACAAAATCTACTTGCAGCCCTGCCGGATGAAGACCTGGATTTTTACCCTGTTTCAACCCAAGTGAACGCCGTGCGATTTAACAGCCCCACCTGTCTTGATGCGGTTTAGAGCATGGGCCGATTTGAGTCAGCCTGGATTTCCTTGGGCATTGTCCTGCTCAAGACCTCAGTTCCTTTGTAAAATAGAGATGTAAAATAGAGATGTAAAATAGAGGCAAGAAGCTTTAAATCAGGAAAAATCCATATGTCATCGCAAAAATCCGAGACCACGCCCCCCCTCAAACCCGCCGTCTTTCTCGACAGAGATGGAACCATTAACCAAGAAGTGGGTTATATCCGCGATCTGAACAACTTGTCCTTGATTCCAGGTGCCGCAGAGGCCATTCGCAACCTCAATCAATTGGGTATTCCCGTTGTCGTTGTCACCAACCAATCAGGGGTTGCAAGAGGCTATTATCCTGAAAGCTGGATGGCGCAATTACACGGCCGTTTAAAAGAACTTTTGGCTGCAGAAGAGGCACAATTGGATGGGGTCTATTATTGCCCCCATTTGCCTGACGGCGAAGTGCCCGAATACAGTTTTGACTGCGACTGCCGCAAACCCGAACCCGGCATGCTGGAGCAAGCAGCAAAAGATCTCAATCTGGATCTGAGCCG
>CAZRFI010000548.1:0-2128 GCA_964598905.1 uncultured Candidatus Sericytochromatia bacterium | reverse complement strand
ACACCTTCGACGTCAACTCTGCCTACGATATGGGCCAGATGTCTGTCGATGGCGATGCTGTGCAAGTGTTGCACGTCGATGACGAAAACAAAGATTCTTTCTGGGTCGCTCCTTATAAATCAGCCGCCAACGGCGTAAAAAGTCTGATCAACAATCCCTTTGGCAAAGCAGCACTCTTGGGCTTTGCCGGTGGAGCTGTAAGCGCTGTGCTCGGTAAAAACCTCAGTCTGGGCGGATACTCAGAGGCAGCCAAGGTATATGTAGAAGCCAATCCTGTTCACACGAAGCTTATGAACGCGACTCTCTTGGGCACCGCTGGTGGCGGTGTGATCGGCGGTCTCAAAGCCGGTGCAGAAAGCGACACACCTGAATTTTGGGACACCGGTGCCGGTATCGGTGCAGCTGCCCTGGGTTATGGTGCAGGCGCTTTGGTTGGCGCTGGGGCTGATGAACTGGTTAAGTTGGCAGCTAAAAACGGTAAAGTAGCCGCCATGAGTGTCGGTATCGCAGCTGTGGTAGTTGGAACAGGCATTGCCCTCGACGCGATGTCTGACAATGCAAAACCGGCTACCTACCGCGTGATCAATCAGATCTCAACCAAATAAACAATTTCAATTTTTCTTTCCTTTTGCTCTCTCATCTAACGCCCGTGGCCTCTGCCACGGGCTTTTTGTTGACAAAATTTAGTGAATCAAATGGTGAATATGCCCCAAAAACGAGCGAGGCTGGCCGGACTTGAGCCCTTTTTGGGCGGCCCGCAAGACCTGCCGCAGGGCTTGGCGCACGTCTGAACGGGAGAAGTCACGCAAGCTCAGTTCCAGGCGCAGAGCGGCTTGAATTGTGCCTGCCAAACCCGGTTGGGGCGGCTCTGGCTTCATGGAGAGGGCCTCCAGAGCGGTAACGGCATCTTGATCGCGCAGGGCGTGTTCGCTCATATGATCTTGCAGGGCCAGAATAAATTCAACCGTTGTGCCCAGTCCCTCGACAGCAGCAGCGGAGGCAGATTTTTCAGCGTACAATTGCTCCAGCGGCAAAAGTCCCAGGTGCAATCCCTCTGAAATGACCACCTGATCGCTGGTCAGGCCTGTGCCTTCACGGCTGAGCAGGGCCATACTCCAAGAGACATTGACCTTTTCGGGAGGGGCAAACCCCGTTTTTTCAATGAGGGTGTTAAGCAGCGCAGAATCAGACATAGCGGAACTCCTGAAGGTTTTTGCTATCAGTGTACCCCAATTGGGAGAGAGGGATCAGGACTCGGCGAGGTATTGATCCAACATCGCCAGACTTTCGCGCATTTTATCGCGGGTGCGCTTGAGGGTGTCGAGTTCAAATTGGTCAATATTCTCTTCCAACATGCGCAATTGGTGCATCAAAGAACCCGGCACCCCTTTGATCAGGTTTTCACGGAAGCCTGGATTTTTGTGCTTTTGCACCATGCGCCCCAACTCACGGGTGGTCATGTCGATCACGTTTTTGTATTCGTTTTCGTGGATCGGAAAGCGCTTGGCGAGAATGTCTTTGCGCTCTTCTTGGTCGAGTTGGGCTATCATCATCATTTTGGTGGTGCCCAAAGGCTCGAGGGTTTTGATCTCATCGGGAGACATATAGGCAATGCGTTTCAGCCGGGTGAGATAAGAGTATTCCAACTCATTAAAATAATTCAGGGAATAGTCTTTAAAACTGCGGTAACCCAACGCCAAATAAAGTTTTTTCTCTTCGAGATAACGCAAATAAAAGGCCACCAGGGTATTTTTTTTGACCAAGTCTTGCGCCATCGAGCGAATTTCAAACGAAAGCCCCAGCGCATCACGTTGTTTTTTCTCAAGGAAATGACCAAAGAGTGTGCGGGCCTGTTCGGGAATATCTACCCGCAGCAAGGTCGGCAAGGCCTGGGCAATCATCGCCCGGTGGCGATCGAGAATTTCGGGAATGCGCTTTTTGACTTCGCGGTACGAATAGAGCGAAATTGGTTTTTCGGGCATGGCCAAGGAGCCAGCCTCAATAAAACTGAGCTGAGAAGGTTCTTCTAGGGGCAATGGTTCGGCACTCATGCTGCTATTGTAGCAAATGCCCAGATCTGCGCAAAGGGGCACAGAGTCAGGTTTTGCTCAGATCACGCGAATTCGGA
>CAZRFI010000547.1:0-2137 GCA_964598905.1 uncultured Candidatus Sericytochromatia bacterium | reverse complement strand
TGGCCTGTGGCAGAATAGAGTATTCCCCTTCTGGAGGCCCCTGTGTTTTATCTGCGTGTAGACAGCCTGTCCAAGGCATACCATGACAAAGTTTTGTTCAAAGACGTGGCTTTTTCGCTCAGCAAAGGCCAGCGGGTGGCGCTGGTGGCCCGCAACGGCACGGGCAAAACCACCCTGATTCGCATTCTGGCTGGCGAAGAACCGGCAGATCAGGGCCGGATAGAATGGGCCCGGGATATTCGCGTTGGATTTTTGCCCCAAGAGCCCGAGCTCAACCCCGAACACACCGTGATGCAGGCGCTTTACGCCTCAGAGCGCCCCGAACTCAGGGCCATTCACGCTTACGAAGTCGCCCTGCAAAGCCAAGACACCGCCCAGATTCAACGGGCTTATGCCGAGGTGGAACGCTTACACGCCTGGGATTACCAGGTCATGGCCCAGCAGATTCTCTCGCGCCTCAAAATTGATGGCCTGGAACAGCCTGTGGCGGTTTTGTCGGGGGGCCAAAAGCGCCGCATTGCCTTGGCCCAAACCCTGCTCGATGCCCCGGATTTCTTGATTCTGGACGAGCCGACCAACCACCTCGACCTCGACATGATGGAATGGCTGGAGCAATACCTGACCAGCCAGTCGATGACGCTTTTAATGGTCACCCACGACCGCTATTTCCTCGAAGCGGTCTGCGATGAAATTCTCGAACTCGAACAGGGGCAACTTTACCGGGTCAGCGGCGGCTTCAGCGATTATTTGGCGCAGAAATACGCCCGCCTCGAACGCGAATCCCGCGAAACCGAAGTGGCCCGCAACCGCTACCGGCGCGAATTGGCCTGGTTTCGCAAACAGCCGCGCGCACGCGGCACCAAGTCACGGGCCCGCTCGGAGGCCTTTCTCTCGCTCCAAGATGAACTCGAATCGGTCTCTGGCGAAGGGGCTTTGAGCCTGGATATTCTCATGCCCCGCCTCGGGGGCAAAATTCTTGAATTGCACCATTTGGCCAAGGCCTTTGGCGACAAAGTGGTTTTAAAAGATTTCAGCCATGACTTCTCCAAAGGCGACCGAATTGGCGTGGTGGGCCCCAATGGCAGTGGCAAAAGTACCTTCCTCAATTTGCTGGTGGGTGAGCAGCCACTCGATCAGGGCGAGGTCGTGATTGGGGAGACCATTGAATTGGCCTATTACCGCCAGCAGAATATGCACTTTCGCAACGACCAGCGGGTGATTGAGGTGATCAAAGAAATTGCCGAGGTCTTGCCTGTGCGCGGCGGGGGCCAGATCACAGCCGCCCAAATGCTGGAGCGCTTTCTCTTTCCTGCGCCGGTGCATTGGCGGCAGGTTTCGACCCTCAGTGGGGGCGAAAAACGGCGGCTCTATTTGCTGACTGTCTTGTTGAAAAATCCCAATTTCTTGATTCTGGATGAACCCACCAACGATCTGGATATTGCCACGATTGAGGTGCTTGAGGATTTTCTCCAGGACTTCAAAGGCAATCTGCTGGTGGTCTCGCATGACCGCTGGTTTATGGACCGCCTCGTCAATCACCTCTTTGTCTTTGAGGGCGATGGTCAGGTGCTTTATTTCCCCGGCAATTATACCGACTATTGGCTGGCCCAGCAGGAGCAAGAAAAGGCCCTGCGCCAACAGGCCAAAGAGGACAAAGTCAAAGAAGACAAGCCGCTGGAGCGCAAGCCCCCACGGGAAAACAAGCCCAAGTTGAGTTATAAGCAGCAAAAAGAGTATGAGGGGCTGGAGCAAGAGCTGGAGCAATTGCAGACGCGCAAACAGCAGATGGAGGCGGAATTGGCCAATCCTGGGGATTTGGGCGCAGGCAGCTTGCAGAAGCTTTCAGCAACCTTTGGGGAGTTGGAAGCTGAGATCGAAAGCAAAGAATTGCGCTGGTTGGAATTGGCGGAATTGGCTGAAGCTTAAAAGACAGAGAGAAAAAAGCGAGCCAGGACTATACATCTGCTGCGTCTGCTACTTTCGCCATCCTTGACGCCTGAGCGGAGCCGAAGGCGTCGGAGGAGTTGGACTTGCACCAACACGGTTTTGCAACCGGCAGACCCCGAAGTAACCTGTCTCTGCGCTGCTCTGTCTGAAGATGAGCATACCATTGGGGGGTGGAAATATTCCAGTGTTT
>CAZRFI010000546.1:0-2142 GCA_964598905.1 uncultured Candidatus Sericytochromatia bacterium | reverse complement strand
TGTGAAAATTTTTGAGATTTTTTCGTAATCCTGTAGAGAGATAACTATCTCAAAAAAAATAATCACAGATATTGAGGAATTCATTCATGAAAAAGCATTTTCGTGTCCTGAGCGCAGCCATGGGTCTTTCACTCGTGGCCGCTACATTGGGCTGTAGCCCAGCTACAGTAGACACGGGTAACCAACCCCAAAAACCTTCCACAGGTAGCACTACAGGAACGGGCAGCACTACAGGAACAGGCAACAATTCTGGCAACACTGCGGCAGTACAACCGAGTGCGGATTCTCCTATCACGGCGACCCATGCAGGAACTTCTTATAAAAATGGTGATACCTATCTAATTCCCGATAACTCTCCCACAGCAGGCGCTGTTGCACTGTTTTCTGAGTTCCGTGAACGTTTTACAATCGACAACCCTTCAGACAAAGACATTCAAGTTGAGTCGGTTGAATTGGTGGGCATGGGCAATGTAGTGGCCGAAGAATATATTTTGCAAGACACGCCTGTTGGCTGGCGAACAGATGAAAACCCTGATCGCAAATTGGAGATCAAAAATACGGTTTTGCCTGCGGGCCAGGCCTTGGATGTCTATTTCCGTTTTTACCCCATTGCTGGTGGCGAGCGCAAATCTCAAGTTGTGGTAACCCACGATGGGGGAAAAAAATTCGTTTTAAATTTGGTAGGTAAAGGCCGTCCCGACGGACAGCTTTTTAGCAAAGGCAGCTTGGATTTCTTCAAAGTGGTGGGGTCTGTTAAAGATGAGTTAACTTCAACACTCTTGGGTGACGACACAGGCAATATCTATTTTTCTGCCAATCAAAAAGAAATTTTGGATAAATTCTCTGAAGATATCCTGGTGGGATCATTGGGCGGAGATGGCAGCAAACGGTGGCTGAAAATCTTCAATGGTCCCAACAAAGAGTTTCAGCCTGATCCTGGTCAAAACAACGAAACAGGTGGAAACCAGCATTCGATGGTGCTTGGTCCCGACGGCATGTTGTACATCATGGGCTCTGCGGCCTCTGTCAAACAAAATAATTTCTTTTATAACCTGATTCTCAAAGTCAATCCCACAAATGGAGAATTGCTCTGGGGCAAACTCTGGCACTGTGCCCAAAATACGACCACAGCGGTGACCAGTTCCACAGCTTATGGTTTGACTGTAGATGACAAACATGTCTATGTCACGGGACAAACTGGCGATCCCGTAGCCAAATCTGATGGTTTGGTTTCTCTTTTAGCATTAAATGTCGCTGATGGCTCGTTAAAATACCAAAAAGCCTTTGATCCAGTTCCAGGGTCCATCGACCGCGGTTATGCAATTAAAGCAGATGGCAAAGGCAATTTGTATATTGGGGGGCTCTCCAATGGTCGCGGATTCTTGGCCCGTTTGAGTGATGTGCAAAGTGATTCTCCCCAGATCAATTGGCTGAAAAAAGTAGATATGGGTGTAGGCAGCAATGTCTATGGCTTGGATGTCGACAGCAAAGGGGATGTCTATCTCTCCTTGGATCGCAGAGGGGCCACGACCTTTCACTCGATTGCCAAAGTCAGTTCTGAAGGCCAAGTGGTTTGGGGCAAAACCTATCCCGGCAATCAAGGAGATAAAAACAACAGCAATTTTATCAAAGTGATGGGAGATACCGTATATACCGGTGGTCGCACTGGGCAATCGGGATACGACACCCAAATGGGAGATGCTCTGTTTGTAAAACTCAGTGCTTCTGATGGCAAATTTGATTGGGGGATGTTCCATTACTCTGGCACAGGGCCCGATGAAATGGCGGAACACCGGACCAAAGGGATGGCTTTATTGGGCAATACCCTTTATGTGGGTGGTCAGGCTTATACGGGCTCCTATAATCACAAGCGCTATCAAGGGTATTGGTATGATGCCAGCAATCCTTTAGAAGATTATTCACCTGCACTCTCTGAAATTTCAGGGATTGCCGTGCAAGACCTGCCGCAGGGCCGGCTTTTGGACAGCTCAATTGCAGGCAATTGGGTGGATGCCCCAGCAGATCGGGTGAGTGTTCAAGATGCCATGGGCAAACAAGATGGTTCAAACACCGATGGTGAGTTTTTCCTGTCTAAGTTCACCTTGAAATAATTCACTGCTTTTTATCAAAGAGAGGGTTTTA
>CAZRFI010000545.1:0-2159 GCA_964598905.1 uncultured Candidatus Sericytochromatia bacterium | reverse complement strand
GATAACCTTCCTTGCGCTATAGCTGATCTTCATTATACTATAGGCTGCTGATCGGGATTTCTTTCTAATTTTTGGCTAAGTTTTTGTTAAGAAAAGATCTAGGCGCCCTTTCTCAGAGGTCTTTGTCTCTTCTTGGGGCTTACAAAATAAGGCTTTGCCCGCTGTTTCGTGTGCGCTGCTCTTTTTTCAATTATTTTGGGATCCCCACTCAGTTTTAAGCAACCCAACGCACTTTGGTCAGGGCCTGGCGAATGGAGCGGTCTTCGTCTAAATAGGCGGTGAGCACAGCCTGGGCAAAAGCTTGCCACTCAATCCCATAATCGTTCAGACCGCGAGTCGGCACGGGCGTGTTTTTGCTAGACAGATTGATGCCAAAATGAATCAGGCCAGAAACGGGACTGACCGTCGCAATTGAGACCGACAGTTTATTTGAACCATCATAGAGATCGTCGCCACTGCGGCGGATTTGGTTTTGCCCTGCTGCCTGCAAGCGGGTTTGAATTTGGGCTGTGAGCAGACGCTGACGCAATACCATGGTCTCTAAAGGGGTTTGAAAATGTTCAATTAAAAAATGCAACATGGACTCGCTGTAGATCGGCGCATCGGCGTGAACATCTTCGAGGTCCACCATGTCTTTTAAATGAACCTCACAGGGCCCCGCAAAGGCCACCATGGCGTCTCCGCGCAGGCCAAAACGGTTGTAAATAAAGTGAGAGGTGAGTTCCGGGCCTTGGTAAGCGAGGGGCTCGGCATGAAAATGAATCTGCATGAAATCTCCTTCGGGCCTCAGGTGTAAGTAAGTCAGAGGACAAATACAGGTATAATTTAATTAACTATAACTCAGAAAAGGTGAGCGCTATTTTCAGACAGTCGATCTTCCGGGTGTATTTGGCTTGGTTCTTGGTCTTTACTCTGGTGATGGGGGCCCTGGCCGAAGGTTTACCCTATACCGATGTGGATTATAAACACTGGGCCTCGCTCGAATCCAAGGTCATGTATGATAAAAAATTCATGCAGGGTGTGTCTTATGATCGCTTTGCTGGGGATTTGCCTCTGACGCGCTTTCAATTTGCCGAATTGCTTGACCGCATGATGGGCAGCAAACAAATTCCCAATGTCACCATTCTGATTATTTCCGATGTTTCACCTGACAGCAAAGAGTATAAATACATCAATCGGGTTGTTCAAGCTGATTTGATGACCATGGACAGTGGTTTATTTGAAGGTCTGCGCCCTGTCTCCCGCTATGAATTTGCCGACAGTATGAATCGATTACTCACCTTTATGCCCGCCCCGCCCCCCATGCCCAGAGACAAAAAAATCTCGCTCAAAGATGTCGACAAAGAGCATGAACAAATGATCGACAGAATTACCAATACCTGGCAATTGACCAATGGCTACCCAGGTGGAACCTTCAAAGGCAAGAATAAAATTACCCGCTACGAAACCCTGATCATGGCCGCCAAAGCCGCGGGTTTGCTCTATGAAGATGTTAAAATAGCGCTCTCACAGCCCCGCCCCCAGCCGCCGATTGAAGATTCTCTGGGCTCTTTGCCGCCTACAGGCACTCCCCCCACAATCACACCCCCAACAGGGGTTCCTCCCACGGTCACTCCGCCGACCGGCTCTTCGGGAGACAATCTCAGTCAAATCGAATGCCTGCTCTCTGGCACCTGTGCTTCGGGCACTCCCTCGGGCACACCGCCTACCAGCAAACCGACAGCCAAGCCCACGGCCAAACCCACGCCCGTGCCAACAGCACGGCCTGTTCCGACAGCAACCCCCAAACCGTTGCCCACTGCCAAACCGACTGCCAAACCCACGGCCAAACCTCAGGCATCAGCAACAACGGGCGCAAATAAATGTGGCGATGGCTCTATGAGTGAGCTGGAAGCCCTGCTGAGTGACTGCGCGCAGCCCAGCAAAGCCCCCCCGGCGACCCCCAAGCCTTCGCCGACAGCCAAACCGACAGCCAAACCGACAGCTAAGCCCAGCGCTGTGCCCGCAACCCCCAAACCTTCGGGTGCACCCGTCACGCCCAAGCCCAGTGGCAGTACGGATATGGATGCCTTGAATGCCCTGTTTAACCCTCCCACGGCCTCGGCCAAACCGAGTGTGGTGCCCAGCCCGACCTTGAGTGCCAAGCCCACGGTTTTGCC
>CAZRFI010000544.1:0-2161 GCA_964598905.1 uncultured Candidatus Sericytochromatia bacterium | reverse complement strand
TCTAAAGCAGTTTAAAAATGCCTTTGAGTGCCGTGCGGATCTTTTTCTCCGCATCAGCAGGCAGAAGCCAGACCTTGTCGGAGCTGTCCCAGCGAGCCCCATCAATTTTTTTGATCAGGCGGATGCTCTTGGGATCGTAAGGTACTCCCAGCGCCACACAGCCCTCTTGCTTGTCGAAGGTCACACGCGGGTGTTCAAAATCTGTGGCCAGGCTCTCCAACACGGTATCCACTATTTCGAGACGCATCTCCTCGCGGGCCTCAGCTTTGGCGGCTTCACGCCGAAAAAATTCGCGCAGGCCTTCGACCGTATCACGCACGGCATAGAGATTGCGTGGGGTGATGGGCAGCGACCAGGATTTGTCGGAGGGGTGATATTGGGAGCCTTCAATGCCTTTGACCGAAGAAACGGCAGTTTTGTGGTACGGAAAGTTCAGGCCCAGATCGGTGTCGCTCAGGGTTACAGCCACTTCGTCCTGTTCGCCTTCAAGCGGGGCCAGCACCAGGGCAACCAGATCTGGGGAGAGCTTCTCGGCCTGGGCTTCTGCCGCCTCTCTCTCCGAGTCAGACAAATCCGAAACCAACGCGTACTGGCTCAACATAAATCAGCGCCTCTTTTTTACAGATATATACATATTGTATCACAATGTATATATCTGTGTGCAGCTGAGCGACCTGCGCGAACTTAAGCGGCCCGAAGCTGATGGTATCTATTTTTGATATACGTCAAGACCAGAATCTCCTAGACTTCGATCTGTCTGCAGCAGGTCATCAAAACATGAACTATTGTTTAACTGCAAAGTTGGAGCCAATGGCACCGCCAATGGCTCCGGTGGCGCCAAAGGCCAGAGCTGCGATTTTCATGGCAGTTCCAGGATTCATACCAGATTTGCTGAGAACGAGACCAGTTAGAGCAGCACCTGCCAGAGCTGCAGCAGCACCGCCATACAAAGCCCCGTTGAGTTTGCTGTCAGTGGTACTGGCGGCAACTGCGCCACCAACCAAACCACCCAAAGCACCAGCTGCAGCAATTCCGAGGCCTGCCATAGCGGGGCCGATACCGCCAGTACCAGAACCGGCATGTTTAATCATATAAAGGCCAATAGGAACGGTTGGCAAAGCAACAGCCAGTGCGCCTGCACCAGCACCTTTGAAGCCGGCTTTAATATTGGATGTATTAATTGAAAAATTAAGTGTGTCTTTGCTGGTTTCAGAAATCACCTTTACAGGTGCTTGAGCAGTGGTTTTTGTTTCGGGTGCCTGGGGGGACATCGATTGGGATAGAATGGCTTGATTTTGGCTAATCGCGGTAATACTCATGGTTGTTATCCTCTTTACGCTTCTTGTTTGATCGTGCTTGACGACTGATGTTTATATTATGCCCTTTACCCAATGGGATCTTGTTGGGGTTTGCCCTAAATTAAACAATACTTATGCTTTTCTTATCTTTAATTTAGTCAATTTAGTGGCACGCCATCAT
This sequence comes from uncultured Candidatus Sericytochromatia bacterium, assembly GCA_964598905.1. GTDB lineage: Bacteria > Cyanobacteriota > Sericytochromatia > UBA7694 > UBA7694. Next base: position 682 of record CAZRFI010000544.1, on the reverse strand, counting down.
GCCTTCGGAACTTCGTGCTACAGGAGTGTGATTGTCGCTTTTGTTGACCCACTTTACACATCTCAAAGAGGATCTCAGAGCAAGCATATTTCTCATTCAAATCGTTCCGAACAGGCTATTAAAATAAGGCGCAGCCAAATCGCTGTTGTCGAGCACAACACGGGCCCAGCGCCAGGGCTCGCAGCGCTGCAGATAAATCTGTTGTCCCTGCACATAACGCCGCTGGCTGGGGGCTTCGGGGTCGGGGTCACTGCCATCACGTTGGGCCAGACGCGCCACTGAAACCGCAAACGGCACTTCCAAAAACAGCGAAAAATCCCAGAGGGGAATCTTTGCCCTGCCGGTAGCGCACAGCACGAGGGTGGTGAAAACCATCCACCGAAGCGCGGATCACGTTCTGAGCTTGCGCGCTTAAAGCCTCTGCCAACTCATCCGCCAAACAGGTCTTGCCCGCGCCATCCACGCCATCAATCGCCACCCGCAGCACAGGCCGCGGCTGAAGCTGCCCGATCTGGGTCGCCAATTGTTCCAAAACCACTGAACGCAGCACGTTTAAACCTTCCCAGCAGCCAAACAGGCATCCCGCAGCGCAAAGAACTGGCTGCGGTGCGCAGCAATCTGCTTAGGCTGACAGTTCAGACAGCGCCAAGGTTTGCCTTTGCCGGTTAACATCACCATCGTC
>CAZRFI010000543.1:0-2191 GCA_964598905.1 uncultured Candidatus Sericytochromatia bacterium | reverse complement strand
TTCTGTGATAGTATGCACACAATTCACCCTTCTGCCGAGGAGCGTATTCGAGTATGAGCCACCCCCAATCAGCCCACCAATCCCATGATCTCTTTGCGGGCATTGCCCGCTGGCAAGACCAGCCCCGCTTTTTATTGCCCGAAGGCGAAGGCTATCGCCCGATCTCTTGGAACCAGTATGGCCGCGACGTCAAAGCCCTCGGTGGCTTCTTGGCGCCCCAGCTCGAAACCCAGCAAAAGATCGCCGTACTCGGCAATACGAGTTATCCCTGGATTGTGGCGTATAGCGCGATTCAAAGCATCCGTGGGATTGTCGTGCCGATTTACCCGGCAAGCAAAGGCGACTTAATTGAATATTTCCTCGATCACTCTGAATCGCGCCTGCTCTTTTGTGACGCGGCCTTTTTGAAGACCCTGGGTCAGATCAAATTGGGCCAGATCGAAAAAGTGATCCTGCTCGAAGGCGAAGCGGGTGACCACGGCCTGTCCGTGCCTGTGGTGCCTTTTGCCCAGGCCCTCGAACAGGGTTTGAGCGAAGCGGAGGCCTTTGAAAGCCGCTTGGCCGAAGTCCAAGGCGCAGATATGGCCACGATTATCTATACCTCCGGCACCACCGGCCTGCCCAAAGGCGTGATGCTCAGCCACAGCAATCTCGAAGCCAGTTCCCACGACTGGATCAGCCTCAATGGCCCGCATATTCCCGAAAATGCCGTGGATATTCACTGGTTGCCGCTCTCCCATGCCTTTGGCATTGGCGCAATCATGTTGGGCAATTGCCTCGGCTGGCAGAGTGTCTTTGCCAGCCCCAAAGACGTGCTGGAAAAATTTGCCAGTGTGCAACCGCATACCTTTTTGTCAGTGCCCGCCTATTGGGAAAAACTCTATTTGCAGATCCAACAAGCCGGGGGCGACAAAGCTGCTTACGAAAAGGTTACAGGGGGCCGTTTGCGCTTTGGCCTCTCTGGCGGCGCCGGGCTCAAAAAAGAGATCAAAGAAGGCTTTCACCAATTGGGCCTGCTGGTGATCGAGGGCTATGGCCTGACCGAGTGTTCCCCCACCCTGACGATGAACCGCCACGACCATTTTAATTTTGACTCGGTCGGTGTGGCCTATCCCAGTGTCGAACTCAAATTGGCCGAAGACGGTGAAATTTTGGCCAAAGGCCCGAATGTCTTTAAAGGCTATTACAAAGACCCCGAGGCCACGGCAGGGGCCTTTGATGAAGCAGGCTGGTTCAAAACCGGCGATGTCGGCCAATGGCTCGAAGGCGGTTTTCTCAAAATCATCGACCGCAAAAAAGAAATCCTGGTCACGAGTGGGGGCAAAAATGTGCCGCCCCAAAATATTGAGCGCAAATTCCAGGACAATCCGTATATCCAGCATCTGATCGTCTACGGCGATGGCAAAAAATTCCTCTCGGCCCTGGTGACCTTGGAGGAGAGCGCGCTGCGCAAAGCCCTCAACGACAGCGAAACGCCTTGGGAAAGCCTCTGCCAATCCGAAGCGGCGTATGCTTTGGCCATGGAACAGGTCAACGCAGTGAATCAGGACCTGGCCTCGTTTGAAACCCTCAAAAAAATCTGGATCTGCCCCAAACCGCTGACGGTGGAAGACAATCTGCTCACCGCTTCGTTTAAAGCCCGGCGCAAAGCGATCTACGAACGCTATGGTGCCGAACTGGAAAACCTGTATCAGGCGTGAGTGAGTCCCAAGCGCCATTGACCTTTCTGGTGGCCCCAGGCGGGTACGGCAAAACGCTTTATTTGAAACAGCAGGCCGAGGCCTTTCAGGGTGCCGTGTTCTGGTTAGATGCCCTGCGCCTGCCAGCCAAAGCGGACTTTTGGCAGGTGCTCCAAGCCCAGGCCGAAGCGGCGGGTTTGCCCCTGGATGTATGGGGGGGCAAAGACTCAAGCCCAGCAACAAGCTGGCCTGCAGCCTGGGGCAAGCAGCCTGTTTTGTTGTTGCTCGACGATTGGCATGTCTTGGAGCAGAATCTGCCCCTGGCGCAATTTGTGGCCCGCCTGCTTTCAGAACTGCCCACGCAGATGCACCTGAGTTTGAGCACACGCCGCAGGCCCGATCAACTGCCTTTGGCAGCGCTCTGTGCGACTGGCAAAGGAAATTACCTTGATGCCCAAGCCCTGGCTTGGACAGACCCATACTTGGCAGAACAGGCCCAGGCTTTGGGCCTG
>CAZRFI010000542.1:0-2194 GCA_964598905.1 uncultured Candidatus Sericytochromatia bacterium | reverse complement strand
ACCCAGACCTGGGCTGAACCCGAAGGAACCAGGCGTTTTAAGCGCACGAGGGGGGGCTTGCCGATGGTCTCTAACATAAACACCTCCAGTTTGTGACCCCCAGCATAGGGGGTCAGCCCCTGAACCGTCAAGGCAATTTTTACGCAGAGAGAACCGCTATTTGCCCGCGTTCAGCCACACCCAGCCAAAATTTAGTGTATTCTTTGAGGGTGGATGTCTGATTCCGAATCTGATCAAGGTGTCCATCTCCCAATGCGAAAACACGAAAGGGCGGCCACGCGCACAACTTCTATGAACACAGCATCAAACACCCCCCAAAAACGCATTTTAACCGGTGATCGCCCCACAGGCCGTTTGCACCTCGGCCATTATGCAGGCAGTTTGGTCAACCGGGTCAAACTTCAAAACGATTACGAAACATATATCCTGCTTGCTGATGTGCAGGCTTTAACCGACAATTACGAGCGGCCCGAAACATTGCAGGCGCACATCCGCGAAGTGGTGCTCGACTATTTGGCCGTGGGCCTCGACCCCCAGCGCTGCGCCTTTGTGGTGCAGTCGTTGGTACCCGAAATTGCCGAACTCACGATTTATTACCTTAATTTGGTCACCTTGGCCCGTGTCGAGCGCAACCCAACCGTCAAAACCGAGATCAAACAAAAATTTGGCAATGAAGTGCCGATGGGCTTTGTCTGTTATCCCGTTTCCCAATGCGCAGATATCACAGCCTTTGGGGCGCATTTGGTTCCCGTCGGTGACGACCAAAAGCCGATGATTGAACTCACCCGCGAAATCGTGGGCCGTTTTAACCATTATTATGCTGAGACCTTGGTTTTGCCCGAAGGCATGTATTCTGAGGTTTCCCGCCTGCCCGGCATTGATGGCCAAGCCAAAATGAGCAAAAGCCTCAACAACGCGATTTATCTCAGCGATGATGCCGACACCCTCAAGAAAAAGGTCATGTCGATGTACACCGACCCCACGCGCATTCGCGGCACTGAGCCCGGCAATGTCGAGGGCAATCCGGTCTTTACCTACCTCGACGCCTTTCACCCCGACACGGCCCTGATTGCCGAACTCAAAGAGCGCTACCGCCAAGGGGGAGCTGACGAAAAAGGCAAGCCGCTGATGGGGGATGTGGTGGTCAAACGCGCACTGATCGACTGTTTAAACAGCTTGTTAGAGCCGATTCGTACCCGCCGTGCGGAATTTGAAAAAGACGACGCCTATCTCTGGGATGTGATTTCCGATGGCACCCGCCGGGGCCGCGCCCGTGCCGGAGAAGTGATGGAAGCGGTGCGCAGTGCCATGAAGCTGAATTATCCGGTCAAACTCTGAGTTTTAAGGGACTTCAATCGTGCCAATCACAGGTTGTTTGGCACTAGCGTCGTCGTAGACCACTTCATAGTGGCCGGGAGCGGGTTTGGGCAGAATCACTGTCAAAGATGGCAAAGGAGTTGTAGGGCAGAGCCCTTTTTGCAGCCGAATTAAAATGCGCTGACCTGAGACCTGACCCACGGGATCTGAAAAGCAGATGGCGGAGTCAAAGGTCGGAATGACGGCCAAAGGGATGTGAATTTCGCTGGGCAAAATTTGAACTGCTTGCATTTTGAGCCCAGAGGATTTGGTCTTGAGATACTCCCAGGAAACAGGTTCTTTGCTGGCCCAGACCATCAGGGAGGCGCAGCCAGGCAACAGCAGAAGCGATCCAAAAGACAGAATGAGTAAGAACCACTGTTTCAAGCTGGGCAGTTTAAGCATACATTTCTGCACGAACCTGATCTATCCATTTGCCTGCTTGAATTTCCACCTGGGGAGCCAATTCTGAGTCGAGAGCCAGCCAGTCAATCGGCGGCAGGGTGAGAGGCTGAACACGGGACGCTTGATGGCTGAGCATCTCAAGCCGAAAAGATGTACAGGGATGGGTGGCATCGACCCGGTGGCTCTCTTTTTTGAGCAAACGACGGCGTCTCTCCCGCTCGTAAGTAGGCAGGTTTTCCCAGCGGGCCAAGGCCTGTTTATAGAGTTGGGCGGGTTCACCCGTCTCTCTTTTGATAATCATCTGCCGGGCCTGATCGTTTAAAAAATCTTCAAGGCCTGTTTTTTCCAGATCACTTAAACAGGCTTCTAGGGGGGCCAAGGCCAGGCTGTTGAGGTCTGCCCGGTATTCGGCCCGCTGGCTGTCCGCCCAGAG
>CAZRFI010000541.1:0-2196 GCA_964598905.1 uncultured Candidatus Sericytochromatia bacterium | reverse complement strand
AAGCGGCTGAGCCGCACGAATACGTTGGCTCTCGACCTGTTTGAGTTCGGGCTGCAACGCCAGAGCCAAGGCCCGCTCAACATAGGCCTTGGGCGAAGAAGGAATCAAATCGGCCAAACCCATCTGGCGATAAAAACCCTGGGTAAAGCGCCCGCGCAGGAATTCTCCGGGCCAGGTCACAAGGGGCAGTCCTTGTCCCAGGGCCTCATAAGCCGTGTTTCCGGCCCCAAACGGCGCAGAGTCGAGAATCACATCAACACTGCTTAAAAGGGCCTGAAAGTCGCTCGGGGACTGGCGCGGGAAAAAGACAATCCGCTGCCAGAGATCGGGCAAAGTGGCCTGAAAGCGCTTTTGCAAATGGTTTTGCCAAGCCTGAACCGGCGGCGCGGGCAGAAGAATGACCGCATTTGGATCTTGTCTCAACAACTCAGCCCAGAGGGGATCCAGATCGGGATGGATTTTAAACAGGCTTTGCGGGCAAAGATAATAGTGGCTGTGATCTCCCAGGCCAAAGTGTTCTCGGTCGGACAAAGCGGGTGTGGGCAAGGTGTAATAGGGGTGCAAATGCGGCAACAAAACCAATTTTTCGCTGTAGTGCATCTGGGCAGCGAGTGGATCAGGAGGTTCAAGCACTTGATTGGAGATAAACAAATCCAGATTGGGTATCCCCGTGGTAACAGGGTGCCCCCAGGTGACTGCCTGCAAGGGCGCCAAGCGGGCCTGGGCCAAAAAGCCACTGCGCGGATCCATGCCCAGATCGAGCCAGAGCAAGATGTCCAGCTCCAGGTCGGCGATTTCTTGGCGGGCCTGCCAAAACGAATCCGAGAGCAGCAAAACCCCATCCACGCTTGATGTGAGTCGCTGCATAATTGCCGCTGTGGGCGGCGCAAAGCAAATGATAATCCGCTCGAAGGCCTGTGTGTCCCAGTGCTGAATCAGGCCCGCAAAGAGGGTGGCAATGGTGTGTTCGCGCAAATGAAATGAGGCAAAACCAATCCGAAGTTTGGTTGCACGGGGCCCGCGATAAGCCTTGCAATGTTGCGCCGTATACAGCAGTTCGGGGCAGAGTTTGTGCTGTATCCGCGCCCATTGCGCCATGAGTTCGCGGTCATTCAAACCCTGGTAAGCCAAATAAAAAGGCGTAATTTTGAGCTCTTGCCAGGGCTCTTTTAAAATCAGCGAGGCATTTTCCAACTCGGCCAAAGACTGGGTAAAATGTGCTCGCCAATTCAACAAATCTGCCTGATCCGCATAGATCGGTGGCAAGGTCAAAGCCTGTAAGAGAGCCAGATCAACCGAATTTCCTGCAATTCGCACAGCCGCTTCTGTGGCCTGCAAAGCCTGCTGGGCCTGACCCTGGCTGCGCAGAGATTGAGCCAGATTGAGCCAGGCCTCTTTAAAGTCTGGGGCCTGGGCCAAGACCTGCCGAAAACAGCTTTCGGCTTCAGGCAACAGCCCCATTTCAAGCAGAGCCGTGCCCAGATTGTTCCGGGCCGCGAGCAGATCTGGCTGCAGTGCCAAAGCCTGATGGTAGGCAGAGAGGGCTTGTTCAAAGCGCTGCTGGGTCTGCCAGACTGTGCCCAGAGAATTGGCCGCTTGGGCCAAGCCGGGGGCCAGTGCCAGGGCCCGAAGATAGGCCTGTTCAGCGGCCGCGAGAGCACCACGCACTTGGTGCAAACGGCCCAGATTGTACCAAGCCAGGGCCAGTCGGGGATCTGCTTGCAAGGCTCTCAAAAATGGGGCTTCGGCGGCATCAACGTTGCCCTGTTCGAGATAGAGATTGCCGAGATTCATTGCCACAATTGGGTTTTCGGGCAAACGCAGGCTCAAATCCAGATAGATGCTTTCGGCCTCTGGCCATTGCCTTGTTGCTTGCAAGACCAAAGCCAGCCCAAACAAAGCCACCACCTGAGTGGGCTCTGTCGCTAAATAGCTGCGATAAGCCACTTCGGCCTCGGTCCACTGGGCCGCTTTGCGCAGGGATTCGGCCTGGTTCAAGAGCGGATTGGTTTGCATAGATACTTTCTTTTGGTTCATTTTGACAAAGGCGCGAGGGATTGACAAGATTAAAAAATCTGCCACAAACCTGAAAAAAGCAGAGCAGCTATAATACAGAAGGCGGGCTCCGCCAAATACAAATCAGGAAACAATGCATGTCCTCTCTCGCACCCTTTCAGCAGGCCTTCGCACTCTTTC
>CAZRFI010000540.1:0-2201 GCA_964598905.1 uncultured Candidatus Sericytochromatia bacterium | reverse complement strand
GGCTGTCTGAGCGAATGGCCCATCTTAACAAAGCACTTTTGGAGCGCGGATTGGCATAGCGTTCTTGCGAACTCGGGCGGATCGGTTCCGGGCTGATCTCAGAGTAGATACCCGCTTTAAATCCCGCATCCAAAGCCTGTTTGACGCGTTTGTCCTCTCCTGAATGAAAAGACAAAATGGCCACCCTGCCGTTTGGATTCAGGCAAAAGGGCAAATTGCGCAAGAACTGATCCAGCACCGAAAATTCATCATTGACAGCAATTCTAAGTGCTTGAAAACTTCTGCGGATCGAGCGATTGACATCTGCTTGGGTGTGTTTCAAGGCCAGTTTTATTTCGCGGGTGAGGTCTGATGTGCTTGTGATCGCCTGTTTGTTTTGACAGATGGCCTGTGCCAAGATACGCGCATAGGGCTCATCCGAAAAATCCCGCAAGATCTGTTCGAGTTTGTCTGCGCTCAGGTTTTGGATCAAGGCTGAAGCGGGTTGCCCTTGATGGGGATTGAGCCTCAAATCCAGCGGCCCATGGCGCTTAAAGGTAAATCCCCGTTCGGGATTGTCCAATTGCATGGACGAGATGCCCAAATCTGCCAAAACAAAGTCAAAACCGCTTTCCATGGCTTGCAAAAGCTTGGGGATACCGGCAAAATTAAGCTGTTGAGCTTGCCATTCTGCTTCACTAAAACCCAAGGCCCTCAGGCGCACTTCGGTGCGTTCCAGTTCAATCGGGTCGACATCGATACCGATCATGCGGCCCCCCGGTCGAACCCTTGGCAAAAGTGCCTGAGTATGGCCTCCAAAGCCCAAAGTGGCGTCTAAACCCACTTCACCGGGTTGGGGGTTCAAGATCGCCAAGATTTCATTCACACAGATCGAGAGATGCATGCCTGCCGGGGTATTGCCTTTGGACATGACTTTTTGGACGGCTTCGGGGTATTGTTCGGGGTTGAGCTCTTTGTATTTTTCATGAAAATGGTTGGGATAACTCCCCTTGTAGCGTATCCGCCGTTGGTGCGTGGGCTCTGTCTCTTCGTTATTCATATCGTTATTCTTGAGACTCGAGTTGATTGTATTTTTTATTGGAGTTATAACTTTTTTCAAGCGGGTATTTCAGATTGTTTTTGTGTAATTTTTGGACCACCGCTTGCGCTAAGTCGATCTCAAAATGCTGGGCTAAATAGCTTAAAAAGACAAAGATATCTGCCAATTCGTCGGCAATGGATTGTCTGTCTACACCAGCAATTTCCAACTCATTTTTCCAGAGAAACAATTCCGAGAGTTCAGATACTTCGATATTTAACCCCAATAATAAATCTTTGACAGTGTGAAATTGCTTCCAGTTGCGGAGGTCTCTAAAGGCGATAATTTCTTTTTCAAGTTCAGAGATGTTCATTCAAGTATATCACCTCGGTTTGAGCGCCCGTGTGGCATAAAAGCTCGGGGCATTCAGTTCTTTTAAACGGCCAGAGCCATTGGTGTCGTGGTAAATATCTGTGAGCACAAAGCCCGCCCGCAATTGTCCGCCAATTTGCTCTTCGATGGTGTGGGAAAACTGCAGGCCCCAGTCTTTTTCAAGCGATTCAGCATACAGCGCTGGGTCTTCTAAGGGATTGTGAGGCAATTTGCGGATCACCCGCTCTTCGGCTTCGTCAAAGAGGTAGTTGATGCCGTTGTCCAAACCCGCCAGCAAGACCCCACCCGGTTTGAGCACGCGAAAACACTCTTGCCAAATCTGCTCCACTGTTTCCACATAACAATTGGAAACAGGGTGGAAAACCAGATCAAAACAGGCCTCAGCAAAGGGAAAGGACTGGGTCATATCTGCCTGAACCGTGGTTACGGTATATCTTTCGCGCTGGGCCACCTCGACTTCGCGTGCCAATTGCTGCTCGGAATAATCCAAAACCGTGCATTGCGCGCCCTGAGCAGCAAAAATCGGGATCTGCTGCCCACCCCCAGAGGCCAGCCCCAAGACCTGGGCTTGGGCCAAGGGAATAAACCAGTTGCGGGGCACAACTTTGTTGGGGGTCAGAACCACCGACCAATCCCCGGCTTGGGCTCTGAGAAAGGTGTCATGATCAATGGGAACACTCCATTCCCAGCCCGTTTTCACCCAACCGTTGATAACTTTTGCGTTGATATCTGTATAACTCATAATGTGTCTTTCTTAAGGGGGCGGATTTGGCCTCCTGCTGAGTTGTGC
>CAZRFI010000539.1:0-2213 GCA_964598905.1 uncultured Candidatus Sericytochromatia bacterium | reverse complement strand
TGAAAAACATCCTGGAAGCGGCCTGAGAGGCTTTCAAACATCTTGATTTATCCTGATATGTGTGCGAGATAGATGGGCTTAAAACAAAGGGCCCGAAAGCCCCTTCAGCCATCAGCATCATACCATATTTCAGCCTGATCCGATTCCAATCAGCCGCGGTTGAATTTTGGCAAAAGACGTGAAAACTACCGTGCGTTAATCGGCGTTTCTGTCACAGGTTTAGAAAAGGCCACATAACCATCGACGCTGCGGGCATCCCCCTGGGCTTTGCCATTGGAGATCAACAATTGAACCCCATCAGGGAAACAGGCCTCCACCATGCGCGCATATTGCACCTGCTGATCAGGGGTGGTGGCCCCATCACAGGAATTGATCACGACAATATCCCCTGGTTTTGCCCCACTCAGGGCCTTCTTCCATTCGCCGAAGTCCTCTGCTCCAGGCCCGAGCACCTTCCAACTCTCACTCCCATCGGACATGCGAATCCCTTTAAAGGCCTCATCACCGCTGACATTGCCCGTGCTGGGTCGGCCCGAGTGACCATTGATCATCACCACGGCATGGCCCCCTTCAGGCCGAACATCCCAAGCAGAATGGCATTGCTGAATAAACATGCCTTCTGTGGTCACCGTTCCCACAGAGGTATGCGATTCTCGGCCTTCCAATTGGGCATATTCCTGCGCGATACTCTCAACAAAGCGGTTGACGCCTTTGGCAGGCCCAGTCGCGCCTGACTCCAAAATACTTTGGTGATTTTGGGGATGAAAGACCCGTTTGTCAAACGTCTTTTGAGTCAGCACCTGCACATCAACCTTCAAGCCTGGAGCTTGGGTTTGCACTTGCTCGCGAATCTGGGTTTCTTGGCCATCAATGTGTTTTTGATAGACCTTTTGGGCTGCCAGATTTTGCAGCCCCTGATCTGAATGCTGTTTGGCGGGAGCGACAGTCTGATTGGCTTTTTTGAGCTGGGCATAGGTTTCCTTGTATTCTGCTTGGGCTGCTGGGTTGCGGTTGATATACAGAGAAATGGCCCCATACGAACGCAGGCGCATCAGGTCGCTGGTCTCTTGCATTTGCCCTGTGGCAGATTGCAATGAAGCAATCGCGTCATCGACAGAGACAAATTTTTTGGCATCGCCGCCACCTTTGAGCGTGGGTGTTTGATAATAACCCACTTCACGACTGCCTACGGCGATCATGCGTTTGAGAATATTGCCATTTTCGACGCCTTTGGGCGTGGGTTCTCCCCCGCCTGCACCCTGGCTTGGGGTCGGGCTTTGGGTTGGGTTTTGGGCCAGACTTTGCGCTTCGCTTAAACCCTGCAAGGCCTGCAATTGGGAATTTGTCGTACTCAAGCCAGAGACCAGTCCCGACAATACCCCGCCATTTGGGTTGGCACTTTGGGTCGCTTCCGCTTTGGCCAAACTGTTCTTTTGCTGCTGGGCAAATTGGGTGGGATTGGCACTTTGATTGGCAGAGGGGGCTTGTGTCTCTGTTTTCGGCTGGGTAACAGCCGCACGGGCCTGGTTCAATTGTTGAAAAAAATCAGTTTGGGCGGCAATTCTCATAAGCTTAGCATTCCTTTTTAACAATAATTGTTAAACAATTTAATGAGTTATTTTAACTATAAAAAAGATTATAACAAAATTTGTTAAGATAAATCAAGCACAGTTCGCGACACCTCTCGCCCCCCCCCTTTCGCAAGGCCATTGAGCGATTTTCGAACCCGCCAAAACACAATGGCCATCAGCCAAAGCGCCAAATACAGATTCATGTTAAAATTAAACACGCTTTTAGAGATCGGAAAATCAGGCCAAAATCCCTATGCCAACCCCGCAAATTTCCCGTTTTTTGCAAGATGCCTTTCGCCACTTGCTCAAATTAGACGGTTATACCAGCCACTATGCAGAGACCCCTTTGGGGCGGCTGCACTATTACCAGGCCGAGGGCAGTGGGCGCTTGCCGCCGATGGTGTTTTTACACGGGCTCAGTGCCCATGCCGCTGAGCTGGCCCCGGTCTTTCGCCGTCTGCGCCGCCACAGCCAGCGGATTATTGCGGTAGACTTGCCGGTCCACGGCTTCAGCGATGCGCCCAATACGGGGATCTTTGACGAGACCATGAGTGAACTCTTTTACCATGGCATGAACCAGATTCTGGCGAAATCGCCCCCGATTCTGATCTTTGGCAATTCCCTCGGTGGCTTGGGGGCCAT
>CAZRFI010000538.1:0-2228 GCA_964598905.1 uncultured Candidatus Sericytochromatia bacterium | reverse complement strand
AGATCGCTTTGAAGAGCGTTATGCTTTTCCCCATTTGCCCGAAGGGCCAGAGAGTTTGGCTCTGCCACCTTTAGAACTGGTCTACCCCGTCCTCAGGCCCTGCAAAGCTGGCGAAGTCTTGGTAAAAAAAATCCCCGGCAGAGTCGAAAGCGAGGGGCGCAATCTCAAAGGGGAAACCCTCACCGCCCCTGAGATCCAGCGGCCTTTATTGGCTGCTGATGGTTCCGTGTGCTTGCAAAAAGAGGGGAGTGAAATTGTCGCAAGTTTGGAAGGCATTCCCTCTTTTAATGGGCGGGACGCACGGGTCAGGGGCTGTCATGTTTACACAGATCCGGTCATGGGCCACCAGGGCAATATTGTCGATGTGCAGGGCAGTGCCCAAATCGCTGCAGATGTGACCGATCAGGCCCAGGTCTGGGCCCTTCAGCATATCGAAATTGCCGGCCAGGTCAGCCACGCCCAGCTCGAAGCCGATGAAAATATTGTCGTTCATGGCAATACGGTCAAGGCCAAAATCGCCTCAGGAGGGGATGCCAGCGCCAGTATGCGCCTGATTGTGCCGGTCAAAAATCTCTTGGTGCAGATGCTCAAGCTGCAAAAACTGTTTGCCGAACTCAAAAAGAGTGTCCCCCAACTGGCCAATCGCTCTGACAAAGCGGTCTTTTTGCAATTGCTCAAAACCCAATTTCCGGGGCTTTTAAACGATGCCGAGCAACTCTGGGAGCAACTCAAAAAGCTCAAAAGACTCCATCCCCGCAAGGTCATGGTACTCAAAGTTGTTTTGTCACACCTGCTGAATCTTGAACAAAAAGACTTCAGCGCCTCACTCTACCACGATTGGGTCGATAAACTCGGCGATTTTTTGCTCGATCTTGAGGCGCGTGAAGATCTCTCCAGCCATGTCTATCTGAATTATGTTCAGGCCTCAGAAATCTACTCTCAGGGCAATATCTATATCCTCGGCGAAGGCTGTTATAACTCACAATTACACGCCCGCAAACATGTCTTGATCACGGGCACACCGGGCTATTGCCGCGAAGGTCTGATCGAAGCAGGAGGCCATGTAATCGTGCGTGAATTGGGCAGCCCCAACGGCAGCCGCCTGCGCATTCAACTGCAACCCCAAAGCCGGGTCTATGCAGAGCTGATCTACCCAGGGGTGGAGTTGCGTTTTGGCAAAGCCACGCCGCATCATTTTCTCGAAAAACAAACACGGGTGGAGCTTTGCCTGGAAGGCGAAAGCGTCACGACGCGGCCCTTGCGCTGATGCACTGGTGTTTGCTCGATCCATCGGGGATGTCTTACCATCCTGGAACACCGCTCCAAAAACCTCTTGGAGGCTCCCAGTCGGCCCTCTCTTATTTGGCTCTGGCCCTCCAAGTACGGGGACACCGGGTCAGTTTTGTGCTCAAAGGCCAGCCACCGCCAGACAGCCCTGTTCCCATTTACGCCTTAGAGACATTGCCAGCCCGCTTCTGGGAACAGGACTTTGACCTGATACTCTTGTTGAATCAGGCAGATTTTATCACCGAAGTGGACTTGCCCGCCTTGCCCATCGTATTTTGGAATCAACATTTGCCCCTGACTCTCTCTCAAGCCACTCTGGCGCAGATTGAGAAACGCTGTGCTGCCATGGTTTTTGTCTCACACTGGCAGCAACAGGGGTATCTCAATTGCTACGATCTGGGCACCTTGCCCACTGCCGTGATCGGCAATGCCATCGCTCCCCACTTTGCGGGAAAACCGGCTCCCCTGGGCCGTGATCCTGTTCTGGCCTATACCTCCACACCCCGACGGGGCCTGGAAATGCTCCTGCCGATCTACCAAGAACTGCACAGGGAATACCCCGCCCTGGAATTGCAGATCTTTTCTTCTTTTGCCGTCTACCAAATCCCCGAAGAGGCAGACGGCTTTGCCACTCTTTATGGGCACTGCCGCAGTTTGCCCGGTGTGAGCTACCGGGGGGGAGTGCCCCAACCCTTTTTGGCAGAAGCCCTGCGTCAAACCCATTTGCTGGCTTACCCCAATTTATTTCCTGAAACCTTTTGCACAGCTGCCCTGGAGGCCTTGGCTGCGGGTTGCCGCGTGGTCACCAGTGCTCTGGGCGCGCTGCCCGAAACCACGGCAGGTTATGCCCGCTTGGTCCCCTGGCACAAGCAGCCCTCGGCCTTTTACCAGAGTTATTTGCACGCTCTGGGCAACGAGATTGAGACCTGGTACCGAGGCGC
>CAZRFI010000537.1:0-2242 GCA_964598905.1 uncultured Candidatus Sericytochromatia bacterium | reverse complement strand
CAATTGACAAGCCCACTTTTACAACCCGTCCATTCCCTTTCCGATTTGCAGCAGGTTTTGACTGAAGGCGGTTATGCTGCCCTGCAGACCCCTGGCTCCAGCGGTCTGGACTATTTGCGTCTGCCGATTCCCGAAACCGATCTCTTTCTCGATATTCGCCCGGCTTCTGACAATCTCGACGAGCGCTGGGAGTTTTATTTGGCCTATCCGGTCAATGTGCCCGAAAGCCGCTTTGCCCATCTTACCGACGTTTTGGTGGATTTTAACCGCCGTCTGCCTTGGGGCAGCACCGGTCTGGCCGAGGACGATACCCCTTATTTCCGCTGGTCACCCACCACGGCGCTCACAGCCATCTCGGGCTTTCGGCTGTTGGAGTTGGTGCAGATGGTGCTTTTCTTTGGCCGCCAATTGGCCACCCAAATGGCCGAGATGTTGCTCAAGTTTGCCAGCCTGGATCCTATTATTCCCACAATTCCCAGCACAGCCCCCAGCGGCATTGCCAGCCCAGCTCATGCGCCCGCTTTGGGCTAATGCGCTTACAATCAAAGGTTAACAAACGTTTAATTTTTATTTAACAATTGCTTGAATCTGACAAGATCAAGATCAAGATCTTCTAAACCTTTAATTAAGAAACAATTAATTTCAGGTCAAGCGAGGTTACTATGCTCGTCGATCAGGTCCGTTCCTTTTTTGGTTATAACCCCTATTCAGGGGCTAACCCAACGCAACCTGCCGCAGCGGCCGTCCGGCCAAGCACCGCTGTGTACGGCGCAGATACTGCTTTCTTTGATACCAACCGCGCGGCCAGCGGAGACGGCGCGATCACCAAAATGCTGGTGGGCGGCTATACCGGTTTTACCTATGCCAAATCTGGCTCTGGTCAACCCCTGACTCAGTTTATGATGAGTTCTGTCGGCATTGGCGCAGCCATCAGTGGCTCTGTCTCGGTTGTCAAGAACCTGGCTTCTCTGACCCACGGCAAACAATCGGCTTCGACCACAGTGGGGAATATCCTCACAGATACCCTCCAGGGTGGCGTCAGCGCCATCGGTGGCGTGGCGGTTGGTGGTGGCACCATGGCGATCTTCAAAGCCTTGGGCGCAGCCCCTGGCAATCCCTTGATTATCGCAGGTGTGGTCGGCGGTGCCTTGGGGGCCGTTTTGGCGAACAAAATCCTCAATACCGAGGGCATTCGCCGCTCCTTGACCTAAATTTGAATTCTCTCTATTAAACAGGGCTGGCATTGCGTCAGCCCTGTTTTGTCTGGCGCTTTTGCCCAGGCAATCCGGTTATAATAGAGCCCATGTCAGCCCCTCTCACGCTTTTGATTGCCCACCACCGCTATTTGCCTCTGGTTTATCTGCAAGGCCAGATTCGTGCTTTAAATGCCCAAGACTGCGATGCCTTTCAGGTCATTTACCTGCATCAGGGGGCAGAGGCTGCGGAATTAAAACAGGCCTTGCAAGCGGCGACATTCCCCCAGCAGGTGGTGGCGATTCCCTATCCCGAAATAGCGGGAGTCTGCTGCTGGGATCTCGTGCGCTATCTCGGCGGCATGTTTGGCCATTCGGTCTGGGGCGATTATTGGAGCTATTTGCACCAAGAGTGTTGGCCTGCAACGGATTTTGTCTCATGCGTGTTGGCGGGCATTGCGGCCTCCGAGGCCGAACATGGCCCCGAGGCGGTTTACCGGGTCAATCAATTGCGCTGCCCGCTGACGCCTGGCGAGATTAAACCCGAAACCTGGCTTGAGCAATTGGCCGAGAGCCCTTCTGTGAGCTGGATTGAGCGCCGAGCGCATCAGCGCGATTTTGTCTTTAAGTTGGCCTCCTGGTCGGAGGATGCCTTTGTCTTGCCTGTGGCGCTGACGCGGCAGTACAGGCTCTTTTCTGCGGTGCAAATGCCGCTGTATTTTCAGGATCTCTTTGATCTGTTTTTGCATTTGCCCGATCAGACTTGGTTTGCGGCGGTTAAATGGGTGCAGCTCGGGCAGCCCGTGATCTACCATCTCAATCACCCGCGTGTGTTTGCCGAATATACCTTGCCTTTTTTGCGGGCGGTGCGGCAGAGGCCCGATCTCTTTGGCCATTTGGCGCTGTTTGAATTGGCCCAGAGCGATTTTGACTACCATGAGGGCTTTGATGCCGATGGGGAGCGGGTGATCTCCAACCATTTGCACCGCTTTGTGCAGTATATGCGCTATGCCGAGCGGGGCACGGTGGCGCATTGGTTGCGGGCTTTG
>CAZRFI010000536.1:0-2250 GCA_964598905.1 uncultured Candidatus Sericytochromatia bacterium | reverse complement strand
CAGCCCACCAGATTTGGTCCTGCTCGATATTAATATGCCGGAAATGAATGGCTATGAAGTCTGTGAGGCATTTAAAGCCCATCCAAAGCTCAAAGATATCCCGATTATTTTTATCAGTGCGCTCAGCGAGACCCTGGATAAGGTGCGCGCTTTTAATGTGGGGGGAATAGACTATATCACCAAACCCTTTCAATTTGAAGAGGTGCAGGTACGCATTCGCACCCATTTGGCTTTGCGGCAATTAAATCAGAATCTCAGCCAACAAAATCAGGCCCTACAAACCAGTTTAAAACGTCAGCAGGAATTGGAAGAACAGCGGGATAACCTTTTGCACATGATCGTACACGATTTAAGGGCGCCTTTGTCGGGGATTATTGGCTATCTTTCTCTGTTGGAGCGGGGGGCAGACACCTTCTCTCAAAAGCAGCAGCGGCACCTCAATTTGGCCATCCAGAGTTCGCAAACCCTGATCGATATGATCAGTGAGTTGCTCGATGTGTATAAATTGGAAAATGGAGAAATGCCCCTGTTTCGCGATTCCAAGGATATTTCTCAAACCATTCTTCAGGCCACAGAAACCCTGGAAGGCATGTTCACCGATAAGGTTTTAAGCTGTGAGCTTCCACAGTCCCCTGCGCTTGTTTTCCTTGACCATGATTTGATCCGCCGGGTGGTCGTTAACCTTTTGAGCAATGCACTTAAATTTACGCCACGCGGGGGAGAAATCAAAATCCAGGCCGAAACGGGTGACGATCGCTTAACCGTGGCCGTACAAGATTCGGGGCCCGGTATTCCCGAAGAGCTGCAAGCAAAAATTTTTGAAAAATTTGGTCAAGCTGAACTGCGTCAAGAAAACCGCAGGTATTCAACAGGTTTGGGCTTAACTTTTTGTCGCATGGTGGTCGAAGCCCATGGTGGCAAGATTGGTGTCAGCAGTCAAATGGGGCAAGGCTCACGGTTTGAATTTGTTTTGCCACTATCTGTGCCTGATACAGCCTCAGATTTGCCAGTAAATATCTCTGCCAATTAATTTACTCAGAGCTGTGATCAGCTGTTGTGGGCTAAAGGGTTTGGCCAAAAAATCCGCCTCCCCCATTTCGGCAAGCTCTTTTTCTACATAAGAGAAGGGATCGCCGCTGATGACCAAAATGGGGATTTTTTGTGTGGTTTGCATTTTTTTTAGCTGTTTGCCAAGCTGAAACCCGTCTATTTCAGGCATATTTAAATCCAAGAGAATAACGTCTACAGCTTGTGTCATGGCCCACCTTAAACCTTCACGCGGATCCGTGGTCACTTGAACGGTAAAAAGTGTGTCTTCGAGAATGGTGCTGATCAACTCGCCAAAGATCGGTTCATCATCAATCACAAGCAAATTTTTTGTTTTGATCGCTTGGGCCTTTCTTGCCACTTCTTTGACAACGTCTCGGCTGTCTTCTCTGTTTTCTCCATCGTTTGACGTGTCTTCAGCTGCGAGTGACAGGCCCAGAAAGGCAGACAAACGCTCTAAGAAATAGCTCTGTTTAAAGGGCTTGAGAATATAACCCAAGACCCCCAACTCACTGGCCCTTTGTATACTAGAAAGCCGCTCATTGGCTGTCAACATGACAACAGGCAGATGTTGGGTGCTCTGCATATTGCGGAGTTGCTGTAAAAGATCCAACCCGTTGACTTCGGGCATATCAATATCTAACAGGAGTAAATCGGGTTTTGTGCTCATGGCTAAGCGCAAACCCTCCCGTGTATCGGTTGTGGTTTGAATGTCAACAGGAACACCAGCCAGGATTTCTGTGACCAATTCACCGATTAATTCATTGTCATCTATCAGAAGAACTTTTTTCTCTGCCATGGTTAACGCGCTTTATGGTGCCTATTGCGTCTGGTATTGCCTTGGGAAGGCTCTAGAACGCATGGTAGCATGATGAGGATGAGAAATAAAGCCATCCTTTTAGCAGCCTTTCATCAAAAATTCGAGGATACGCCGATGGAATCAAATATCCGCATGGAAAAAGACAGTTTGGGAGAGGTGGCTGTGCCCGCCGATCGTTATTATGGCGCCCAAACGCAACGCTCGTTTGAAAATTTTAAAATTGGGGGAGAGCGCTTTCCCCGTGAATTTATCCGCGCTTTTGGCATTATTAAAAAAGCGGCCGCCAAGGTCAATGCCGATTTGGGCGTGCTTTCAGCTGAGAAATCAACGCTGATTCAGCAGGTTGCCGACGAAGTGATTGAAGGCAAACTGGATGCCCATTT
>CAZRFI010000535.1:0-2251 GCA_964598905.1 uncultured Candidatus Sericytochromatia bacterium | reverse complement strand
GGCCCGAGGTCTTTTTGACCAATACCTGCCGGGCGGGTGATTTCTTGCGGCAGCGGCTGCTGGCGATTGGTGTGCTTTAACTTTTCGTCAGATCTGCCCGAGGCAAGCTCAGGCACATTTCCAGTCCGCCTGGGCCATCATCTTGGGGCAGGCGGGCAACCAGATCGCCGCCATGGGCGCGGGCCATGCGGCGCGCAATTGCCAAGCCCAGGCCCGTTCCTCCGGTACGGCGAGAGCGCGAGCTATCTGGGCGATAAAAGGGTTCAAAGATTTTTTCAAGATCCCCCAAGGCAATTCCAGGGCCCCGATCGCGCACAATAAAGTGCGCCATGTCTGGGGTTTGCTCCACCTTGAGATTGACCTGGCTGTTTTCAGGCACATATTTGGCCAGATTGGAGAGCAGATTGTTAAAGACCTGGCCCAGGCGTTCCCGATCCACAGATACCATCACAGCGTGTTCAGGCATTTCTGGCAGGATTTCTAAATGTTTGTTTTCCAAAAGGGTTTCGTGGCGCTCCAGGCTTTCAAAGATCAAATAGCGCAAATCCTGTTCCGTTTTTTTGAGCGGCAATTGATCCAATTCCAAACGCGAAATATCCAGCAGATCCTGAATAATATGGTCCAGCTCTTCGGTTTCAGCAATTCCTTTTTCAACCAAAGAAGCTTGGGCTGGGGCCTCTTTGCCCAGGATTTCCAATAACATACGCAGACGTGTCAGTGGCGAGCGCAATTCGTGGGAGACATCGGCAATCAGCCGTTGTTTTTGGGCAATCATCTCTTGGATTTGTTGGCTCATAAAATTAAAGGCCTCGGTTAAGGGCTTAAATTCGGGGGATTTCCCCTCCAGCTTTTGCGAGAAATCGCCCTGGGCCAGACGCTGGATCGCTGTTTGCAGCTCTTGATAGGGTTTGAGTAAAAAGGCGGTGAGCGGTAACAAAAGCAGCGCCAAAAACACCAGCACCAAAAATACGGCCAAGAGCGGTCCCCGTGCGGGCCGTGACAATTGGCTCAGCCGGGGTTGCAGCCAGAGATACCGGCTTTTGATTCCTCCGCCATTGCGGGAAGTGGGGGGCGCGAGCCAAATCTGGGGGGAGCCGGGAAAGTCCCACGAGACGACATACGCATCTGTCTGGAGTTTTCTTTGCTCGCGCAAGGTGAGCAGCGGGGGCTTGGGTCGGGTGCTGTGAACCAATTGCCCTTTTTCCCAGAGGGCGATCTGCCAACCCAGATCTTGGCCCAATTCTTCCATTCGATTGGCCAGTTCGGAAGGATTTCTGCGCTGGGTTTTGTTGAGTTCGCGCTGAATAAACATCACTTGGCTGCGTAAGACATTGCGCACCAGCCCTTCCTGGTGGGAACTGAAGATCATGCCGGTCACAAGCCCCGTCAGAGCCAGGGTCACGATCAGCACCATCAGGGTGTACAAATAGAGCTTGCGGTAGAGGGCTTTCATCTGAGTTTAATGGTCTGCCGGAAAAATATAGCCAATGCCCCAGACTGTCTTGATGATCGCGGGCTTTTTGGAGGTGTCGCCCAGTTTTTGGCGCAGTTTGCTGATATGCATGTCGATGCTGCGATCCAGGCTTTCCCAATCGTAGCCGCGCAATTTTTGAATTAAGTGATCGCGGCTTTGCACAATCCCCCTGTTTTCCAATAAACACCTCAGCAGATCAAATTCAGTGGGGGTCAGATCCAGTCTTTCGCCTTTGTGGGTGGCGACATGGCCATCGAGATCGACGATCAGGTCGTGTTTGTCCGAACGCAATTGGTTGCGCTCGGGGGACGGGGCTTCGCTGCGTTCAATGCGGCGCAAAATACTTTTGATCCGGGCTTCGAGTTCACGGGGGTTAAAGGGTTTCGACATATAGTCATCGGCCCCAAGTTCCAAGCCCAAAATGGTGCTTAGATCATCCCCTCGGGCCGTCAGCATCAGCACGGGCAAGTGAGGATGTGTGCTGCGAATGCGGCGGCAAACTTCAAATCCGTCCATTTCTGGCAGCATCAGATCCAAGATCACCAGATCCACTGGATTTTGCGCCAGCCAGGCCAGTCCTGCTGAGGGGGTCTCAGAGGCGCTGAGATTGAGCAGGCCATCGGAAAAATAGGTTTGCAGCAGCGTGTGCAGACTGGTATCGTCGTCAATCAGATGAATCTGGGGCATGGTTTTGTTACACTGACTCTGTTCGATTCTTTCTTTTGAGTATACTATTTTGTTAGAAACGCTGTGGGGGCTTCTGCCCTTTCTTTTGAC
>CAZRFI010000534.1:0-2275 GCA_964598905.1 uncultured Candidatus Sericytochromatia bacterium | reverse complement strand
GTGGCCCCCATCAAGAAGCCTTTGCAGCGCATATCGCCAGCGGCCCAGACCAGGTCGCCGACGCGCTGCAGACCAAACATCGAGTAGAAGGTGAAAAAGGGAATGGTATTCACACCATGGCTGGCATAGGCTGTGCCTGCAGCAATAAACGAGGAGAGCGCCCCGGCTTCGGTGATGCCCTCTTCGAGAATCTGGCCATTTTGGGCCTCGCGGTAGCGCATCAGCGAATCGCTGTCGACGGGGTCGTATTTCTGACCGACATGGGAGTAAATGCCGTATTGGTTAAACAGGCCCTCCATGCCAAAGGTGCGCGCTTCGTCGGGAATGATCGGCACCATTAACGGGCCAAAATTCTTGTCCTTCAGGCAGCGTGTCAGAATGCGGACATAAGCCATGGTGGTTGAGAGCTCACGGCCGTCTGTACCCGCTTCAAACTCCGAGAAGAGCTTGTCTGGCGGCGGGGCCAGGGGTTCGATCTGAACCCGACGCAGGGGCACCGAACCCCCCAGTTTTTGACGGCGCTCGTGCAGGTATTGCATCTCTTCGCTGTCTTCAGAGGGTTTGTAAAAGGGCACCTCTGCCAGATCTTCATCAGAAATGGGAATGCCAAAACGTGTGCGAAACGTTTTGATCTCTTCGTCGTTGAGCTTTTTCTGCTGGTGAGCGGCATTTTTGCCTTGGCCCGAATCGCCCATGCCATAGCCTTTGACTGTTTTGGCCAAGATCACGGTCGGCATACCGCTGGTATGTACGGCTTTGTGGTAAGCAGCATAGACCTTAAGCGAGTCGTGTCCACCCCGGTGCAAATTCCAGATCTGATCGTCGGTATAGTCACTGACCAATTCCAGCAATTCGGGGTATTTGCCAAAGAAATGCTCGCGCACATATGCGCCTGAGCCACTGGCTTTGATCTTCTGGTATTCGCCGTCGAGCACTTCGTTCATGCGCTGGGCAAGCAGGCCTGTTTTGTCTTTGGCCAGCAAGGCATCCCAATCGCTGCCCCAGACCACCTTGATCACGTTCCAACCCGCGCCGCGGAAACTGCCTTCGAGTTCTTGGATGATCTTGCCATTGCCGCGTACAGGGCCGTCCAGACGCTGCAGATTGCAATTGATCACAAAGACCAAATTGTCGAGCTGTTCGCGTCCAGCCAGGCTGA
The DNA here is from genome assembly GCA_964598905.1 of uncultured Candidatus Sericytochromatia bacterium. Classification (GTDB taxonomy): domain Bacteria; phylum Cyanobacteriota; class Sericytochromatia; order UBA7694; family UBA7694. Next base: position 1,116 of record CAZRFI010000534.1, on the reverse strand, counting down.
TTGCGCCCAGTGATTCGGGCTCATCCATCTCGCCATCGCCCAAAAAGGCCCAGACCCGGCCGGTCTGTTTTTTTAAACCGCGGTTTTCGAGGTATTTATTAAAGCGGGCTTGGTAAATCGCCATCAGGGGGCCCAGACCCATTGAGACCGTGGGAAACTCCCAAAAATCTGGCATCAGCCAGGGGTGGGGATAAGAAGACAAACCACCACCAGGCTGCAATTCGCGCCGGAAATGATTCAATTGGGCTTCGCTCAGGCGGCCTTCGAGAAAGGCGCGGGCGTAGATGCCGGGGGCCACATGGCCCTGAAAGTAAATTTGGTCGGGGCTGTCTTCGCCGTTTTTGCCTTTAAAAAAGTGGTTAAAACCGACTTCGTAGAGGGTGGCACTGGAGGCAAACGAAGAAATATGCCCGCCAATGCCGTCTTCCTTGCGGTTGGCGCGCACGACCATGGCCATGGCGTTCCAACGCATAATGCTTTTGATCCGGCGCTCAATCTCGTAACGGCCCGGATAAGGCGGCTGCAAATGCCGGGGGATGGTGTTGACATAAGGGGTGGTGGTCGAAAAAGGCAGCGAGACGCCGTGTTTTGCTGCGCGATTTTGCAAACGCCCAAACAGGCGTTGGGTGCGGTCGGGGCCGCCATCCTGAATCACGTAGTCCAGGGATTCGAGCCATTCACGGGTTTCTATTTCTTCCAGGCTGTGTGCATCATTGTGTGCATCATGTGCTTCGGTCATCGCCATGTCCTTCCTGGGGCAGGGTTTTTTATACCCACTCATTATACACGCAGGCGAAGTTTTCAAGCCTGCGCGCTGAGCATCTCCAAACATCCTGCTTTAAATCTTCGCCAACTCGTTTTTCCTGTGGGAATGGCGTTGATGATTTCGGCTTTGTTTTGCTCTGCAAAAATATACTTTTTTAAGAAGTTTTTGTCTTTGGGCAGCTCAAAATAGCGGTAAATAGTGGCGTGGTTTTGATCGGCCAGAAACAATTCCCATCTGGTGATAAACGGCAAATCGCGATCAATACCTGCTTTTTTCTGTTCCTTGGATTCTAATTCAGACAGCTCGCCCGGTTGTCCCTGAAGCATTTTTTTAACCTATTTCTTTCATCT
>CAZRFI010000533.1:0-2279 GCA_964598905.1 uncultured Candidatus Sericytochromatia bacterium | reverse complement strand
GAGACATAGTGAAAACGCCTGTTTGTGCGCTCGGGGCCGCCTTCGCCAGCAAACATGCGGGTCGGATCTTCGCCTTCGCGTTTGAGCGGAAAGACCCCCGCCGTATACGGGAATTCACCCGGCAGGTTTTCATTCATGCGCCAAGTGAGCAGATCGCCCCAGTCTTGGTATTTGGGCAGGGCCACGCGCGGCACCTTGCTGTGGGAGAGCGATGTGCGGTAGAGCGGCTGGCGAATTTCGCGCTGGCGCACATGGTAGACCAATTCATCAGCGGTATATGTTTTTACCACTTCTGGCCAGGATTCAAGCATGAATCGTGATTCTGCGGTCAGTTGGCGCTCTTTTTGGGCGTAGAGTTTTTCCAATTCGATTTTCAGATCTGCTGATTCCGGTGGCAGCTGGGCGAGGGTGCCTTGGATTTGCCAGAGTTGGCGGGCCAAGCTGCTCTGATCGCTGACTTGGCGTTTGTAACGCGTGTGTTCATCGACAATTTCAGCCAAATAACGTGTGCGATCGGGGGGAATCACATAGATCTTTTCTGTTTCGCCCACCGGCAATGGCAATTGGGAGACAAAGCCGCCTTCGACTTTGGTATTGAGCAAATCCATCAGGCGTTTGTAGAGCAGGTTGACACCCGGATCGTTGAATTGTGAGGCCATCGTTCCCACCACAGGCAGTTCTTGATCAGCCAAATTAAACAGATTGCGGTTGCGCCGGTATTGTTTGCGCACGTCGCGCAGGGCATCGAGAGAGCCGCTTTTGTCGAATTTATTGATTGCGATCAGATCGGCGAAGTCGATCATGTCGATTTTTTCGAGCTGTGAGGCTGCGCCGTAGTCTGAGGTCATCACGTAGAGGCTGAGATCGCTGTGTTCGACGATCTCGGTATCTGATTGACCAATGCCCGAAGATTCTAAAATAATCAGGTCATAGCCCGCTGCTTTGCAGACCAAGAGGGCATCTCTCACATATTTGCTCAGGGCCAGATTGGATTGCCGCGTGGCCAGGGAGCGCATATACACACGGGGGTTGTGAATGCTGTTCATGCGAATCCGGTCGCCGAGCAATGCCCCGCCACTTTTGCGCCGGGTGGGGTCGACTGAGACAATCGCCAGGGTCTTCTCAGGAAAATCCCTTAAAAAGCGGTGCACGAGTTCGTCCACCAGCGAAGACTTGCCCGCACCGCCAGTGCCGGTCATGCCGATCACGGGGGCCGTTTTCTGCTGGAGTTGGGGGCTGAGTTGCAGCTCCAATTCGCTGGCTCTTTCGGGGTGGTTTTCGGCCCAGGAGATCAATTTGCCTACGGCCATTTGGGCCAGTTCGCCATTAAAGCTGGGCCCTGTGGTGGGAAAGTCGCAGGCGGCGAGCAAATGGTTGATCATGCCTTGCAGACCGAGTTCGCGGCCATCATCGGGAGAATAAATCCGGGTGATACCATAGGCCTGTAATTCGGCAATTTCACTGGGCAGAATCGTGCCGCCACCCCCGCCGAAGATTTTGATTTGGCCCGCGCCTTTTTCCTGGAGCAGGTCGTACATATATTTAAAATATTCGAGATGCCCGCCCTGGTAAGAGGTAATGGCAATGCCTTGGACATCTTCTTGAATGGCGCAATCGACGATCTCTGCCACCGAGCGGTTGTGGCCCAGATGAATGACTTCGGCGCCCGACATTTGCAAAATGCGGCGCATAATATTGATGGCGGCGTCGTGGCCGTCAAAGAGTGATGCCGCTGTGACCAGCCGAATCGGGTGAGTTGGGGTATAAGGGGCTGTTTCTGGTGGGTGAGACTGAGACATGGCAACCATCCTGTAAATTGGGCTCTGTCTACAGTATACCCACAGACGCTGGCTCTGCGGATTCAATGCGCATGAACCGCGGATTCAATCCGAATTAACCTGGATGAAAGCGCACCTCTGCGTGTTGGCAGTTCAGCTCTTTGGCAAAACAGTGGTAGCTGCTGCCTCCGCCTTGATCCTGCTGATCAGGGCCGAGACTGTAGAGTATGTAACCCTTGCCCTGGCGCAAATAGCGCAGATCTTTGCCCGTAAACGGGTCGCGCGGCAGGGGGGCCTTTAAGAAGGCTGAGAGCATGTCCAATTTGGCCGGATATTCTCCGTATTGGGCATACCAAGCCTGCAGGACCAAATGCAGATAAAAGCCCCGTCGCCAGGCCTCTTGCTCGCGAAAACGCAGCAGGGCAAAATCCACAGGGGGCAGAACCGTTTTGAGCAGAGCTTGACTTTGGGCGGCAGCCAAAGCAGTTTGCACCTTTTGAA
>CAZRFI010000532.1:0-2287 GCA_964598905.1 uncultured Candidatus Sericytochromatia bacterium | reverse complement strand
GCACGGGCCCATGCCCGCTCGGGCCAGGCTGCCCGTATTTTGGCTGAGAGCAAAAGCTGGCAAGCGCTTTTGCCCACCTGGTCAGATAAATATGCCGAGCAGGTGGGGGCAGATTGGCAGGCTTTCCGGCAGGCTTTGCAAGCCCGCAAGCTCTAATCTGTGAAGAGCCCACATTCTGATTTAAACGGCAGCGCATCTGTCTCGCTTGTGCGCAGGCTCTCTGATTCAAGTTCGACCCCTGTGTTATCATAAAGATCACACCGTTTATTTTCACCATAAAAGTGGGTTTCCACATGTCTGCAGTCATGCACCATTTTGAGCGGGAGCTGGATATTACCCGCGAAGTGGCTCAAAAAGCCGGAGAAATTATCCTGTCGTTTTACGATACGGATTATGTTGTTCAAATGAAAACCGGGCAAGAGCCCGTGACCATTGCCGATAAAACGTCCAGCCGTTTTATTGTCGACGCCCTGCAAAAGGCCTTCCCCCGTGATCTGGTGGTTTCCGAAGAGTCGGAAGTTCCCGGTGGGGTACAGAGCCATGATCGGATCTGGATCATTGATCCCGTGGATGGCACCAAAGAGTTTATCAAACACAATGGTGAGTTTTCGGTCATGATTGGCTTGGTGGAAGAAGGGGTGCCTGTGGTTGGCGTGGTCTACCAACCTGTGACAGGTTATCTCTATTGGGCCTCCCGGGGGCAAGGGGCCTTTTCGCTGAGGGATCAGCATTTACAACCCTTGCGGGTTTCCCAGCGCCAATCCTTTCATGAACTCTGCATTGCAGCCAGCCGCTCTCACCTGACCCAGGAGCTTTGCGACCTTTACGAGCGTCTGGGCATTACAGAGATCATCCGCTCTGGCAGTGTGGGGCTCAAGCTGGCCATGATTGCCCATCAGACCTGCGATCTCTACCTCAATCTTTCGGGCATGACCAGTTGCTGGGATACCTGCGCCCCTGAAATTATTCTCAAAGAGGCGGGGGGGCGTGTCAGTAACCTCTCTGGCACCCCGCTGGACTACAGCTTTCAACAAATCAAAAACCACGATGGTGTGGTGGCCTCCAACGGCATTGTGCATGATCGCCTGCTGGAACGCATTCAAACCGTGCTCGAAGGGCATTATTTTGCTGAGATTGAGCGGGTGCGCGAAGAAGATGGACTCTCTCCAGACGTGATGGCTTAAGTCTTTAGATCAGTGCTAAGATGGGCCTAATCTTCTTTTTGTTTGAGTGAAACGGCAGTTCCAATGCCACTACCAACACCCATACCAAGCGTAGCACCCACGGCTGCTCCAGCAAAAATACCTGTTCCAAAGTCCATTAAACCTGTTTTTGAAAAGCCGAAGTAACCGGCTGCAGCACCCAGACCTGCGCCAATAATCGCTCCGCCTATCGCATAGGGCTTAACAACACCTTGATCAGCTTCTTTTGATTGATCAATTTTATTGTAGACGGTTTCCACTTTTTGTTGGGCTGAAAAATAAACACCCGTTCCTACACCCGCAGCAGCACCGACTAAGGCTCCAATTTGAGATCCGGCTGAACCTCCAACAAGAAACCCAATTCCCAGACCGGCAAGGGTTCCCAGGCCAGCACCGCCATAAATGAATCCTTGAGATTTATCATTGGAATTTCCACGGAATATGTCGGGGTTTAAGCGGATATCTGCTGCTTCATTGGTTTTGTATTGGATAGATACATAGTCTTGCTGAATGGCTGAGGATAATTCAGACGTTGAAAGTGTCCCATCTTTGTTTGCATCTATGGCTTTTAATTGGGGAGCAGCCATATTAATCTCTGAACCCAATTGCAGTTTTCCATCTTTATTTCGGTCCAATACTTGAGCCATGCCTATTTGGTTTGTATTGGACACTAAACTGATTGACATTTTTTATTCCCTCTTCATGCTCATAAATATCTGTCTGGTTAATTTATATAGTTGAAGAAGGGAAACACTGCTCAATAAAGGTTAAGAAAAAAATAAGATAAAAGTAAATATAGTTTAATAAATGTTAATTTTGGATTATGCTAGAATCATGCAAAACAAAGGCTAGCTTTTGAGAAAGCGTCCCAAAATACTGCGGGTGCGTTCATCGCCCAGACATTGAATCAGGGCTTCTTCCTGGGTCAGATAACCCACGGCGTGCCCTTCTTCGATTGTGCGATTGACAATGCGTTTGACCCAGCCGATGGCGTGGCCCGGTGCGACACAAATTTCTTCTGCCAATTGCCTGGCGGCATTGAGGAGTTCGGCATGGGGCACGACCCGGTTGATCAAACCCGCCGC
>CAZRFI010000531.1:0-2291 GCA_964598905.1 uncultured Candidatus Sericytochromatia bacterium | reverse complement strand
CAAAAATACGGCGAGACCCTCAAACCGGGCAGCGAGACAGACACCGTTCAGGATCTCGGCATTCGCCATACCCTGTCTAAATACATTTATCCCAAAGCCGACAGTGCCTGGATCTTTGAGCGAATCCGGGATTTTGTGCTGCAAATGAACCAGCAGTATTACAAATTCCAATTGGATGGTTTTCCCAGTGTGCAGATTCTCGAATACCCTGTGAATGGCTTTTACCGCCAGCACATCGACCTCAGTCGGGGGCCGCTCTCACGGCGCAAACTGAGTGTGATTGTCTCTCTCTCGCCAGCCGGTGCTTACAGTGGGGGCGAATTGCAGAATATGGAAGAGCAGGTTTTGCCCATGGCCCAAGGCACGATGGTTATTTTTCCGTCATATCTGGCCCACCAGGTCACGCCTGTGACCCAGGGCTCGCGCCACACACTGGTGACCTGGATCTTGGGGGCTCCTTTTCAATAAGGGCTCCTTCAATAGGCGTTATTGCAGCGACTCAGCGAGTTTGCGCAGGGTCATCCACTGCATCAGGCCAAAAAAGAGCGTGCTGCACCCGAGTACCGCTGCCCAAGAGATCAAGGGGGCGGTATCGGCATAACCGACAAAGCTGTAGCGGAATAAATTGACGGTGTGATGAATCGGATTAAACTGGCTGATCAGATTCCAGGGGGCGGGCAATTGACCCACAGGATAAAAAACACCCGCCAAAAAGATCATCGGCTGCATCACAAAGGTGGTGACAAAGGTCAAGGCTTCAAAGCCCCGCGCCCAAATGCCAAAGGTCACGCCCAACATGCCGTATTGCAGGCCGGTGATCAGCACGATGGCCAACAGGCTGAGCGGGTGGGCAATGGTCATACCCGGAATAAACCAAGCCGTCAGGGCCAGGGCCAAGCTGAGGGTAAACAGGCCGCGGGTCAACGCCGCCAATGAATAGGCAATGCCGATTTGCCAAGGCCGCAGCGGGGTCACTTGCAAATCCAGAATCGAGCCCAGGTTCTTGGCGATGATCAAGGCAAAACCTGGATTGGAAAATCCCGAATTGACCATGATCATTGCCAGCAGGCCCGTGTAAATAAAGGCCAAAAAGGAGATGCCGCCAATGCTTTTGGCACTCACCACGACCCCAAAGACGGTCAAGTAAAGCACCATTGAAACAATTGGGCTAAAGACCGTATCAAGCATCAATTTGCGAAAGCGTTTGACTTCACGGGCATACAACGCCCACATAAAGGTCATGGCGCAGAGCCCTCCGTTGTGAGTTGCAAAAAGACCTTCTCAAGTGAAGCGGCTTCGTTGCGGAAAGATTTGAGATTGCCGCCATAAAAGTCGAGCAGGCCGCGCATATCTTGGACCAGATCCTGAAAAGGCAGCTCAAACTCTACGCCTACCCGGCGCACGCCCGCGAGATGTTCGACCTCACTTTGGTAGAGTTCGAAGCTGATAATGTTCTGGGAGAATTCCTGTTGAATCTCTTTGACCTTGCCCTCTTTGATCACCTTGCCTTTGTTGATCACAGTCATTGATTCACAGAGCTGCTCGGCCTCTTCGAGATAATGGGTGGTGAAAATCACGGTGGTGCCTTGGGCATTGAGTTGCCGCACCAATTCCCAGATGCGCTGGCGCAGTGAGACATCGACCCCAGCAGTGGGTTCGTCGAGGATCAAGAGACGGGGTTTGTGAATCAGGGCTTTGGCGATCATCAGGCGGCGTTTCATGCCCCCCGAAAGTGAGCGGGCCTTGTCGTATTGTTTGTCGGCCAGACCCAGCGATTCGAGCAATTCGGGAATGCGTTTGCGCCGCTCGGCCTGGGGCACGCCGTACATGCCACTGAAATAATAAAGCACCTCTTCGACCGTAAAGGCCGGTTCGACAATGATCTCTTGGGGCACAATGCCCAGCAATTGTTTGGCCTGATCGGTTTGGCTGACGACGTCTTTGTCAAAAATGCGAATGCTGCCGGTCTCGGAATCGGGTTTGAGCGCTCCGCAGATCATGCTGATCAGGGTGGATTTGCCTGCACCATTGGGGCCCAGCAGGCCATAGATCTGGCCTTCGGGAATATGCAGGGAGAGATTGTCCACCGCTTTGAGGGGGGGCCGGGGAGGACTTTTGTAGGTTTTGCTGGCGTTTTCAACTGTGAGTGCGTACATCGTGACTCTAGATTACACACTTTTCGCCCGCAGGGACAGGACTTGCTGGCTGAGCAAATTTGAAAATTCAGCCAAGCTCGCTGGATTTTCAAACAGAATGGCGTTTTTGGCCAGAATCGCTGCCTGCAATTCAGA
>CAZRFI010000530.1:0-2303 GCA_964598905.1 uncultured Candidatus Sericytochromatia bacterium | reverse complement strand
AATCAGCCACCCAGGTCAACGCCTTGCGCGCTTCGACTCCAGATTCCTCTCAGCCCGCCCGTCTGATGGAAACCTTTAAAGGCTTTTTGGGCTATCACACCAAATATGGCCAAACGGTTCCCCATGCAGAATTGATGATGGAAGTGAAATCTTTTTTCTTTAATTCCACTTATCGCTTAAGCCAGAGAAGTACCTTGCGCTACAGCCTGCGCTATGAAAATTCCAACGACTTTGCCATGGGGCATGTGCGTTTTGGCCGTGATGGCGTTTTGTATTTTGAAAATTACACCACCAATGGCTATAATTACCTCCGTTTGGGCACCTATCAGGCGTATGCCCCCCAAGCCAGTGAAGGCGAGCCGATTCAATTTCAATTGGATCCCAATTTAAAATTAAAAATGTCTTGGCCGGGGATTAATCCCATGGCCAAACACGATATCCAGATCTGGTCTAAAAATGCCCTAAAAGCCGTCCAAAAAACGCCCGCTGAATTGTTTTAAATTCGAATTCAGCCAGATCATCACAGGCCCTCAGCCAGCAACGTTTTGCCGGTTGGGGGCTATTTTACTTCGTTAATTAGGTGTTTGTGTATATTGCCTGAGGCCCTGAACCAGCCCTTTAAACGTGGTCAAAAAGTGGGCACTGTTCCGCAGGCCTTCATTCATGGCCACCCAAGTGGTCAGTTTCAAGCTGAAATGTTCGGACAAAACAGGCACAAGTTGCGGCTCTTTGTGGGCCAAAGCAACTTGGCAAATACCGATCCCCGCTCCTGCACGAATCAGAGCCAACTGGGCCAAGTCGCTGTCGCAGCGCAGGGCAAAATTTGCGCGAGACCAAAATGGGTAAGCGGTACTGGCTGCGCGCAAATAGGGGGTTTCGTGATCATAACCGATCAACACATGGCTTTCCGGTACTGACAGAGTCCTCTCCACAGCAGCCCAAGACCCAGAAAGGCGCTATCCGGGTCGAGTTAGAGCGCCGTCTGGCCGCTGCCGCTGAAGCAGGGCATGTTCGGGTGTTGATTGTTCGAGCCGGTGATTACTTCGGGCCCCATGTGCGCAACAGCTGGTTTGCCCAGGGCATGGTCAAACCTGGAAAAAGGGTGAAAGCCGTTTTAAATGGGCGGGCAGATGGGGCTTTTTATCTGAACTGGCATTGAAGCAAATCCAAATATAACCGGCTTGTTCAAGCACTTGAAACTTTTTGAGCTTGGCGGCTTTGACCTGTTTATCTGCCATCAAGCCCGGCACCTTCACACAGGTTCCTTCGTGATTAAATTCCCAGCCATGAAAAGGGCAGCGCAAATGGCCGTTGATGATCTGGCCCTCAGAAACGGGAACATTGCGGTGGGGGCATTTGTCGATAAAAGCCAAGGCCTCTCCCTGCCGATTGCGATAAACAACCACAGGTTTGTCTAAGAGTTTGAAACTGCTTGGTTTTTGTTTCACGTCTTTGGATTCACACAGCACAAACCAGTAATTTTCGAGCGTCTTAAAATCCACGCCACTCTCTCCGCAAAAAAACTTGATTTATTTTTTGAGTAAACTTTGAATGCCAGCGTGAATGCCGCCCACAGTCAGTCCGCCCACGCCGCCCAGCGCCGCGCCGCCTGCGGCCCCAACGGCCAGGGTTTGCAAAGCGAAACCGGCCGTAAAGGCCAGATTGGCAGGGGTGTATTTGGCAATTAAAAAAGCGGCAACGGGCAAGGCCAGACCACCGGCAATGGCTCCGCCGATAGCGCCTTTTTTGGCATATTCAAGCGGCTGCACAGGGACTTTGCCTGTGGGTTGCGCTTTTGCGCTGGAACCAATCGAAGCGGAATCTGGCTGCAAAGAGAGGCTCTCAAGCGGAGCGGGTTGGGTGTCTTTTACGGCAGGGGCAAAGGGGGCTTTTGTGACAGGGGTTAAAACAGGGGATGATTGGACGCTCAGGTTTCCCATGGGAATGACTCTCTCTTCTTGATTATTCGCTATGGCTATGAGAGTTATATCTGCAAAACCAGCCAAAATATTCTTATATCCAGCTTAAGAAGGATTAAGTCTTTATTTAATTGTTGTGCCTGGATGGCGTTAACCCAGATAAATCACATTCATCAGGGCCTGTTGAATCCGCTGCACCTGACCATAGGTGCGCAGTTTGACATGGTTCTGTTTGGCCAGCACCAAAATCCAGCCCTCTTGGACTGCGTTTAATTGGCAGGTCTCTTCGATCACTGTCAATTTTGAAGGTGCGATGTTTCCGTAGAGCAACTGGCATTGACCTGCGTGAACGTGAACCAGGATTTCGGCTCCCAGACAACGGGC
>CAZRFI010000529.1:0-2310 GCA_964598905.1 uncultured Candidatus Sericytochromatia bacterium | reverse complement strand
GCCTGAATGTCTGAAACCGCTTCAGCGAGATGTACGGAAAGGCCGGGCTGGGCTGTGCCTGCCGTGCGGGCCCGCTGCAATTCCCCTTCGATCAGCTGTTTGAGCTGTTGGGCCTCGGCAGCAACTTCTGGCCAGGGACGGCTTTCGAGCAATTGGTAAATCCGGGTCAGCGGGCGTTTGAGGGCATGGGAGAGATCGCCCAGAGACTCACGTGAGCGCTGCAATCGCACCTGGAAGAGCCGCAACAGTCGGTTAAATGCCAAAGCCAAAGGGAGCAATTCAGCGGGCAGATTCTGGCCCAAGTCTTGTCTTTGGCCCTGTTCCAGAGCCAGCAGATCGGCTTGCATCGCCAGGAGCGGGCGCAAGCCCAAACGCAAGAGCCTGGCCTGTAAAGCCAGCAAGACAAACAAAAACAAAACGGAGATCAGGGCATAGCTCCAGCGAAAGCGGGTAATTTGGCTTTCGAGTGTGCTCAGATCTTCTGCCACTGTCAGCGTGAGCGCCTGCCCCCCTTTTTCAAAGCCCCGGCTGAGCATCAGCAAGGGCTGTCTCAGCGGGCCTTTGTCTGAAGACAGATAGGTCATTTGAATTTGACCGCTTGCCAATGGCAAGGTCGGCAAAACATGGTTCCAGAGTGACCGCGAGCCCAAACTCAGGCTCTGGGTTTGAATCAGGTAATAATGGCCCGAAAAAGGGCGCAAAAAAGTGGGGCTGAGCCGCTCTGGGTTCAGCAGCGGAATGCCGCCGGGTTGCATCTCCAGGGCCTGAAGCAGATTCTCTTGGTCATGCTCCAGACGCGAGCGCACATAGCTGCGGGTCAGGTGTTGCAGGGCCAAGTCCATGCCCAGATACTGCAAGATAAACAGCCCCAACAGCGCCAGGGCAATCCCCCTGGCCAAGCGCTGATGCAGAGAGCCGGGCCTAAACATGCAGGCAATACCCCTGTCCCCGGCGGGTGACAATCCGCTCTTTGCCAATTTTCTGGCGCAGACGGGCAATAAAGACCTCAAGGGTATTGCTGTCGACTTCCTGTTCCAGGTCATAGAGCTGTTCGGCGAGCTGGGCCTTGGAAAAGAGTTGGCCCGGATGGTGCATCAAAAAACGCAAGAGGCGAAACTCGTGCCCTGTCAGCGCCAAGGCTTGTCCCTGCCGCATCACCTCTTGACGGGCTTCATCCAAATGCAGATCCCCTACCATTAACTGGCCGGGCAGCACCCGGTTGTGTCTGCGAATCAGGGCGTTTAAACGGGCCAAAAGCTCTTCGCTGTGAAAAGGTTTGGCCAAATAGTCATCGGCCCCGGCTTTTAAACCGGCGACCTTTTCAAACCAGGCCCCACGGGCCGTGAGGATCAAGACGGGCAGGTCTTGCTGGGCTTGTCGCCAACTTTTGAGCAAGTCCAATCCGGGCTGATCCGGCAGGCCCAAATCCAGAATCACGGCCTGGTAGTCTTCCTGACGCAGCAGCCAATCGGCGTCCCGCGCCGAAGCGCTCCAGTCCACAGCGTATCCTGCCTGCTCCAATTGCAGGCGCAGGTCGGCGGCCAGAGCGCTATCGTCTTCTACCAGCAGCAGGCGCATTTTAATCCCGTTTGCGCGAGAGCTGTCGGCCCGTACGGGCGTCATACTGGCCTTCCCAGCTTATCCCTTGGGCATCCAACCACTCCAATTTGTAGCGAAACCCGGCTGTGTGGGGTTTGAGCGTGGCTTCGAGTAGGCGCGGTTGCTGTTTGCCAAAGACTTTTTGCAATATTTGTTGCAGCGAGAGCAAATTGGTGGGTGGAGCAGGGTAGTGTTTGACGGGCTGATTCAGGTTTTGGACCTTTTGGCTTTCAACCCGAAAATGCTGCAAGATGCCCTGACCATCCAGAAATTCTATCCGGTAATACAAAGGGACTTTGTCATCTTCGTATTCCAACTTGATCAGGCGGCCCTTGTGCCCCTGGAGAAATTTCTGCAGGGCCTGCTGCAGGGCCACAGGGGGCGGTGTGTCTTGGCCTGCTTGGGCCGGGAGTGTTGTCCAGACGGGGAGAGTGATTCCCACAGCCAAACACAGAGACAACGTCAGCTGTTTAATCATCGTGGTCATGGTCGTTTTCCTTCTTTGAGTCATTTTTCTGCTCCGTCGCATCCTTCGACTAATCTTTCGATTGTTGATCATCCTGTTCTTGGGCTGCCTGTTCTTGGGCTGCCTGTTCTTGGGCTACCCCAGAGCGGATTTCACTGTGGCGAATCAAGCCTCCGAGATGGGCGGTTTGGGCCATGACGCCCCCGTTAACCAGCCCCAGAGCGAGCAAGAGACCTGCATACCAG
>CAZRFI010000528.1:0-2311 GCA_964598905.1 uncultured Candidatus Sericytochromatia bacterium | reverse complement strand
ACCGCATCCACCCCCGGCCAGGCCAAAGCCCCTGGGCCGGGGTTTTGCCAAAGCGCCAACAATGCAGCGCCAAGCAGCTCTTCGGCCTGCGCCAAACTGAGCTGCGAGAGCAAAAGTGGCAGCAGACGCAGCCAGATCAACTGGGCCAAAGCCTCAGGTGTTTGCACGGGTTGGCCCTGTTCAAAGAAAAAACCAGGCCCCAAAAGTGGCAGGCCTGCCACTTGCAAGCCCAGATTGAGCTGATGCAAATAGCGCTGTAGCGACAGGCCTGCTATTTCAACCCCGGCCAACAGGGCCTCATCGGGGGTGAGTTGCAGGCAGAGAAAGCGCCTGAACAGATCGGGTTCGGGCTGCCAGGGCTGTCGCCCTTCTGCCACCGTGGCAATCAGATGCAGATTGGCGGGCATGACAAAGCGCTCTTGACTCAGGGCCAGGGCCACACCCGAATCAGTCGAGGCCGTAACCAAGCTCCCCCACACCTCGCCAAAGAGCGCCCGTGGATCGACACTCTGAAAATCTTCGAGGATCAGAAAATAGCCCAAATTGGGGTGGGCCCGCGCCTCTTGGGCAATGCGTTTAAAGGCCCCACTGCGCAAGACCTGTGTGGCTTGGCCCTGGACCATTTCTGAGCGATAGCCCTCGACAAAAAGACCATAATCAAAGCCTGCGTATAAGTTGCAGCTGCGCATGGGGCCATTGAGACTGTCGCAGAGGAAGTCCTGTTCAATCGGAGTCAGGTCGGCGAACGAACGTTGCTGGTTGTGGCGAGCTGCGGCTTCGAGCCCCAAGCGGCGGGCCCAATAAGATTTGCCCGTGCCCGGCCCGCCTTTTAAGATCAGCAAACGGCTGTGCTGAAGCAGAGAGAGTAAATAAGAGAGGGTGTCTGTCATGCCCTTATTGTAACAGACCCACTTTGGGGGGTTGGCGCAAGCACACCCTGACAGGTTACAATTAGGGCATGCCTTTAAACCAATTGTATTTACCCCCTCTCAACGTGCTGGGCCTGATGTCGGGCACCTCGTTGGATGGCCTGGATCTCTGTCTCTGTCGCCTGAGCTGGGAAGATCGGCTGCAATACGAGATTCTCGGCTTTGAGACCCTGCCGATGGCCCCCGGGCTGCGCGAAAAACTCCTGCGCAATATGCAACCCGAAACCAGCCGGGTCGATGAACTCTGTGAACTCAATGTCCAGATTGGTCAGTGGTTGGGCGCCTCCAGCCGGGCCTTTTTGGCGAGCCAGCGCTTTGACCTGGCTCAGGTCGACCTGATTGGTTCTCATGGCCAAACCCTCTTTCATTTGCCGCCTGGCAGAGGCGAAGTCGCCTCTTCGCTGCAATTGGGGGATGCTGCCGTGATCGCGGCCATGACCGGCGTGACCACCGTTTCAGATTTTCGACCCGCAGATATGGCCATTGGGGGCCAAGGCGCGCCCCTGGTACCTTATGTCGATGCCCTGCTGTTTAAAGATCTTGGCTATCCGATCTGTCTGCAAAATATCGGCGGCATCGGCAATCTGACTTGGATTGGCAGCAATGGAGCCATGCTGGCCTTTGATACAGGCCCCGGCAATGTCTTGATTGACGGCTTGGTGCGCCACTTGAGCCAAGGCGAAAAGCTGCGTGACGACAGCGGGCAATGGGCCGCCCAAGGCGTGATCTGTGACAGTTTATTGGAAAAGGCCCTGCGCCACCCCTTCTTTGTGCAGCCTCCGCCCAAATCCACTGGGCGTGAACTCTTTGGCGAAAGCTATTGCGAATGGCTGCTCGAACAGGGCCACGCCTTGGAACTGTCAGCCGCCGATCAATTGGCCACCGCCACCGCCCTGACCGCCCACAGCATCGCCCGCGCCTGCCATCAGTTTTTGCCTGAATTCCCCCATCGCTTTGTCGTCAGTGGCGGCGGAATTCACAATACGACCTTGATTCACATGCTGGCAGAATTGATCAAACCGGCCCTGGTTTTGCCCCTGGAGCATTTTGGTCTCTCTTCTGATGCCAAAGAGGCCTTTGCCTTTGCCTGTTTGGGTTATACCTGTCTGACCGGCATTCCGAATAATTTGCCCGCCGTAACCGGGGCCCATTCAGCCACAGTGATGGGCAAAATTCAACCCGGAAGCAATTACCTCTCGCTTTTGCAACAATTGGCCAGCCCGCCAGGGGAGAAAAAATGATCCCCCAGCGCAAGTCTCTGCTCGCTTTCGGTCTCTTTTTTGCGTTCTTTTTCGGTCTTTTGACCAAGGCCCCTTTGCCCAGCAGCCAAGCCCAGGCCCCAACAGGCTTTGGTCTGATCGACAGCCGCTCTCAAAGTCGGA
>CAZRFI010000527.1:0-2329 GCA_964598905.1 uncultured Candidatus Sericytochromatia bacterium | reverse complement strand
CAGACAGCTCGCCCGGTTGTCCCTGAAGCATTTTTTTAACCTATTTCTTTCATCTCTCAAAATCTTAAAACGCGTAGCCCACGCCAGCAAGGGCATCAAAGGAACCGCCATTGACGTATCTATAACGCCAACCGCCTGCAGCCCAGAGATTCAAACCCCAGGCATTGCGGTACTCAAGGCCCAAGCGCGGAATAAACCAGAGTTCGGTGGTTGCAGCCACTTCGGCAAAGCCTGCCAGATCATGGGGATTAAAATATGCGCGCAAGGCTGCTACGCCACCGATTCCTACGGGTGTGATGAAATTGGCGTTGTACTGTTCTTGATGATAAGTCGCTCCCAAGCGCAGGGCCAAATATTCGTTGATATTATACCCCAGAGTCAGGCCCCAATAATCTGACAAGCCGCCTTCGGCTCCGATCTGAAAGGGCTTTTGTTTGCGAATGGGAATGTCTTCGGTTTTTTTGAGGGGAGCGCTGAGAGTCTCTCCCAATAATTGTTGGAGCAAGGGAGATACCTGCTCAAATAAAAGCGCTTCACGAGAACAATTGCAGTCCACAAAGCGTTCCGCCAAAATGGTCCCGTTTTCGACATCAATCATACGTAAACTGAGTGTGTAGGTGCTGCCAACCTTGCTCAGGCCACCTGTGATAATTTTACGCACGGCCAGCAGACGCCCTACTTGCACAGAGCAGGCTTCGTTTTCACAGTTTTGTGTGCTCTGAAAGCCCTGTTCTTTGAGAATGCGATCCATGCCTTCACGTTCCAAGACCCGAAAGCGCGGGTTTTGCACGACCAAGCTGCGCACCCGCGAAGTCACCAATTCAGCTTCTTCAGGTGCGAGGCTACCAATGGCTCTGAGTTCAAGTACCGCCACGGCTTCTTTTTCTTGGGCCCAGGCCGCTTGATTCAGTGGAAAGCATTGCGGAGTCAACGTGGGCAGTATAAACAGAGCAGTACTGAGGAGACCAGAGAAGAAACCCATAAACAGGCGACGATTCAACATGAACGAACTCCAAAGATGGTTATTTTTTCATGTTACCAGTAAAATGCCCCACAAGAGCAAAATCACTGGGCTTCCAACTCAATCACCAACACAGGAATGGTTTTTAATCATAGCCAAAAGTGTATTCTCGCTCCCAAATTATCCGCGTCTGACGCGTAAACCAGCCCTCGATCACAGGCCGCAAGGCCAGTGGAATCGGGTTCTCGTGTAAGTCCAGATCGCGCAAGAGAGACAGCGCTTGTAAGTTCTCTGGCAGATTGTGCAAGAACCACCTGCACAATTGCAATACCTCTAATTTTTTGAGTTGGCCGATGCTGGCGGGCAATTGGCGCAGGGGATTGTTGGAAAGATTGAGAAATTTGAGGTGTTTGAATTGCCAGATTTCGGCAGGCAAATCGCTGAGGTTTTGATTCACCAAAGCCAGACTGCTGACTTCAGTGGGATTCGCCTTCATTGCACTGTCTAGGTTATCAAAGGGGGACATTTGATGGGGCTCCTTCACAAAGAGAAATTGCTGCTCACAGGCTTTCAAGCTATGCTAAAGGTATTCTAACCAGCAGGAGTGACTATGGCTCTCAAAGGCACCGCTGAACTCCACGAAGAGTTTGAAGAGCTGCGCAGCACCACTTGGTTTCAGGCCTTACTGGCCGCGGCCTGGATTTTATTATTGAGTTCCGCTTTTTCGCTCTACACCCTTTGGGTGGCCAATCGCTTTTTAGAGCCACCCACCTTGTTGGTTTTTCCCAATCTGCTGTTATTATTGCTGGCGTTGGTTTTATTGCGGATTCGCTTTCACTTTGGCGATATCAACCGCCAGAGTCATGCGCCGCTGCTGGTTTTGCGGGCCTTGCACCAATACCGCCCATTTTTGGTCGGACTCTTGGCTTTGGGCGTGTGTTGTGCTCTGCTCGTGCCCCTGAATTTTTTCAGCGAAGGGGGCCAAGTTCAGCAATACACCTGTCAAGTCCGGCCCTCGCCGTTTGACCCGCAGAGCAAAGCCAATCCGGTTTATACCCTCCATCTCAGTTGCTCAGATTTGCAGAGCCCAGCCCCAGAGATACGGGTGACGGCCAATCTCTGGGCGCGTTTTAAAGACGGTGGAGAAGTAAAACTCGAAACCCGCAAAGGTTGGCTGGGTGAGCGTTGGGTGCGTTTTCGTTAAAAATTTAAGGAGTTGTTTGTATGTCTGATTCATCCTCTTTTTGCCTGTACAGCCAACGGGTGGTTTTGCCCACAGGCACCCAAGCCGCAACGGTCTATGTCTCAGCGGGTAAAATCACCCAAATTGAGCCGGGGTTCAAGGCCCCCGAGGCAGAAGATTTGGGC
>CAZRFI010000526.1:0-2329 GCA_964598905.1 uncultured Candidatus Sericytochromatia bacterium | reverse complement strand
CCCGTGACAGACCTCGGTCTTGCCGAAAACTTCTATGGAGCAGCCCTCAGCCTGACCCCAGAAGAAAAACAGCCCCAATGGCTGGAATACAGCAATGGTTTTATTCGGCTTCGTCTGGAGCTCAGCGCAAAACCTGTGCAAAACCTGTCACTTTGGATTGAAACCCAACAGATCGAAAAGGCCTGTGACCATTTACTCGCAGCCGGTGCCCGTCTGGTACAAGCCTGCCATCAGACCCAGGAGAAAAAACTGGCGCGGCTCCAGGATCCCTTTGGCCACGAACTCATTCTCTGGCGCAACCTGAGTGAAGACGAGCTGGAAGTGCCGCCCCCATTGCCCAAAGCGCTCATTTGGGCACCCGAAGCTGAAAATATACTGCAAATCTTGCTCAAAGAAGTGCCCGCCCATTTTCGCAACAGCGCCCGCAAAGCCTCGGTTTTGGAAGCAGAATATTTGGCAGGGTCCACCCCTGTAACAACAGAACAAGCCATTATTGGCTGTATTCGCAGTGCGCCGCTGTTTATGCGAGCGGTGTTAAAAGCCCCCCTCACCCGCTGTGGCATCAATTGGGAGCAGTATCAAAATGAGTTTGAGCCAAGCGAAGACGAAATGGATTAGGCAATCCAGACTTTTAGCCGTTGTTGCTGATCTTCAAATTCAAACAGCACAGATGGGCAAAAGCCATTCTGGGCCGCTTGTGCTTGAATTGCTTTCAGGTTGATTTTTTTTTCACGCAATAAAACCTGGATATCTTCAGGCACAAGTTCAGTCAGTTCTGCCGCCATCTCAGCTCTGTATTTGAGCATGATTTTGGTCTCGTCGCCCTGTTTGAGTTGGATCCGCAAAAAGTGCTTGGAAATGGGCGGAATGGTCTGCTGGGCACGTGTCAGAGGAGCTTCCTCAGTGAAGCCCTTTGCAGGGGCATATTCTTCGAGCAGTTCACGCCAGCAAATGGGCGTTTCTAAGGCCTTTAAATACTGCAATAATCCTTGGTAGGCCCTCAAAAAAAACAACAGATGAGCCGGGCCTGCAAAGCGGAAATTCCAACGGTCTTCGCCCAAAAGTGCTTGGACTTTGGCCCCCATCTGCAATTCAGATGCCACAACAGGCTCAGAGCTGAGAAAGGGGGCAAACAGAATCTGACAAAGAGGCAGAAGTTTTGAACGCATCGGAAATAAAAATTTCTCTTGAAAGTCCATTTTGAGAAAGAGTTCAAAGAGCTGATCTTCGTTGAGCGTCTGCTGAATCAAGCCCCAAATGAGCTGGTGTAAGTTTTCGACAAAAGCGGGTGTCAGTTTTTTGACGCAGCCAAAATCCAAGAGCCCGATAATGGGCTTTCCCTGCTCCAAGCGAAAACGGTAATTGCCCGGATGTGGATCGCTGTGGATTAATTGCCATTGAAAAAAACTGAGCAAAAAGAACTTTAAAATAGACTCAGCCAGACAATGTTGCTGCGCTTGAGACCAAGTTTGCACTGTCGGGAAAGCTGCTCCCTCCAACCAGCTCATGGTCAAAACACGACCATTGCTGGCAGCCGGAAAAACCCGAGGAACTTCAAATTCGGAAAAATCTTTGACCCGGTGGGCAAAGGTCTTCAACATCTCAGCTTCGTGGAAATAATCCAATTCCAACAAGAGCATGCTCTGCATTTCGCTCTGGTAAGCGGCCAGATCAAATTCTTTTTTGAGCCCCCCCACTGGCGCACTGATCCAGCCCAAGGCATTTAAATCTGTCGCCAAAGCCTCGGCGATACCGGGATATTGAACTTTGACCGCTACTTTTTCACCTGAGTGCAGTTGGCCGGCATGAACCTGACCGAGCGAAGCAGAAATGCCTGCTGTGTCGAGCGAGCGAAACAGCAGTTCAGGCGGGACGTTTAATTCTGCAGCCAGCAAGGTCTGAATTTCTGCAAAAGTGAGTGTGGCCTCGAATTCGGTTAAAGGGGTAAAGACAGGGTTCTCTGTACTCAATTCTCCCAAAGAGAGAATTTGCGCCATTTTTTGAGGTAACCCGTGCAGACGCCCCAAACGTTCAATCACATGCTCGCGGGCTTTGGCTTCGTTGACACGGTGCCTGCTGGCACGCAAAAGAGCCATATCTTTGGCCAATCCCGCTAATTGCAGCGAGCGTTTTAAACCCGAAAACTCCATGATATGATTACCTCAAAATTGCTTTACCCAACAAAAAAGCCTGCGTCTATCATAACTGAAAGGGGACACATTTTTGAAAATATTTTCAAAAACACACGCCTATCCCTTGACGTTATCTTAAACATAATTTAATATGAATATTACGAACTCCGAGTGAGCTTAAACAAAGCGTCACGAAT
>CAZRFI010000525.1:0-2334 GCA_964598905.1 uncultured Candidatus Sericytochromatia bacterium | reverse complement strand
TTTCCAGGGCTGCGGCGATCTCACTTTGGGGCAGGCCCAAAAGCTGGCTGGCCTGTGTCAGCAATTCAGGCAGGGGCAGCGAGAGGTGTCCATCGCGCAGGGCTTGCTGTAACACATGTTTGATGCCCACCTGTAGGCGGTCGGGGTGGTTGGCCTGCCAGGGCCAATCCTGGCTCTCGGCCAGCAGGCGCGCAAAGCGATCGGCACTGGCAAAACCCTGGCCCCAGAGCCGGGCCAAATCATAGGGTTGGTTCTGCAAGGCCTGAGCGGCTTGGGTGCCGTATTCTTTGAATAGCCGGGGTGCCAGTTGTGGGGAGAGACCGAAGCGGTTTAAAAATTGCAGCAGGGGTTGCAGACCGCGCTGTTCCCGCCAACTGGCAAGAATCTGAACCACTTTGCGCTCGCCCAGGCCGGGGACTTCTTCCAGGCGTTCGGGGGCTTGATCGAGAATCTGCAAAGTGGCTTCGCCAAAATGTTCGACCAGGCGCTTGGCGGTCACAGGCCCCACCCCTCTGAGTTGGCCCGAAGCCAAAAAGCTTTCAATGCCTTCGGCACTGGTGGGCATGATACTTTCGTAACTCTGGACCCGGAATTGTTTGCCAAAGCGGGGATGATTGACCCATTTGCCTTGAAAGGTTAAACGTTCTCCCTCTTTGACCAAAGGCATATCTCCCACCATCACGATCACTTTTTGGCTGGCGAGGTCTTTGCAATGCAGCACCGTATAACCGCTCTCTTCGGATTGAAAGCTGATCTCGCGAATTCGTCCCTCTATGCTGATCAGCGAGGGGGACGAAGGAGCAGAATCGGGGCCAGACATGGGATACGCCTCACGGGAAAGTATTCAGGGGTTGCCGCACAAAAATAGACAGATGAAACAGTTGGATTAAATACACAAGTATACAATTTGAGTGAGGGAGAGGTCAATTGGATATAGAATACCGGCTATGGTATATTGGTGGTAGATCTTTGAAACCAAGGAGAGTGTCCTTATGCAAATTGTGATTATTGGTGGCGATGCGGCAGGCATGAGTGCGGCCATGCAAATTCGCAGGCGGCAACCTGATTGGCCGGTTGTGGTGTTTGAAAAAGGTGAAAACACCTCTTATGGGGCCTGTGGCATTCCCTATTTTTTCAGCGGCGATGTGGCCCAACTCGACGATTTGGTGGTGGTTACACCCGAGAGCTTTCGCAAAAAAGGGCTGGATTTGCATATGGGTCACACCGTTGAAGCGGTTTTGCCCGCGCAAAAACAAATTCAAGTCCGCAATGCCGAAGGCGAAACCTTTCTGCAGTCCTATGATCGGCTTTTGATTGCCACGGGCGCGGCCCCGATTGTGCCGCCCTGGCCAGGGCTCGAATTGGAAGGGGTAATGACGATCAAAACCCTGGCCGACTCGCGCCGTCTCGACGCCCTGATTCAGGCCGGTCGCCGCAAAGCTGTGATTGTGGGTGCCGGATATATTGGCCTGGAAATGGCTGAAGGACTCAAAAAACGCGGTTTGGATGTGACGGTAGTCGAAAAAATGGCGGGGGTAATGGGCCAATTGCACGCCAAGGTGACTGAACAGGTCAGCGCTGAACTGGCCCGTCACGAAGTGGCGCTTCAGTTGGGGGTTACTGTACAGGGCTTTGTCGGTCAGGCGGGTTCTGTCACAGAGGTTCAAACCGATCAAGGCAGCTTGCCTGCGGATTTGGTTTTGGTTTGCCTGGGCGTGCGCCCCAATTTGCCCTTCCTCAAAGAGGCTGGACTGGTTTTGGGGGCAAGCGGCGCGTTGGCTGTGAATGAAATGCAGCAAACCTCCGATCCGGATATTTACGCCGCAGGCGACTGTGCTGAGGCCTTTCACCGGGTTTTGGAAAAACCCGTGTATATTCCCCTGGCTCTAACGGCCAATCGCCAGGGCCGTGTCGCAGGCACTGTGCTTGCTGGCGGCGAAGATCGCTTTCCGGGGGTGGTCGGCAGTGCTGTGACCAAGGTCTTTGAGCAGGTGATTGCCCGCACGGGAGCCGATCTGCTCAGCTTGGAAAAAGCGGGCATTCCCTACCGCTTGGCCGAGGCCCAGGCACCGGCTCAGGCCCATTATTACCAGGGGCATGGTCAGGTTTGGGTGCAATTGGTGTACCATGCCGAAAATTTGCGGCTTTTGGGTGCGCTGATGGTGGGTAACGATCCCAGTTTGGCCAAACGCTGTGATATTATCGCCACGGCCATCAGTGCCAAGCTGACCGTACTCGAATTGTCGGACTTGGATTTGACTTATGCGCCCCCCTTTGCACCGGTCTGGGATCCCATTTTGCAGGCAGCCAACAAAGCCCGTTTTCAGCTTTTAA
>CAZRFI010000524.1:0-2364 GCA_964598905.1 uncultured Candidatus Sericytochromatia bacterium | reverse complement strand
GGCAGAAAGGCGTCAGCCGCAATTTTGAGCAAGAGGCCATGGACGTGCTCAAAACCATAAAAAATCTCAAAGATGGCAATCGTGGTTTTGACACCATCCGCCAGAAAATCGAAGTCACCCATCCTGCTGTTTGGGAAGGGCCACCTGCCACGGGCCTGCCTTCGGCCCAGGCTTTGGAAAAACTGGTCGAAGACACGATTGAACGCAGCTTCGATAAAAAATGGAACCAATTGCTCGAACAATTGGGAGATCTCAATGAATTGGCTGAGAAATACGCCCAGGCCAGTTACAGCATTGGCCAAATGACCGAACAGGCCCGCACCCTTGAAGAGATCAATCAACGTCTCAAGGCCCAATTGCAGGTCTTGCCCTCGCCCGATGAGTGGCAGGCCATGCAAGAGCGCGAACTGCTCTACAAAAAACTGCTCTACGATTTGCACAGCCGGGTGCAAAAGCTTGAATACGGTGAGCAGGTAGAAGCCTCACCCCTTGAAGCTGAAGGCTTGCCGCCGATTGGTCCTGATGTCATGGGGGCAGATGTCGCACCGAACTCATCGGATTAAGTGACTTAAACATGGAGCGCTCGACCCTCGTCTTTTGGACCGTGATTGTCTTTTTATTGGGAACATCGGCTTTTTATGGCTTTTCAGCTGAGCAGCGCCGCAGCAAGGTGCAAAAGACCAGTGGGGTGGTAAACAGTGGCGATTTGTTAACCTTGGTGCAGGTGCTCGATGGCGATAGCATTTTGGCGAGCAAAGCAGGAGAAGAGCCCGTGGGGCTCCGGCTGGTCGGCATCAAGGCCTTTGATGCCAAAGTGGAAAAGGATGTGATGACACCGTTTGCCCAGGCGGGGGTTGAATTGCTCAAACGTGAATTGGCCAATAAACCGCTGCGGGTGTCGCTCAGTGCCTCTTCTTCCCAAGACAAATATGGCCGCTATTTGGCCACCATTTATGCCGATGATCAGGACATTTCCCTGCAATTGATTCGCCAGGGTTTGGCTTTGGTCTATCCCGTTTATCCGTTTCCATCGCTTTCCTTTTATTTACAGGAACAGGAATTGGCCCATGCCAAGCGGCGGGGATTTTGGTCAAATCAACGGGCCAGTGAAAGGGCCATGGCCCAAATGCGAGAATGGCGTAGCCAATCTGAATAGAGGCAGACATGTTTCAGGTTTTATTTCGAATTTTTAATAAAAAGACCCTGCGCAATCCCCCCGCTTTTTTGCGTGTGTGCGCTCTGATGGCTGCACTCTTGCTCTATGGCACCACGGGCTTTCTCTATTTTGAGTTGCCAAACAATCCCGATCTCACTTGGTGGGATGCACTTTGGTATACCATCGTGACCTTGACCACCGTGGGCTATGGCGATTTTTTCCCAAAAAGCCTGGGCGGACGTTTTTTTGTGGGTGGGCCAATTATGGTTTTTGGGATTGGCCTCTTGGGCTATGCCCTCTCATTGATTGCTTCGGTGCTTGTCACTTCAAAGACAAAGGAGATCAAAGGAATGTCGGCATTTAAATTCAAAGACCATTTGGTCTTGTTTAATTTTGCGGGTCTTGCTAAGGTGGAACGAATTCTAGCAGAACTCGAAGAAGATCCCCTGTTGGGTAAAAAACAGGTCATTCTGGTAGATGAACACTTGGATGAATTGCCTATCGAATTGCAAAAACGTGGCCTACACTACGTGCGAGGCAATCCCAGCCGAGACGAAACCCTGAATCGGGTTGCCATCGATAGCGCTCAGCATGCCATTATTCTCTCCCGCAATGCGGCTGATCCAGCCTCAGATAATCTGAATCTGGCCATTGCCCTGGCCATTGAAGGGCGGGTCAAAAAAGTTAATACCGTCGTGGAATGTATTGATCCTCAGTTCGAAGAGCTTTTGCGCAAGGCGGGTAGCGATCGGATCGTCTGTAGCAGCCGCTTTGACGCTCATTTTATTAGCCAGGAATTGTTTAATCCTGGCCTGCAGAATGTGCTGGATGAACTCATGACGATCACACAGGGGCAGCAGTTTTATCTGACTCCCATTGTCCAAAGTGGTAGTTTTACTGAAGTGGTCAGCCGCTCTCAAAAACACGGCCATATTGCTCTGGGTATCAGCAGCGCGGATAAGCTGATGCTCAATCCTGCAGGGGATCTACATGTTCCGATTGGTTCACAATTGGTGAGCATTGGTGGCAAACGTTTGGAAAAGATTTAATTAATCGGTTTTTGGCCAGACAATCGCCAGCGAAGGTGCTACAGTAGAAAAAATGGATTTAAATTAAGGACATCTATGGCCGCCACCTCTTCTCCTGCTCCGTCAGACAGTTCTGCACCCAGCTATACCACGCCTTTGGTCGTCGTGACCTTGCTCTTT
>CAZRFI010000523.1:0-2373 GCA_964598905.1 uncultured Candidatus Sericytochromatia bacterium | reverse complement strand
AACTGAAGCAAACCATCCCAACCCAAGGAATACAGGCACGCCGCAAATGGCATTAAAGAAATCTGAACTCTACTCTTCTCTCTGGCAGAGCTGCGACGAACTGCGGGGCGGCATGGATGCCAGCCAATACAAAGACTACGTTTTGGTCTTGCTCTTCGTGAAATACGTCAGCGACAAATACGCAGGCCAGCTCTTTGCCCCGATCACGATCCCCGAGGGGGCGGGCTTTGCAGATATGGTGGCGCTCAAAGGCAAGCCAGATATTGGCGACCAGATCAACAAGAAGATTCTGGGCCCGCTGGCCGAAGCCAACAAACTCTCAGACATGCCCGACTTCAACGACGCCACCAAGCTGGGCAGCGGCAAAGAGATGGTCGAACGCCTGACCAACCTGATAGCGATTTTCGAGAACCCGGCCCTCGACTTCTCGAAAAACCGCGCCGAGGGCGACGATATCCTGGGCGATGCCTACGAATACCTGATGCGCCACTTCGCCACCGAAAGCGGCAAGAGCAAAGGCCAGTTTTACACCCCCGCCGAGGTCAGCCGGATTATGGCACAGATTCTCGGCATTCGCAGCGCTGCCACCAGCAACGAGACCACCGTCTACGATCCGACCTGCGGCTCGGGCTCTTTGCTGCTCAAGGTGGGTGCAGAAGCCACAGCCAAGGTCACCCTCTATGGCCAGGAAAAAGACGCAGCCACATCGAGCTTGGCCCGCATGAATATGATTCTGCACGATAACCCCACCGCAGAGATCAAACAGGGCAATACCCTGGCCCACCCGCTCTATCTCGATGGCGAAAAGCTTAAAACCTTCGACTATGTCGTGGCCAATCCGCCTTTCAGCGACAAACGCTGGAGCACCGGCTTTGAGCCCAGCAAAGACCCGTATGAGCGCTTCTCGCACTTTGGTGTGCCCCCCGACAAACAGGGTGACTATGCCTATTTGCTGCATATCGTGCGCTCGCTCAAGCCCAACGGCAAAGGGGCCTGCATTTTGCCCCACGGGGTGCTCTTTCGCGGCAATGCCGAGGCAGATATTCGCAGCAATTTGATCCAACGGGGGTATATTCAGGGCATTATTGGCCTGCCCGCCAATCTCTTTTATGGCACGGGCATTCCGGCCTGTATTGTGGTGATCGACAAAGCCGGAGCAGCGGATCGCAAAGGGATCTTTATGCTCGACGCCAGCAAGGGCTTTCTCAAAGATGGCAACAAGAACCGCCTGCGCGAGCAGGATATTCACCAGATTGTGGATGTCTTCAGCCGTCAGCAAGAGCTGCCCAAATACGCCCGCTTGGTGAGCCTGGAAGAAATTACCAAAAACGAATACAATCTGAATATCCCTCGGTATATCGACAGCCAGGAGCCCGAAGACCTGCAAGACATCGCAGGCCATCTGCGCGGCGGCATCCCCGAGCGCGATTTGGACTCGCTGGCCCGCTACTGGACGGTCTGCCCGGCCCTCAAAGAGGCGCTGTTTGCCCCCCTGCGCCCCGGCTATCTGCAATTGGCGATTGCCCCCGCCCAGATCAAGGCCACAATCTATGCCCATCCCCAATTTGCGGACTTTATGGCAGGCATGGAGGCCCATTTTGGCCTCTGGCGCGCAGAGACGGCGGCCCGCCTCAAGGCTCTGCAACCCGGTTGCCACCCCAAAGATTTGATCGCCGAGCTGGGTGAGAGCCTGCTGAGCCACTACGCTGACGTGCCCCTGATAGCCCGCTATGATGTTTTCCAACATCTGATGGACTATTGGAGAGCCACGATGCAAGACGATGTCTATTTGATCTCCGCAGAAGGCTGGAAAGCCGAGCCCAGCAGGTTGATCGAACGCGACAAAAAAGGCAAAGAAAAAGACAAAGGCTGGGGCTGCGATCTCGTGCCCAAAGCGCTGATTGTGAACCGCTATTTTGCCCAGGAACAAGCCGCTCTGAATGCCCTCGAAGCCGAGATGGAGAGCCTGGCGGCCCAGTTGAGCGAACTGGAAGAAGAGCATGGCGGCGAAGAAGGCCTGTTTGCCGAGTTGGAGAAGGTGAATAAAGCCAGTGTTGGGGCGAGGTTGAAAGAGTTAAAAATTGAGAATGGAAAATTGAGAATTGAGAATGAGGGGAACCGGGAGAAAGACGCGCTGGAGTTGTGGCTGAAGTTGTCGAATGATGAGGCGGAGCGCAAGAAGGAATTGAAGCAGGCTGAGAGTGAGCTGGATGCCAAGGCCTATGGCAAATACGCTGAATTGAGCGGATTCGAAATTCAGGCGTTGGTGGTCGAAGACAAATGGCTGAATGCCTTGGGGGCGGCGGTGCATGGTGAGATGGACCGCATCAGCCAGACTTTGACGCAGCGGGTGAAAGAGTTGGCGGAGCGGTA
>CAZRFI010000522.1:0-2379 GCA_964598905.1 uncultured Candidatus Sericytochromatia bacterium | reverse complement strand
TTAAAATCACAGGTAGACGTGGCTCCCGCAGGACAATAAGCGGGGGTTGGAGAGGCTGTAGGATTGGCCGTTGGCGTCGGAATCGGCGAAGGCGTTCCCCCCGGTGTGAGTGTGCCATTGGGTGTTGGCGTGGGGAAGGGTGTGGGTCTCAATGGTCTGGGTTTTCTGCTGCAAAAGTTTGGACAAAACCTCGGCAAGGCAGATAATTTAGCCTTTGAATTTGGGCAATTGGGCCGTGATTTCTTCAAGTATCGTCATCAGCAGATCATCATCAAGGTAGGGGGCAACAAAGCGCTGCCAGAGACTGTTTGCCTTATCTGAGGGAGCAGAGATGGTTTGTACTTCGGGGCTAAATTCCAGCATCAAGTCCAACGACCAGGGCACCTTGGGATTTTCAGCCAAGGCATCCCAGTCCCAGTCTTGTCTGTGTGTGTCGAGAAATTCGGGGCTCCAGTTCAAGGTCTGGTTTTTGCTGACCCGCTCCCACACTTTGAGTTCGGGCAATTTGGCTGCATACTCTTCCAGGGTGTTTAGAGACCAGGGAATGACAGGGTTTTTTAGTAGGTTCTCCAGACTCAGGCGGTCGCTGTAATGGCGAATGAAAGCCTCTGACCAGGGAATGCCTGGGTGAGAGTTTAAGGACAAAGCCTTGAAGTCGATTTTATCTGCGTGGCGCTCAATAAAATCTGCTGACCAGGGAAAGTAGCGGTTTTTGGTGGTTTCACTAAATTGTGACCAATGAATACGATGCAGGAGTTTTTCAAACAGCCCCAAATCCCAGCGAATATAAGGGTTATAATTCATCATTTGCCAATTCAGCTGATCTGCATAGTCAAGCATAATCTGAGGATCTGCATAAGCGGCATTGGTTTCACTGATTAGGTCGCGAACATAGTTATCATGCCTACGCACCATTAAGGGAGTCCAGATAATCTTCCGATTTCGGCTCAAATAGGTCCAACTCCAGCGGTTTTCAAATTGCAGAATCTCTCCTTCGGACCAAGGCAAAGGGAAAAATTCACTCAGAGCAACCCAATCCACCCGATCTGCATAGTGTTGCAGCAGTTCTGGTGTCCATTGAACCCTGGAATTGCTTGAAATTCCCCGCCAAGCAGAATAATAGCCATTGTTCAAAGGATCATAGCGGGTACCATAGGCATCAAACAGAGGTGCCCATTCTGCCAATTTTTCGGCATCCCAATCCCAAAAATTGGTAGCACCTGCAATCCCTGGCAGAGTATAGTATTCGGGGTGTTTTTCATACAGTTCAGGAATCCACCAATAACAAGCCTCAAAATCTTCAGGTCTGGCCTGCGAAAGATAGTCTAACCCCAAAATACTTTGGTATTTCAGGAAGGTTTCCATACTCCATTTGAGCTGACGATTAGGGACTAAATCTCGAAATTCCCCATCACCGGGCGCCAAAAACCAAGGCATGAATCGCTCAAATTGGGGTATGTCCAGAGAGTATCTCCTAATCAGATGCCGTAGAAACCAAGCTGGAGCCAGGTGTGCAAACTGGCAGATCTTTTTTTGTTCATTCATGGTGCAGGCGGCCCCATGCCACATTCAGCCAATTCTGGCACCGCTTCTTTGAGGCGGATGATATCCCGATTGGGGTCAAAGGGAAATATATCTTTAGCGGCGTCTCTAAGCAATGTTTTTAATTGAGGCTTAATCGCAAAATCATCCACATAATAGACAAACCGTTGGGCTGGTGGTGCACCATCGTCCCCTTGTTTGGCAAAGGTAAATTTTGCTCTGGCATTGACCGCTTGGTCTTCAGCCTTCTGATTCCCTGTTTTTACTTCTCCCATGACAATGTTTGAAGCCTCGCTGCTGCCTGTGACAAAATCGATTTCGGTTCCTGGTACATTTATACCCGCCCGCAACAGCGGCTTGGGCAAAGGCGCTGAGCCCGGTGTTCCTGCTGCGAGCTTCCAATCGAGCATGCCCTCGGCAACATAGCCATAAAGGCTGCCTTCTGTTCCTTGATCGGGAATTCGCTGCTGAATATTGTTGAGCATTTCCGACTTCTTTCCCTCAATGTTCCCTTTTAATCCGTGCAAATCTGTCCGCAATGGATCACCTGATGCGTTGATCATATCATTCAGGCGGTTGAGCGTGGTGTCTGTACAATTGAGCAATTTTTGCTGTTTTGGATCAGGAGAGCCTGTGGGGGAGGGCGTCGGCGAAGGGTTTCCTCCCCCACCACCCCCGTTGCCGTTTCCACTTCCAAAACAATCCCCTGCAGCACAATTATTATACAAATCAACAATATTTTCATAGCTATCTAATAAATGGCTGATTATTTCTTTCTGCTTTAACAAAGCTTTAGCTTGACAGCTGAAGAGTCATTGTAGAGCCAATATAAGTATT
>CAZRFI010000521.1:0-2382 GCA_964598905.1 uncultured Candidatus Sericytochromatia bacterium | reverse complement strand
GCTCGTCGTCCTCTTGATCTTCATTGTCTTGGTCGTCGTCTTGGTCGTCGTCTTGGTCGCTTGCTGCCTCATGGGCGGCAGAAACGGTGGCCGCAGACTTGGTTTGTGTGGGGGTTGTTTCGTCTGCCTTGTCTTGGCCCTCGGTCTCGTCTTCATCGTCCTCGGTGGCTTCGTCCTCGTCCTCGGATTCCTCCCAGTATTCCTCACTCCAGGTATCGGGATCGTCGTCGTCTTCAAGCGCCCCGCAGTCGATATACAACTTGAGAAAATCCAGGTTGTGTAAAAACGCCGCCTCGGCGATATAGTCATAGATAGCGCCATTGCCGACCCAAAGCGAAGGCGACATGGCCATGACCTTGCCAAAGAAGTCGCTGTAGCTGAAACCGGCATACAGTGCCAAGAGCCCCCCCAAAGAAGAACCTCCCACCAAGCGCATTTCGGGCCGGTCATCGATCTGCAATTGTTCGACCAATTGGGGGTGCAGCTCTTCGACCAGCCACTGCAGCAAGGCGTCGCCGCGTGGGGTTTGGCCCTTTTCGGCAGGCCAAGGGCAGAGTTCTTCGTCGCGGTTGAGCCCATGGTGAATGCCCACCGCAATCGGCACTTCCAGGCCTTCGGCATAGCGCTGATCGAGAATGCTGTGCAAATTCCAGCCCGGTGGGCCACTGGCCTGACCTTCATAGAGGTTTTGACCATCGAAAAAATAGGCCACGGAGTAGGTTTTTTCGGGGTTGAGTAGGTAGTCTGGGGGCAAGTAGAGGGTCAGTGGGCGTTCGCCTTCGAGCCCCGGAATTTCCAGTGGATGTGTGCTAAAGACCTCTCCCGCACCCGCTTCGGAATAGAGCAGAATCTCGAACATATCCATGCTCTGCATGGGCTATTCCCCCGGTGCTTCGATTTGTTTGAGTTTGCGATCGAGTACAAAGGTGCCAAAGGGAATCCAGGCGGCGGCAAAAGCCAGTCCCGACTGAAAAAACGACCATTTGTAGCTGAGCTTGGCCCGCAGCAGGGCAAAGCAGAAGAGCACAAAAAACAGGCCGTGGAACCAGCCCCCGATTTGGACCGCCAGCGGTTGGTGGGCCAGGTATTTGAGCGGCATGGCAATGCCGAGCAAAAACAGATAAGACAGGCCTTCGAGCAGCCCTGTCAGGCGCAGGGTTTGAATTGGATTCATGCAGGGTCTCCTTTGGGAGCACGATCTGAAGCCATTGTACCCCAGCCCTGTGCAGGGGGCTACCGCTAAAAGTATTAAGCCTGAGCTAAGTTCACCCCAACAAAGATATAACTCGGGCAAAAAGGCTGAAAGCCTTACCAATCAACAGAGAAAGTCTTTTTCTGGTTTTGGCAATTAAGCTCATGCTAAATTTTGTCTAAATCGCAAGGCAATCACACAGCTTATGGGAACTTTCTGACGATAATACCTTATCGAAAGAATTCAAATGATTCTTCTGGATTCAAAATAAATCCCCTAAAAAAAAGTGAATATTTAAAAAAGGTTGGTATTTTTATGCCTATTGCCACTGGTACGCGTTTGGGAGCTTGGAAAAGCACAATGGGTGAGGCCTCGATCACCGCTCAAGGCCAAATTGGCGGCAGCTATACCAACCGCCTCGACGCCCAAAAAGCAATTGTCAAATCCGGTTCTCAGGGCGCGATTGTGCAACAGGCCGATGGCCGCTTTGCTGCGTATAAAATTGATGATGGCGCGTATTTCGACGATTTGAATCTGGGTGAGTCGTTTGCCCTCAATGCCACAGGCAAAGCCGCTGGGGTAGTGGATTTTGTCGGCGATGATGGCGCGAGTGTGCAAGGCGGCCAATATCTGCAGGCCCCGATTGGCAAAGACAAAGGCGAAGTGGTGTATTTTATGCGGGCCCTGGGCAATTCCGATAAGGGCTGGAAATCCACCCTGATTGACCCGATCATGGGAGCGCCCAACAAGGCCCTGCAACAGGATGAAATGGCCCTGCTGCGCGCCAAAGGTTATACGGTCGTGATCGACAATACGGCCACCAGCGAAGACATGAAAGCCGCTTTTTACAACCCCAATACCGCAGGCATGGTCTATCTCGGCCACGGCGGCGAAGGCGATCTGGCGACCTACGAAGAACACGGCTGGCTCGGGCCCGAAGACCTGAACAAAGCTGAAGTCAGCAAAAAACTCAAAATGACGTATTTCCAGGCCTGTCAAACGACCCGAAAAGAAGACAAATGGGAAGACGTGCTGGGCTCCGAGGTCTACGGCTGGAGCCGCAACGCCACCAATTTCGACGTGATGCTGGCCAATAGCGGCTCGACATTCATTCCCTCACCGGGCGATTTGCTCAACCCCTATGTTTGGAAGGGCGAGACTGTGGCCCAGGCAGTTCGGAAGCACCTTTA
>CAZRFI010000520.1:0-2383 GCA_964598905.1 uncultured Candidatus Sericytochromatia bacterium | reverse complement strand
CGTTCACAGGCGGAAGATCCACCGGAGAGCCGCTCAGCGCCGGCAAAGGCTGACGCCGGGCAATGGCCAGAATCACATTATCTGAAAGGTAGTGGGCATGTTCTTGGGCCACTTCGGCCCAGTCAGTGCGGTCGCCATTGACAAAGGCGACCTCCACACGGGTACTGCCTTCGCATTCCACTGTCCACAAAAGGATCCCAAAACGATCATTCCGATCACAAAAATGCAGCGTGCCACAGAAACTATAGTCAGGATTGCTGCGCTCGATCTCAATTGCCAGGATATGCATGATTCTTCCTTTTTTTCAGATAAATGACAGGCTTCAGCTTCGCCCTATACTCGACTATACCGCCTGCTGCCATTTTCTGCTGTGACTGCACTCACGCCCGAGCCACGGTATAATGACCGATATGCCAGAACGTGTGATTGACAACCGCTACCAGGATTTGGGATTGTTGGGTGAAGGGGGCATGGGCCAAGTCTTTCGGGTCCGTGACACGCTCACCCAGCGAGAATCTGCCCTGAAAATTCTCTCGCGCAAAATTGCCTCCGAAGAGGCTTTTTTGCAGTTCAAACAAGAATTCTGGTACATGAGTCGCCTGCGCCACCCGCATATTATTCATGTTTATGAATATGGCGTGCTCGACGATCAGGCCCCGTATTTCACGATGGAATTGGTGCCCGGCCAAGAATTGTCGGAAATGAGCCGCATCGATGCCACCACGGCTTACCGGGTCTTGATTCAAGCCACCAAAGCCCTGGGCTTTATTCACTCCCGTCTGCTTGTGCACAGTGATATCAAGCCCGAAAACCTGCGCATCCGCGAAGACGGCACGCTCAAACTGATGGACTTTGGTCTGATGCAGCCGCTGGGCAACCGCAGCAATGGCCAGCTCACGGGCACGGTGGCATATATGCCGCCTGAAGTGCCCCAGCGCGGGGTGATCAACGAAAGCTCGGATATCTACTCCCTCGGTGTGGTGGCTTATGAGTTACTGGCTGGCGTTCAGCCCTTTATTGGCACGACCATATTGGAGGTGCTCAAGGCCCACATTCACTCCGAACCGGCCCCACTCAAAACCTTCCGCAGCGATTTGCCCGAGGCCCTGCTGCAAATTGTTGCCAAAATGATGGCCCGCGACCAGGCCGACCGTTACCCCAATGCGGCCGAACTCTTGATCGACCTGGCTGCTGCCAGTGGGCTCAAAGAGGCCCTTGAAAGTGACGAAGAGCGCAGCAGCTATCTGAGTAGCCATGTGCTGGTGGGGCGCGACAGCGAACTCAAGGCCCTCAAAGACCTGCAGGCCGAAGTCAATGCGGGTAACTCCAGAGCGATCTTTGTCTCGGCCCCAGCCGGTGTGGGTAAATCGCGCCTGATCGAAGAGTTTAAGATTCACTCCCAGCTCTCAGAAATTCCCTTTGCCCAGGGCATTTGTAACGAACAGGGCATGAGTGCCTACGAGCCTGTGGTCAATGCCTTAACCCAGCTGATTCCGATCACACCGCCGCTGGCCCTGGTCAAATATGCGCCCATTTTGGCGCATTTATTGCCAAGGCTGGTTGATCAAGGCTTTGAGCCCAAAGCTGACTTTGACCCCCGCAACCAGAAAATTGCCCTGTTTGAAACCGTGGTCGAGTGGCTGCGCGACGTGGCCGCCCAGAAAAAATACAAATCGCTGGTGCTCTTTGTCGACGATTTGCACTGGTCGGACCTGGCCTCAATCGACCTGCTCAACTTTTTGATCCGCGAATTGGGTGAAGCCCGTGTCTTGGTCATGGGCTCTTTCCGTGATGATGAACTGCCTGCCAATAGTCCGCTTTGGCAAACCATCGAAGAGCAGGCCAGCGTCCAGCTCGCGATTCAGCCTTTTACACCGGGGCATGTGGCTGAATTAATCGAAAAAATGCTCAGGCATGTCGATTACAAACCCGACTTTATCCCGTATTTTTATGGAGCCACTTCAGGCAACGCCTTCTTCATTCGCGAAATGATGCGCTATTTGATGGAAGAGCAGTTGATCTACCGCGAAAAAGCACAGTGGATCATTCCCGACAGCTATACCGAATGGCAATTGCCGACGTCGATTGGCGATACGATCCAGCACCGTCTCAAGCGCCTCAGCCCCGAAGCGGTGGCCCTGATTGAAATGATTGCTGTGGTCGGCAAACGGATTGAATTGCCCCTGCTCGAACACCTCTGTGGCAGCGAGAGTGACAATCTCTTTGCCCTGGTTGAAGAGCTGATCGAACGCCAGTTTTTGCTGCGCGAAGGCGATGTCTTTCTCTTTCCCCACGACCGCGTGCGCGAAACACTTTACAGCTCGCTCGAAGACAGCCACAAACGTCCAGTTCACCAAAAAATCGGTCAGTGGCTCGAAGAACG
>CAZRFI010000519.1:0-2389 GCA_964598905.1 uncultured Candidatus Sericytochromatia bacterium | reverse complement strand
GAATCGCGCAATCAGTTCAATGAAAATCTGTTCACCCAAGAGACCAAAACCATTCTTGAACGCATGTTTGGGCTCACTCTACCGAGTATTCCCCATGGCGATACTTTGGCCCATCTCTGGAAAAAACTGCCTCCAGAGGAACTGGAAAAGCTGCGTTTGGCGATGGTTTACAGGCTCCTGCGCAGCCGTTGTCTGGAACGATTTCGCTATGGCAAAAGATATATTCTGGCCCTGGATGGTACTGAGATTTACCGTTGGAAAGAGCGACACTGCGAACATTGCCTCTATTCTGCCTGTGGCCCGGACAAAGAGCTACAGTTCTACCACAGAGTGCTGGAGATAAAACTCATCTCTCAGGACGGCTTTGCCATTTCACTGCTCTCAGAGTTCATTGAAAATGAGGGTGGCAAGCCTGATGAGAAACAAGACTGCGAATTAAAGGCTGCTTACCGCCTCTTGGGGCGTTTAAAAAAGCATTTTCCGCAGCTCAAGGTTATTTTGCTTGCTGACGGGCTTTATCCAAAAGGCCCTGTCTTTAGGCTTTGTGAAGATGCTCGGTGGAAATATTTATTCGTCCTCCAAGACAAGGTCTTAAGCACTGTTTGGGAGGATTTTGAAGCTTTAACAAATATGCCTTTAAACGCCCTGGGGGTCAAAGACAAAGACCCGGTTAAATGGATTGAAAACAAACTCTACCAATGGGTGAACCACCTTTCATACCAGGGCGAAAACTTTGATGGCCAAGTCAATGTCATGGATATTCTCAAAGCTGACGAAACCTGCGAATTAAAGCGCAGTCGGGGATACATTGCTTTGCTGTCGGTATCCCTAAGCACTTTGTGCAAGGGCTTCCGCTCCAATTTGTTGCTCTCCGAAGACAAACTTCTGAAGATTGAAAATCTGGCACAACAGCGCTGGAAAGTCGAGAACCAAGGCTTTGACGTTCAAAAACGGCATGGTTATGCATTGGAACATGTCTGGTGTCGCGATAGCAATGCGATGAAAGTGGTTTATCTTTTGATCCAGATTGCCCATTTGTTCAACCAGCTCATGATTCGGGCGGATCTGCTTGGGTTGAAGCTTGAAAAATTGAGCTTAAAGTCTTTTTTCAAACTCTTTTTACAGGCCCTGACACAATCTTGGACCAGGAAACTCCATCAAAATTGGGATGCTGTCAAAAACAAGCAATTTCAATGGCGGGACAGTTCTTGAATGAAATTTGGCTGAAAGGAGGTGATGAGTAGCCTTACAGGGCTTGGTCCTAAACATTTTCAGACGCTTTCTGGCTCGACCTAATTCTATGACGCTGCCTTCATTTTCCTGATGAAGCCTTACCCCATGCCGCAGTTTCAGCTTTGCGCGATTGAGCAAAACAAATTCATGGCTTCATTCTGAAGCACTGGCTCAGATCTTGAGAGACTTGATCTAATCTAACAGACCTGTTATGCTAGAGGCAGTCGTTCAAGATGAGCGATTTTTAATGGTTCTTTTACAGGGACTAAAATGGATTAAATTGTATGTTTCAAGGAGGAAACGCGTCTTATGGCTATTCGGATTAACACCAATATTGCCTCTCTCAATTCCCAACGGAATCTGGCCCTCAGCAATCAACAGCTGAACAAAACCCTCGAACGTCTCTCTTCAGGTCTGCGCATCAACCGTGCCGCAGATGACGCTGCGGGGTTGGCTGTCTCAGAAAAATTGCGCACCCAAATTCGTGGTTTTACTCAGGCAATTGCCAATTCTCAGGATGCAGGGAATTTAATCTCCACTGCAGAATCGGGCATCGACCAAACCTCGCAAATTCTCCAGCGCATTCGCGAACTCTCGATTCAGGCCGCTGGTGACACCCTGGTCAATGCTGACCGCATCAAGATCCAAGAAGAAGTCGGTCAGCTCCGGCTGGAACTGACCCGCATCGCTGAAACCACCGAGTTCAACACCCGCTCCCTGCTCGACGGCTCGATTTCTCAGGCCACCTTTGCCCAAAATGCCGAAATCGACATCAAGCAAAATGTGCGTGTGGGAGATACCGCGGCCACGGTGCCCTCGCTAGCCACCTTTATCAGCGCAGCCAATGTCTCCACCACGGGTGCAACCCTCGACACGGCTTTCCAGATCAAGTTTATTTCTTACCAACTCGGTGGTACATCCAGCCCCGTCAGCGTGGCTGTCGAAGTCCGCTCTTCCGTGGACGGCGTTTTGACCACCATTCAACTCTTTAATGCCACGGCTACCGCTCCGACCTCGATCGATTTGACTGTGGGAGGGACCGTGATAGGTTCGCTGGCCATCAATGCCAGTACCGTTTCGCTGGCAGATATTGGCAAGACCGCTTTGGTTCAGGTCACTGCCCGCCGGGCCGCTGTGACCACCGACCAATCGCTGA
>CAZRFI010000518.1:0-2405 GCA_964598905.1 uncultured Candidatus Sericytochromatia bacterium | reverse complement strand
TCCCGCACCAGCCGAAAACCAATTTGCCCCTCGACGACAAAATCTGGACGAATCAAGTGGCGGACTGCCGCACGGCAGTCCTCAGCAGGCTGGGCATAGTGGCAATCGCGGTAGACGCGGTGAGCCGATGAAGGCGGGCCTTTGGGATCGACCTGAGGCTCAGCCGAGATCTCACCGGTATACATATCCGCCACATATTCACTCACATTGCCAATTACGTCGTAGAGCCCAAACAGATTGGGGCGCTTGGTGCCAACAGGCTGAGGCAGAGAGGGCTCACCCGCTGTTTCGACAAACCAGGCAAAGTCTTTGAGAAAACGCGTATTGGGGCCAAAGAAATAGGGCTCGGAGGAACCGGCACGGGCCGCGTACTCCCACTCGGCTTCGGTCGGCAAACGGTAGCGACCTTCCTCGCGTTGATTCAAACGGGCGATAAAGTCCTGAATCTGGTTCCAGGAGATCGAAGCCACGGGCCGGTCGAGGTTTTCAGGGGTGAATTTGGAGGGGTTGCTGCCCATCACGGCTTTCCACTGGCGCTGAGTCACTTCGGTGGTTTGCATCAGAAAAGCGCGGGTCAGGGTCACACTGCGCTGGATTTCGTCGGCCTTGTGTCCGACTTCAGTGCTGGGTGAGCCCATGATAAAGGCACCAGCGTCAATCCGCACAAACTTCATGCCCAGGGTATTGGTCGCACTGGCACTGACCGGCAAAGGCGTGGGTGAAGAGATCGGGGCTGTAGGCACAGCACTGGGCACAGGAGTGGCTGTAGGCAAAGCCGTGGCAGTGGCACTCGGCACAGGGGCAGGGCTGGCAGTAGCGGCAGCGGTCGGCAGGGCCGTTGGCGTTGGGGTGGCTGTGGGCACCGGACTGGAAGGCGTATTATTGGCAGGGCAGGCACTCAGGCTCAGGGCAGAGCTGGCAAAGAGCGCCACAACTGCCAGCTTGGGCAAAAAAGGGAAAGAAAACAGAGGCAATTTATTCAACATTGTCGGTTTAATTCCGTCCCATCGGAAATTGTTTGGCCATGGCTGAGCGCATGGAGTTCATCTGCTGTTTGCGCATCATGTTCTTTTTGGACTTGCCTCCACCCCCGCCAAAGAGGCCGGTGCCAGAGAGCTTTTTGATCATCTTCTGCATTTCTTGGAATTGCTTGAGCAATTGGGCCACTTCTTGCACGGTATTGCCGCTGCCTTTGGCGATCCTGCGGCGGCGGCTGGCGTTGATCAGATCTGGGTTGGAGCGCTCATCGGGTGTCATCGACTGGATAATCGCCTCAATCACCTTGAGCTGCTTTTCACCGGCATTGATCGCATCGCGGTCGAGTTTGCCACCGATCCCAGGAATCATGCCAATGATCTGCTCCAGCGAGCCAATCTTTTTGATCTGGCGCATCTGCTGCAAAAAGTCTTCGAGCGTAAAATTGGCCTTGCGCAGCTTTTCTTCGAGGCGTTTGGCTTCGTCTTCGTCCACCACCTCTTGGGCCTTTTCCACCAGCGAGACCACGTCGCCCATGCCCAAAATCCGGCTGGCTATGCGCTCGGGGTAAAAATTTTCTAAGGCATCGAGTTTTTCGCCCATGCCGATCAATTTGATCGGTTTGCCGGTCACCTCTTTGACCGAGAGTGCAGCCCCACCACGGGTATCCCCATCCATTTTGGTCATGATAATGCCGGTCAATTCCAGCACATCGTTAAAGGCCTTGGCCATATTGACAGCATCTTGGCCGACCATGGCATCGACCACCAGCAGAATTTCGTGGGGATTGACCTCGGCGCGGATTTCCCGCAGCTCTTCCATCAGCACTTCGTCGATATGCAAACGGCCAGCGGTGTCGAGAATCAGGGTGTCGTAGCCTTTGGTTTTGGCCTCTTGCAGCGCGGCTTTGCAAATCTCGACAGGCTTGGCATCGGGCAGGTCAAAGACCGGGATATTGATCTGTTTGCCCAAAATAATCAGCTGCTGAATCGCGGCGGGGCGGTAAATATCTGCTGCCACGAGCAGCGGGCGGCGGCCCTGTTTGTGCAGGTATTTGGCCAATTTGCCACAGGTGGTGGTTTTGCCTGTGCCCTGCAGACCGGCAAGCATGATCACGCCGGGAGAGCCGCTGTATTTCAGCGGTT
Source organism: uncultured Candidatus Sericytochromatia bacterium (assembly GCA_964598905.1). Classification (GTDB taxonomy): domain Bacteria; phylum Cyanobacteriota; class Sericytochromatia; order UBA7694; family UBA7694. Next base: position 285 of record CAZRFI010000518.1, on the reverse strand, counting down.
CGTGTTCGCCCCCGAGCAAGGCCACCAGTTCATCGTTGACGATTTTGATAAAGACCTGGCCGGGAGAGAGGCTTTTGAGCACCTCTTGGCCCAGGGCTTTTTCTTTGATGCGGGCCACCAGGCCCTTGATCACCTGCAGATTGACGTCTGCTTCCAGCATGGCACGGCGCACTTCGCGCAGGGCCTCTGAGATATTTTCTTCGGTGATTTTGCCATGCCCCCAGATTTTGTGAAAAACATCCTGGAAGCGGCCTGAGAGGCTTTCAAACATCTTGATTTATCCTG
>CAZRFI010000517.1:0-2412 GCA_964598905.1 uncultured Candidatus Sericytochromatia bacterium | reverse complement strand
ATCAATTGCCGGTTCAAATAGACGGTCAACCTGCCATTGCTGTTTGACTTCTTCGGGGGTTGCGAGTTCGGGGCCTTGGCCAAAGACATGGGGGTGGCGGTAGATCAGCTTTTCGGCAATACCGCGCGCCACTTCATCGAGTTCAAAATCCCCTTCGTCTTGGGCGACTTGGGATTGCAAATAGACCTGCAAGAGCAAGTCCCCCAATTCTTCGCAGATCGCGTCGGGGTCTTCTTGTTCAATCGCATCGACGACTTCATAGGCCTCTTCGAGCACATATTTGCGCAGGGTCTGCGGCGTCTGTTTGAGATCCCAGGGACAACCGCCCTCGGGGTCGCGCAGCCGGGCCACCACCCAGCGCAGGTACTCCAGCGGGGCCAGGGTTTCTGGGCCCCCCGCAGGCAGATACAAAGTGGTCAAATGGTCGATCCAGTCCACGCGGTCGAGATCTTCGAGCGGGAGTTTTTCGACCTGCTGATCTGCGCAGCCTGCAGCACGCACCAAGACAATCTCTGTCTCGGGATCGAGGCGTTCAAGCAGGGCCAATTTAACCTCGGAAGCCACGGGCAGAGAGTAGATCTGGGTGATGAGTTGCGGTTTGCGAAAGTCGAGTTGGTTGGGTTCGAGGCCCAGGGCATCGAGAATCACCAGACCATTGCTGGGGTCCACGCCCACTGCTTCGAGCACCACGTCGACACAGCTCACCGCCGTATGTAAAACGACTTCTACGCCCTGTTGCTCTGCTGCTGCCAATAATTGCTGCACCGTGCTCTCAGCCACCAGTGGGTGGCCCGGCACAGCATAGACAATCTGGCCCTGGGCTTCGACCTCTGACCACAATTGCCCGACAATCCGCTGGTACAGGCTGTCAAAATTGGCCGCCTGTTCATAAAAACTGTCAAAGCTGGTAAAGGTACAACCCCAGGCCTGCAATTCGGGTACCGTCGGATGGACGGCCGTGCGCAAATAAACCGGGTTTCCTGCCATCAGCAGGTCGCGGGTTTCTAAAGTCAAAAAGCGGGCGGGACCCGGTCCGAGCCCCACCACATCAATGCGTCGGGTCATGATCTTTAATGATCGTGTCCGTCACCGGCTTTGGTCTCAGTCTGGCCGGCGGGAGCTTCACCAGGAGTGCCTTGGCCAGGTTGGCCGGGCTGTCCTGGTTGACCTTCAACGGGTTTGTCGCCAGGCTTGCCTTCTGCTGCGGGAGCAGCGGGCGGAGCGGCGGTCATTTTTTCGTTGATCTCGATTTTGGACTTGTCTTTGAGCTGTTTGAGCCAGTCTTCAAAGGTTTTTTGTTTTTTCTCGCGATCGAGTTGGGCCCGGATGCTCTCTTTGACTTCGGGGAAGCCTTTGGTCATGGCGGGCACGGAGGCACCCCGTTTAATGATGTGGTAACCAAAGCGGGTTTTGACGGGGGCAGCAATCAGTTCACCTTCTTTAAGCTTCCAAGCTGCCTCTTCAAATTCGGCCACCATCATGCCTTTGCCAAAAGCACCCAGTTCGCCTCCAACGTCTTTGTTGGAGGTGTCGTCGGAGTTTTCTTTGGCCAATTTGGCAAAGTCAGCGCCGCCTTGCAATTGGGCCAAGAGGGCATCAGCCTTGGTTTTGGCTTTTGTTTCTTGGTCTTTTTTGCCCTCTTCGGCTTTGACGAGGATGTGCTGGGCCTTGATTTTCTCAGGCTCTTTGTACATATCCATGTGGCCGTCGTAGTATTTTTTCAGTTCGGCATCGTCAATTTTGACCTTTTCGATGACCTTCTGATAGAGTTTGCTCAGCAAAATCTGCTGTTTAAACTGGGTTTCGAACTCTTCGTAGGTGTATTTATTGCGCTCAAGATCCTCATCAAAGGTCTTGCGGTTGCCCTGGTAGCGCGCTTTGAGCAATTCATCAAATTTGCTCTTGAATTCGTCTTCTTTGACATCGAGGCCCATGGTTGTGGCTTCTTGTTTCATCAGCGACATTTCAACCAGGGAGTTCATGATGTTTTTCTTGAGATTGACCAACATGGTCTGACCGGCGGCGGAGTTGAAGTCCATGCCGATTTGGCCTGCGTATTGCTTCTTGGCGCGTTCGACATAGGTGGCAAATTCTTCGGTGCTGATTACCTGGCCATTGACTTTGGCGGCAAAGGCGGTTTGTCCGGCCCAAATAAAGCTACCTGCGGCAGCTGCGCTGCCAATGATCAAGGTGGACACGATGGCGATCACGCCAACTTTCGAGCCCTTTTTCTGTATTTCTGTCACAGTCACTGTTCCTTCTTTCGTGGCAAATCATCTTCTCCAGTGTACCAGAGGGGCTCTTGAACTGTTGAGCTTATCGGTCAATCTGGCTCAAACAGGGTCTAAAACGATTCACTTCGGCTTGAATGTCTCTGTGGCGGTGTGCGCCCAGGGACTGGATTGGCAACCC
>CAZRFI010000516.1:0-2413 GCA_964598905.1 uncultured Candidatus Sericytochromatia bacterium | reverse complement strand
CCAATTGTTTTTTCATTTCATTGAGCTGCGCCTGGTAAAGACTGGCCTGTTCGCGCGTGAGGGGGCAAAAGAGTTCCATTTCAATTTTTTCTGGCAAATCTGAAATAATGGATTTGTCTGTTTTGGTCCGCCGCAGCATAAACGGTTCAATCCGGGTCTTGAGATTTTTTAGGGGCTTGGCACTTTCCCCGGTTTGAATGGGGGTTTGAAATTGGGTCTTAAATGACCGCTGAGAGCCCAACAGACCTGGATTGAGGAAGTCCATCAGCGACCAGAGATCACCCACATGGTTTTCAATCGGCGTACCAGTCAGGGCAATCCGCCACTGGGCCTTGAGACTGCGGGCTGCTTTAGATTGGCGGGTATCGGCGTTTTTGATCCCTTGGGCTTCATCCAAGACAATTCCCTGCCAGTGGATCGGTTGGAGTAAGGGGGCATCGCGGTGCAGGAGCCCGTAGGTCGAAATCACCACATCTTGGCCGGCAATCTTCCGTTTAAATTCGGCCAGTTTGGGTCTCTCTGCTCCATGGTGAACAAGCATCTTTAAACCCGGCGTGAAACGGGTCGCCTCCCGCAGCCAATTGGCCACCAAGGTGGTTGGGCAGATTAGCAAAACCGGTGGGCTTTGGGGCGCTTCTTGCCGGGCTTTTAAAATCCGGGCCAGGGTTTGCGGGGTTTTTCCCAGGCCCATATCGTCTGCAAGGCAGGCCCCCAAACCCCATTGGTGCAAAAATTGCAGCCACGAGACCCCGCGCACTTGGTAGGGGCGCAATTGTCCGACAAATTCTGTGGGAATATCCGTCAGTTCAAAATTGGCCTGGCCCTGCAATTGGGCAAACAGGGCTTGGGCTTTTCCTTTTGCAGCAATGTCACTGATCGGCAAAGGGGTTTCCAGAATTCCCAAGGCCATGGGCAGCAAAGCCTGAAGCGTGTAATCCTGGGGCTGTGCTTTGAGGAATGCCAGCGCTTTTTGAATGTCTTCCAGGTTAAATTGTCGCCATTGCCCACGAAATTGAACCAAAGGCTGTTTTAATTTGGCCAGGGTTTCCAATTCTTTGAGACTCAGGCTCTCCTCTCCCAAAGCCACTTCCCAGTGTACCTGCAACAAACTCGCCAAATTCAAGCCAGATTTGCCCGTCAGTTTGGGGGTTTCGACCCGAGCGCGCAAAGACAAATCGCGGCTGGCGGGCTGTGTCCACCAACTTGGCAAGAGCAGTACAAAGCCCGCTTGTTCTAATAGCGGGGCGACTTCAGACAGAAAATGCCAGACCTGTTTTTGCTCAAGCGACAAGCTTTGAGGGGTTTGACCGACCCAGATCTTTTGCAATTCAGGGTAAATATTACTCGCTTGGCCCAGCGTCAACAGCAGCAATTCTTTTAATTGGGCCGGGGTGCTGCCGAACGTTTTGGCTTTGGCTGCACTCAATTTCCAGGCCGTGGCGAGGGGCAAACGCAGACTGGGGTCTTCCCAGGATTGTAAAAAACCCTGTAATTGCCAAGGCTGCTGCTTTTGGGGCTCGATTAATTGCAAACAGAGCCGCCAACGGGCTTTGTTGAGGGCTTCCAAGGGGCGCAACCACTGCTTAAGGCTTTCCGCCAGGGGCAGTAAATCTGTCGGACTCAATTTTAATTGCGGATTTGGCCGGTTTAAAGCCTGCATCCAGACATCAAAAGCAGACTCTGCTTTGCTCTGCCGTTCCGGCACAACTGCCCGGACCTGGAGATCGACCCAGGTATTGAGCATCTGACGCAAGACGGTTTCGGGCCCATGGCTGTGGTCTGCATTGGCATAGAGCACCGCAGGCATGCCCCGGGCCCAATTGTGCAAACGTTCTTGTGCCGAGTGATTAAAAACGGCCTCCCAACAGGCCCTGTCTGCGCTCAGCCCGGGCAAAAACTGCTGGGCTGCCACCAAGCTGGTTGCCCAGCCCATAACCTGGGCCAAAAAACGCAGATCAGGGGCAATCAGCAGGCCTGGCTCAAGTAAGTCTGTCGTGGGTAATTGCTGAAGCCAAGGCCTGATCTGTGCTGGGCTGAATTCCATGCAGGGAATTTCCCAGGCCTCCAGACGGGGGGAAGGGCAATTCTGGTCTCCCAAAAGCGGATGAGAGGGCAAGGGGTATTTTTTATCTGAAGGCAACCACAGTACAGTGCTTCCCTCTTCACCCTTGGCGTTTAAACCCTGTTTTTTCAAACGGGTCTTCAGGGCTGTTGAGTCCAGAGCCCCAGGGTGAACCACCAGGGCTTTTCGGGCTTTGGAATTGATGGGCTGTTCTGCCCAGAGCGCGATTTGCTGATTCTGCCAAACGGTATGGAGGAGTATCATAATGTTTTCCGGATGATCTGCCTTTAAATAAACTTGGTTGACTGCTCAAATTTTAGCAAAATTTTTGCGATTGAATACTTTTTGGGG
>CAZRFI010000515.1:0-2420 GCA_964598905.1 uncultured Candidatus Sericytochromatia bacterium | reverse complement strand
GGATTAAACGAAAAACGCGCAAGCACCAGGATCACCATCACGGTCACGCCAAAGAGCAAAAGCAGGGCTTTGACAATTTGCACCCAGGTTGTGGCCAACATGCCCCCAAAGAGCACATAAGCGAGCATGATCACCCCCACCGCAACTTCAGCGACTTCGTAGGGCACGCCAAACATCAAATGAATCAGGGCACCCGAGCCCACCATCTGGGCGATGGTATAAAAGAGGATCGTCAAGATGCCTCCCAGTGCAGCAGCAATGCGTACAGGGGTCTGTTGCAAACGAAAGGCCACCACATCGGCAAAGGTGTATTTGCCCAGGTTTCTCAGGGGCTCCGCCACGAGAAACATCAGCGCCGGCCAGCCGACCAGCCAGCCAATCGCATAGATCATGCCGTCGAAGCCTTTGAGGGCAACCATCCCAGCGATGCCCAAAAATGAAGCGGCGCTCATATAATCACCGGCCAGTGCCAGACCATTTTGAAAGGCACTGATCGATCGCCCTGCCGCATAAAATTCCTGAACCGAACGTGTGCGCCGGGCAGCCCACCAGGTAATCCCCAAGGTGAGCAAGACAATCAACAAAAAGAAAGCAATGGCTGCGGGAGTGGGTTGTCCCAAAGTGCTCTGAACAGCAGGCGTTTTCATACAGCTTCCTCTTTAAATTCTGCAACCAGCGCTTTGACCACGGGATCATAATAACGATTGGCCCAAATCACATAAAAGGCGGTTAAAAGCCAGGATAAGACAATGACACCAGCCCCAAGCGGTATCCCCAGGGGCATTTTGCCCAAGAGCAACTGGGTGATCAGTGGTTTTTGATAGGCAATTAACAACAAAAATCCATAATAAAAACAGAACAAGAGCAAGCTCAAAACCACAGAAACACGCCAGCGTTTGGCGATCAGTGCTTTAAATTTAGCTGAGGCAACCAGCTCTGAGGCACTTTGCATGGATATCTCCTCATTTTCGTTCAATCCCGCCACATCCCTGTGGCTTGTGGTTCGGTGAAGGGAGATAGAATTGTACCCGCCTTGTCAATTCTCTCCAAGCGGAAAAGCAATTTACTCATGAAAAAGCCGCCTGCAGGGCGGGTCTCCCGAGGCGGCATTCAAATTCAGGGTTTAGCCCACAGATTGAGCGGGGTCGTTGCCGTAGGTGTATTCAGTTTCGATTCGGCCATTGGCCAAGTGAACAATCAACTGACCCAAAGGTTGGGCTTTGGCCAGGGAACGACCAGCAGCCACAGCGGCTTCTTTGGTACTAAAAGTGGCGACAGGTGCAGGATTGCGTTGCAGTTTAATGTGCCATACTTTGGCTTTGCTCTCGGGCACGACGTGGAAAATCACGCGGGTTGAAGCTTGGGCTTGCAGCATCGCGGGGGCGACGGGCATCAGGGTGGACTGGGATTGGCAGGCACTCAGAGAAGAAAGCATCAGGGCAGTGGTGAGAAGTGTAAATAATGTTTTCATGGGGTTAAAACTCCTGCAAGGGTTCGTTTATGCACGAACAATTAACTTGTGATTAACCTTTATTAACACTATCTTAACTTATTCATAATCTTATGTCAAGCCTTATTTAATCCATACCTGAAAAGCTTAGGCAAGAAGGGGTTGAGTGGCTGCCACCAAGGATTTTTGCGTATCTGCCAAAATCTGTTTGAGTGATTTGGCCGTGCTTGTAATTTCGTGAATTTTGGGCAAAAACCGATTGAGAAAAAAACGGGTCTGTTCGATTAGGTCAATCACAAGACCAATATCCAGGGAATCAGGGCGCATCATAAGGGTGTGAGAATAATAGACCACGTTGTTTTTTTCGGCTTCATTGAGCACCAAGGCGCCATTGGGAATTAAGCTGCTCATGGCTGAAACCAAGCGATAGGTGTCTAGCAATCTGGCCGTAGGCAGCTTCAAGGGCTGTTCCAAATATAATTGTAAAGTGGCAAAACGCCCCAGGCGCTCGGGGTGTTCAATCGTCTCACCCTGCTCACCGGGGGTATTCAGAATATCTTCCATAAAGACCAATTTAAGCAAATTTTGGGGTTTTGGATTTTGGTCTTCATCAAGTGCCACCAAGAGGTACTCAAAAGGCATTTCGGCATCTTTGGAGACCAAATAACTGGGCAGGCCAATCTGATTGAAGATCAATTCAAGCCGGCCCAAAGGGGTTTTGGTTTCTAATTCAACAGACATTTTGATTTTTTCCTTTGTTGGATTAAGCAAAACAGGGATTATTTATTGACATCCAGATGCATGCCTCTGGCAAAGGCGTCAACGGCAACACTTTCGGGTAGGTTTTCATAATCGATGCCCAAGACATGTTTGGCGATAAAATGCATCTGCGGATCGCCCCCTTTGGCCTGATTAAAAATATGGACTGCGGCCTCATCGGGCGAAGCCGCCAGTAAATTGAGGGTGGCCT
>CAZRFI010000514.1:0-2432 GCA_964598905.1 uncultured Candidatus Sericytochromatia bacterium | reverse complement strand
TCCACCAAACGCAGGGCATAGGCACTGTAACGCGAACGCATCAGTAACTCAGCCGTTGCAGGCAAAGACCGCCCTGTGTGAAAGGGCTCACAGCACTCGGCATAAGTGGCTTTGAGACCACAGGGGCAGGCACTACTCATGGGTTAATGGGGTTAAAAATGGGGTTGAATTTAGTCCAGAGATGCACCCTGTGTAATCCAGGTTCCCAAGGTTTGGCGCTCAGCATCGGTCATGCCTGTGGCATTGCCCTGGGGCATACCTTTGCTATCAACAGCGCGGGCCTTGATCCGATCTGCGTATTTTTTAATCTGATCTTTGTTATCAAAATTGACCCCCACACGGGCACCCGCTCCAGAGTGGCACATAAAACAGCGGGATTGAATAATACTTTGGGCCACCGAAAAACTGACTTTTTCACCACTGGCAGGGGTGGTAGGATTACTGCTTGCAGGCGGAGTACTGCTGCTGGGAGAGGGGGAGTTGGAGCTGGCAGGGGTATTGTTTCCGGCACAGGCAGCCAACAGAGCAATGATTAAAACGCCGGGAAGTACGATCAGATTTTTCACAGAAAACAACTCCTTGATTTGGGGGTACTAGAGGGTAATTCTATCACGCGCTCAAAGAGAAGACCATGTCTTGATTGAACGCCAGCGATCAAGTGGCTTTAGACCGTTGTCAAACCATGTAGATATGCAGCCATCGTACGCATGCCGTCGCGTATTTGACTCAGGCGAAAGTTTTCGTTGGGCCCATGGTAATGATCCGACATCAGGCTCTGGGCGATCAACACCAGGGGCGCCTGGGGGAAAACCCGCTGAAATTGTGGCAATGCGCCAATGGTGCCGCCACTGCCAACAATCAAAGGGGCTTTGCCAAAACCAAATTCACAGGCAGCTGCAGCCACCTGCATCGGCAGGGCATCCAAGGCTGTTTTGCAGCCGCGAAGTTGGCCGCGATCGCTGACCTGGATGGCTGGATGGCATGACTGCAGATGTTTTTCCAGGGCTTGCAGCACTTGATTGGGGTCTTGCTCTGCCATCAGACGCAACGTGAGTTTGGCTTTGACATGGTAAGGCAGGGCACTTTTGATGACTTTGGGGGTGGTTTGAATGCCTTCAAAGCCATGCACCTCAAAAGTGGGGCGACACCAAATGCGCTCGATGATCTCTCGCGGATCTTCGCTGTAAAAACGGGCACCGGCAGTGTCTTGATGCAGCCGTTGAATATCAAAGACCTCAGCGGTTTTTTCCAGGGCCGCTTGTTCTTCTGCGTTGAGCAGGGGGGCCGAAACACCGGGAATGGTCACATTGCCTTGGGCATCTGTACAGGTTGCCAGAGCGCGGATCAAGATATTTAAGGGATTTTCAACCACGCCCCCAACCAGCCCCGAGTGCTGATCCATGCTGCCAGAAACCAGCTCAGCTTCAGCTTGTAAAAGCCCCCGCAGGCGATAGGTTAACGCGGGGTGATCCCCTTCAAAAATCGTGTCGCTCACGAGAATCGATCTGGGTGTTTTTAAGCGCTCGCCCATGTGATCGAGAAACCAGCCAAAATGGCCACTGCCATTTTCTTCTTCTGTTTCATAAATCAACTGAATATTGGGCAGAGCATACCCGGCCTGTTTGAGAAAGGCGATGGCATAAAGGGAAGTCAATGCGGGCCCTTTGTCATCGGTGCTGCCGCGCCCGTAGAGCCGCTCATCTTTGAGCAGGGGCTCAAACGGCGCACTTTCCCATTGAGGCTCTTCTGCGGGTTGCACGTCCATGTGGTTGTAAATCGTGATCCAGGGTGCGGTTGGATCGTTTTCCAACCAGCCAATAAACACAGGCAGGCCTGGCGTTTTGACAATTTCAGTTCGAAAGCCCAGCTTTTGAGTCAGCTCTGAAACACATTCCAAGACCTTGAGGCAGTCGCCAGCATGTTCCGGCAATTTTGAAATGCTGGGAATGCGCACCAATTGCTCCAAGTCGGCGATCAGATTTGGGATTTCTTCGGTTTGAAAGGCGTTTAAACGGGATTCAAAATCGGAAGGCAGACTGAGCGCAAAGGGCATGTGAATTCTCCTGTTAAATGGCTATTGCATTCTAACTGATATGGACCCCCAAAACATATGGGCAGATATTGACTTCAAATGTTTTTCTCAGTATGCTGGTGAAAGTATATTTTCAGTTGAATAAAATACAATATTAAAACATTAAATAAGACCCTCAGAAAGAATAATTGAGAAGGATTTTGTGTATGAGTGATTTGAGAACTTCCGGCCTGCATTCATCCCAATCGCTAGGGAATATCAAACCCCAAACCGAAACGCCCCCGCTTCAGCCCCAAGAAAAAATCATCCCTACCCATGAGCCCAATCCTGAATCATTTAAAGGCCTGAAGACCCCTCCCACCAACGTTGGCAGCCAAGAAGACTTGGATGAATTGCGCTC
>CAZRFI010000513.1:0-2436 GCA_964598905.1 uncultured Candidatus Sericytochromatia bacterium | reverse complement strand
TCGACCCGATTCCCTACGCCGACTTTGCCCAATTGAGCGTGGAAGAGACCGCAGAAATGGTGCGCAGCCTGATTCTGGCGCATGTCAAAGAGCATCAATCCCTGTCAGTTTGAAAGTGATATCAAACGGGAATAAAGAATTACCGGAATTGAGTTGCAATTTACTTCCAAAATAAAAACAAAATAAAGGGTATTATCTGTCATGATTAAATTTATCATGTATTCTCTTTGTACTGCGATTTTTATTGCCGTATTGATTGCAATTTCTTTACCAAACTTCATTGGTGCTCAAGATCGCTCGAAGGCCAGTAGCCGCCGGGCCCAATTGTATAATTACAGCCCCAAATACACCGAAGTGCCCCGCGAAAGTTATCAGGCGATTGAAGAAAGCCCCTTTGCTACACCGCAGAAGCAACCGCTCTCCAGTTTTGCGCTGGATGTGGACACGGCGTCTTACAGCAATATGCGGCGCTTTCTGGATGCCGGTCAATGGCCTCCCAAAGACGCCATTCGCACAGAAGAGCTGATCAATTATTTCCCTTATCAATACCCCGCGCCGCAAGGGTCTTCACCGCTGGCCTGGACAACAGAGCTGTCTGAATGTCCTTGGAACCCCCAACACCAGCTCTTGCATTTGGGTCTGCAGGCCCCTCAGATCGCAGCAGAGGCCATGCCTCCCAGCAATTTGGTCTTTTTACTGGATGTCTCGGGTTCTATGAGCGATGAGAATAAACTGCCCTTGCTCAAACGCTCCTTGGCCCTGCTCATAAAATCCCTGCGCGCCCAGGATCGGGTCTCCATCGTGGTCTATGCCGGGGCGGCAGGGGTGGTACTCGGTCCCACCGCTGGCAATCAAAAGGAGCAGATACAAACAGCATTAGATCGCCTGGAAGCTGGCGGTTCAACCGCTGGTGGAGAAGGTATCGAAAAAGCCTATGACTTGGCGTATCAGCAGTTTATTCCCAAGGGCAATAACCGGGTGATCTTGGCCACCGATGGGGATTTTAATGTGGGTCTGTCTTCTGATCAAGAAATGGTCACATTGATCGAAGAAAAACGCCAAAAGGGGATCTTTTTAACGGTGCTGGGATTTGGTATGGGCAATTACAAAGATTCTAAGCTTGAACTCTTGGCCAATAAAGGCAATGGCAATTACGCATATATTGACAATCTCAACGAGGCCCGCAAAGTTTTGGTCAATCAAATGGCAGGTACGTTGCTAACCGTGGCCCAAGATGTCAAATTGCAGGTGGCCTTTAATCCCCAAAAAGTGGCCTCTTATCGCCTGATTGGCTATGAAAACAGAGTGATGCCCGACAAAGATTTTGCCAATGATCAGAAAGATGCGGGTGAAATTGGCGCGGGTCAAACCATGACCGCCCTTTACGAAATTGTGCCCACGGCATCGCAGGCCAGCACCGATCCACAGGAACTCTTCAAGATTTCATTGCGCTTCAAAACCCCTGGACAGTCCCAAAGCCAGCTCTTAGAAGAGGCGGTTTTCTGCCAGTGGCAGCCCTTGGCTCAGACCTCCGACAATTTTCGACTTGCGGCAGGGGTAGCAGGTTTTGGCCTGCTCTTAAGGGAGTCGCCTTACAAAGGCCTTGCCAATTTTGAGCAACTCAAAAGTTTGGTGAAGTCCGCTTTGGGCACAGACCCAGAGGGGTACAAAAGTGAATTGTTAAATTTAATTGACCAAGCCAGTCAAACCAAACGGAGTTGAAATTGGCTTTTAAGAACACATATAATCACAGGATGAACCAAGCCTTTTACGACCAACTCTCCCCGTATTACCACCTGATCTTCCCAGATTGGGAGGCCAGCATCAAGCGACAGGCCCAAAGCCTGCATCGCCTGATTCAAAGCCATTGGCCAGGCCGCGTCGAACAGATCCTCGACGTGGCCTGTGGGATTGGCACACAGACTTTGGGGCTGGCCCAATTGGGTTATACCCTGACAGCTTCCGACCTCTCTCCCGGCGCGATTGCCCGCGCCCGCAGCGAAGCGGCAGCAAGAGGCCTTGAGATCGCCTTTGAGGTGGCAGATATGCGCGAGGTTCACCCAGCCCAGGCCCAGCGCTTTGATCTGCTGATCGCCAGCGATAACTCCGTGCCCCATCTGCTCAGCGACGCTGAGATCTTGATGGCTTTTGAAGCTTTTTATGCCCAGCTCAAACCCGGTGGCGGCTGCCTGATCACGGTGCGGGATTATGAGCGTGAAAGCCGGGAAGGCATTCAGGTCAAACCCTATGGCGTGCGGGTGGTCGATGGAGTGCGCTATTTGATCTTTCAGACCTGGGAATTTAAAGGCGAGATTTATGATCTGAAAATGTATTTTGTCAAAGACGCATGCACAGGCACTGGCACTGGCCCAGGCTTAGACACAGGGGACTTGACTACCTCAGTCATGTCGGCGCAATATTATGCCGTGGGCCTGG
>CAZRFI010000512.1:0-2436 GCA_964598905.1 uncultured Candidatus Sericytochromatia bacterium | reverse complement strand
CCGGCATTGCCAGTTCTTCAGCCTGCTCAGGTGTAAGTGGCGGTGCTTTGTACCACTGGGGCATGATCGAGCCGAGTCCCATGCCCAGAATTGCGGTGCCCAGGCCCCAAAGTTGGGGGGGATAGGCTTCGCGAAAAGCGGCTGTGGTGAGCGTTTCCATTGTAATCCAGATTGTTAATCCACCCAACATGGCCCAGAGTGCACCTTGGGTGCTGGCTTTTTTCCAAAAGAGGCCAGCGGCCAAAGGCACAAAAGCCGCCACCAAGGTGATTTTATAGGCATTTTCGACCATTTGATGAATTGAGGCATTCGATTGCAGGGCATAGATCAACACACAGATCGCAAAAATCACCAGGATGATACGAATCATGCGCAAAAATGCCTGATCGGTGATTTTGGGGAAAAACCCTTTGAGAATATTTTCGCAGAAAGTAATCGATGGAGCCAGCAGTGTGGCTGAAGACGTACTCATAATCGCGGAGAGTAAAGCCCCAAAAAAGAAGACCTGGGCCAAAAGTGGGGTGTGTTCCAAAATCAGGGTTGGCAAAACCTTGTGGGCATCTGTGGCGACCAAAGCCTGAAATTTTTGGGGTGCCACCAGGAGGGCCGAATAGGCCAGCATCATGGGTACAAAGGCAAAGAGGAAATAGAGACCGCCTCCGAGTACTGTGCCATTTACAGCCGTATTTTCGTCTTTGGCGGAGGTCATGCGCTGAAAGACATCCTGTTGCGGAATCGAACCGAGCATCATGGTGAGCCAAGCGGCAATAAACGGCAGCCATTGGGTATTTTGTTTGGGCCAAAATTCAAACTTGCCCTGTGTGCGTGCATGGGCGATCACATTGCTGATGCCTCCCACTTCTGGCAGTGAACTCACAAACCAGGCTATGCCCAATAAACCCACCATGATCACGAGCATTTGCACAAAGTCCAAAATGGCGACCGAAAGCATGCCACCAAAGGCGGTATAGGTCAAGACAATTAAGGTCCCCACAATCATACCTGTGTGCTCACTGATTTGCCCATTGCTGATGATAAAAAAGACCAGTCCCAGGGCCCGAATTTGGGCTGAGACCCAGCCCAAATAAGAGATAACGATACAAACGGTGCAGAGAATTTCGATCACACGGTTGTAGCGGATTCTAAAAAAATCCCCAATCGTGAGCATATTCAGGCGGTAGAGCGGGCGCGCAAAAAACAAGCCCGCCAAGATTAGGCACATGCTGGCCCCAAAGGGGTCTGAAGCAGTGGCTTTTAAGCCATCTTTTAAAAAGGTCGCCGACAGTCCCAGCACGGTTTCTGCGCCAAACCAAGTGGCAAAAACGGTGGCTGTGACAATTGGAAAAGAGAGGTGGCGACCGGCCACAGCAAAATCACGGCTGTTTTTGACTTTCAGAGCAGCCCACAGGCCAATGCCCACCGAGAGGGCAAGATAGAGAATAACAAACCACAAAAGCATGGTTCAGTATAATCAGCATCGGGGTCTCGGTCTAGCTTTCCGAAGTTCGACCTCTCAAGTTTTTTTCTGGCAGCGGTCACAATTCCCACAGGGAGGCTGAACAGGGGCTGAAAAATACTGCTCTAGTCGCTGTCTGCGACATTGGCTGCTGGAGAGATACGCTTTCAAGGCCCGGTCTTGATTTTTAAGGCGCTTGCCCCCTGTTTTTTGTTTTTCCAAGACATGTTTCAATAAGGCCGGGGTCAATTTTGGTACCGAGACCTGATAGTGCTGTCCTGGCAACGCTTGGATGGCTTCTTTTTCTAACCAAGCCAATAAAATTGTCTGCAAGAGATTGGGGCCCAGGTCCAAATGATCTTGGATCTCTAATAAAGAGCGCCCCTGAGCCAATAGCTTCCAGATTTTATGTAAGACTTCGGGTTCCCAGGGCTGGGTTTGTGTTTTCTTTTCGGCCCAGAGATTCAGGGCCAAAGCCTGGGCCAGAAATGCCCTGTTGCGACCGGCTCTGCCCACTTCCTGTACATAGGCTTCGAGACTTTCCGGGAGTTGCCAATGGATGACCGTGGCTATATCAGGAATATCGACCCCCATACCAAAGGCTGTGGTGGCAACCAATATCACTGGGCCGGGCTCGCGAAAATGGAGATAACTTGCCTGTCGCTGTGTCAAAGAAGTCCCTGCATGATAGAAACGGGCAGAAAATCCTTTTTCTTGCAGGCGAATTGCCAGATTTTCGCAGGCGTGGCGGGAACGCGCATAGATCAATGTTTTTAACGGGCGTTTGGCCAAGGTTTTGAGTAAGTAGCGTTCTTTCCCGCGCGGAGTCCAAACCCGTTGAATGGTCACGGCTATATTTTCCCGCAGGACATTGCCTTGGTAAAGCTGGGGGTGTGTCAATTGTAGCACCTCACAGATATCCGCTTGAATGGCTGGGGGGGCCGTTGCCGTAAATACCCCCAGCACAGGTCGGGGGTGCC
>CAZRFI010000511.1:0-2441 GCA_964598905.1 uncultured Candidatus Sericytochromatia bacterium | reverse complement strand
GCTTGGTAATACTCCAGGGCTTTGGCATGGCTGCCCTGGCTATAATAGGAAAAACCCAGGGCATAATAGGGCTTGCTGTATCCGGGATCCAGAGCGATGGCCCGCCGAAAATAGAGGTGGGCCTCTCCACTGCGCTGCAAGGCGCCCAGGGTCAGCCCCAAATTGTAGAGCACTTGCAAATCTCCGGGGGCTTTTTCGTAAAGGTATTGGTAGTGCTGAAGCGCTTTGGCATAACTTTCACGGGAGTAATAGATCTGTGCCAGGGCCTGGTGGGCGGGAGCATATTCGGGAAATTCTTTCAGACATTTGCGCAGGTATTTGAGCGCCTCTTTTTGATCGCCTGCGGCCAAAGCGGTTTGACCGAGACCATACCAGCCATCCAGTTGTTGTGGAAAGTGTTTGGCCAAAAGCAGGTAAATGCGTTGGGCTCCGTGATAATTCTGCTTTTCCAAGTGTTCCAAGGCCTGTTCTTTGAGATCGTCGAACCAGAACGTCCTCAGGGAGCGCTGGCAGATAAACCAATAGCGGTTGACCTTTTGCGCATTGAGTTGGTTGCTGTGGATCAGACGATAAATTTTGCTGACGGCACATTGGAGGTAATCGGCGGCCTGTTCAACCTTGATTACATCCATGTTGCTGTATCGCAATAAAAATGTTGGCTGGCTGATGCACTCTCCTGCACGCTCACATGTACTGCTCCCAGATTTTAGCTTGCTCGATGATTCTTCGATTTTACAAAATCGTCGTAAAAAAAAGCAAGCAGTTGGAGTCTTCTCTGTGACTTTGATACCAAATCTTAACCTTCGTGCAGAGGAACGAGGGTCGGTCTGGGATAATATTTGAGAATCTTTTTCCCAAACAGCAAGGTGATATTGACGCGGCGATTGGCATAGCCGGGTTGAAAGCGGTAGACATCGCTGGCATGAAAGAGGCGGGAGCGAAACAACACGGCCCGATTGCAGCGGTAGGGAATTTTCAGCGGCGTCTGTGGATGTGCTTGCAGCCAGTTTTCAATCCCGGCTTGATCCATGCGCAGATCTTCAAAATCCCATTCCGCAGGCGGGTCTTGGGGGTAGATCAGCAGACCGCCTGTGCAGGGATCTAAATTGGCGTCATCGGGTGTGATCCAAAAATTGAGATTGAGATAAGCACTGTCGTTGTGCAAAGCAATGCCTTGGCCTTCACTGTCACATTTAAAGGCCCACATATACACCAAGTGCTGATCTGCAAAGATCTCAGGCAAAGCCTGTCTCAGTTCTTTGGCAATTTGGTAGAGCAAAGGGCAATTGAAGCCGTCGTCGAGGGTACTTGCGAGATAACCAGCGCGGCGGCTGCCGTCGTGCCAAATGGTGGAATCCAGGCAGAACTCTTGCAGGGCACTTAAGGCTTCTGGGCTGAGAAAGTGATCCCAATAGACTGGGTTCAGGACCCAGGAAACTTTGTCTGCTTGGGCCGAGATGCTTGCTTTGAGCGTTTGTGGCAGATCTTGCAAGGCGGGCCGGTTGGTCTCAGGGGGGGCAGAAAAATACAGGTTTTTTCCCCAGAGCGCTTGCAGGTCAGGATTGGCAGGCAATGGAATCAAGTCATGGGGGCTCTGTGTGAATGCTTGAGCCCACTTTGTCAGGGTCTCTATCTGGCCTTGAAAGGTGGCTGGTAAACGTCCTTTTGCGCATAACCATTGCCATTGTTCGAGATCGTGTTTGAGCTTGAGTGGGCTAAATGGGGGAAAGTCTCTCTGCAAAGAGCTGTCTGAAGGGGCTGAATTTGGGCCGGACTTTTGGCCGGACTTGCCCCGGCGCAGTTCGTAGGCCTGTTTAAAATAGTCATGGGCTGTCATGGGTGCAGGCTGTTCTGGCTCCGCCAAGCTTAAGCGCGCGAATCCCAGGCCATTCAGGGCCTCGATCAGATCTGGACGCAAGTTGAGGGCGTTTTGATACGCCGCTTGCGCCGCCTGCCAATGGTCGAGATCGGCTTGGATATTGCCCAAAAGCAGCCAGAGATCTGCGCGTCGGGGGGAGAGCTTGAGTGCAAATTGCAGATATTTCTCGGCAGTTTTGAGTTGGCAATGTTCAGCCAGGGCTTCGGCATACTGGCCCAGGCTTTGAAGCAGTTTTTGCCAACCCAAGATCAGCAGCAAGGCGGTCCCGATCCGGGTTAGCAGACTCACAGGAAACCAGAGATAGGTACCCGCAGCGAGCAACACTGCGGCACTGAGCCAGATGCGCCACAGCAGCGACCCCGGTTGAAATGGGGGCCAAGCTGGATAAACCATCTTTGTTTTCACTATTTTTGCCTATCAAGAGGTGGTGTTGTCGGGGGGGCTGCATGTTTTGAGGCAGCGTAACACAGCTTTTGGGAGCTTAAGGTACAATTTATTTCATATTCTGCAAGACAAACAGGCAATAAACCATGACTAATACCCCTGCTTCTCCCGCTCCTTT
>CAZRFI010000510.1:0-2448 GCA_964598905.1 uncultured Candidatus Sericytochromatia bacterium | reverse complement strand
CCAAGGACTGCCATCCCGACCGCTTTCCCCTGGGCTCGGCTGAACGCCAGGAGGCTGACAGCCGCTTTAAAGAATTGACCTTGGCCCGCGACACCCTGCTAGACACGCGCCAGCGCGCTGACTACGATCGCCAACAAGACTTGGTCCAACAGGCTTATTTTGATGCCGTTGTCTATCAGGTACCTGTACAAACCAAACCCCCACCCAAAAACAGCTTTGGCGATACCTTGAAAAAGGTCTACCAGCAGTACCAGGAACAAGAAGAAGCAGGTCAGAGTTATTTCGAGGCGGTGGATAAAAGCGCAGAAGAGACTGACTTGCCCTCAAATGGCAAAGGCGTACCCGAAGCCTCGCGCAAAAATGCGGCCAGCTTTTATTATTCTCAAGGCATGCGTCTGGCCGCACGGGGACAATTTCGCAGGGCCTTATACGCGCTCAACAACGCCCGCATGCTCGATCCAGAGTTGGATATTTCGGACAGTTTAATCAGCCGAATTCGGGCCAAAGCTTGGTATTCCAAAAGTTAATAGAAGCTTAATTGGGTTAAAGGAAAGAAAACGCCTGCCTGTTCAGATAAATGATTCATGCTTCCAAACAAGATGCTTTAAAAAGAGGGATGTGAAGAGACATGGATATTCAAAAGACCCAGGGCTTTCAGTCGGCAGAACCGATCAAAAATATCAGTAAAGCCAAGGCTGCACCTGCCAACTCAGAAACACATCAGGCCATCCACAAACAGCCCGACCTCACTCACAAAGATCAGGGCCTCCAATTGGGCAAAATCGCTGGGGCCGTCAGCGAATTAAATCTCCTGGATGAAAACCAACCGCTCGACAAACTCGTGGATGATGCCATGAATGAATTGGCCAACGGCTCCAACCGACTCTTTGGCGGCCCTGAAGGCTTCGATGAACCCATCAAACCCTTTGCTGAACGCGAAGCCAAAATGACCAAAGAACTGCTCTCGAAACTGAATGAAAAGGAAGTCACCACTGACGGCAAAGGTTGGACATATAAATTCTCAAACGCCGATCTCAAAGGGCAAATCAATGCCCTCAAAGCCGAAATCAAACAAATCATGCGCCAGCGTGAGATGGGCGTAACCGATTGCTGGGGCAGCATGACAAATCGCCAAGTGGCCTGTGAAGCAGCGATCAGAGCACTTGAATCTGGTTTAAAAGAGCGCAGTCGAAGTGTGGGCAGCATCGAAGACACAAAACCCAAAGTGCAAATTTGTGGCCCTTTTCCCTGGGACGAAAAGTACAAGAAGCTGGATGATGCCATCCAAGTAGAGAAAAAATAGCCCACATTGCTCAGATTAAAGGCCCCGTTTGTGATAAACACTTCCAGCGGGGCCTTTTCTTGATTAATTTAGCTTGATTAATTTAGCTTGATTAATTTAGCTTGATTAATTTAGAAAGTCGAAAGGGCTATTTTACAAAGTCTTTCAGAGCCGGACGTCCAAAGGCTGTAATTTTGTCGCGGATGTATTTTAAAGAGAGATCATAGACCTTGCGTACCACAGAATTGCCGTCACGCACGACTTGGGTATCACTGCCATCCCCTTTTTTCGCGGTTCCGCCCCCACTGTTGCCCTCTATCGTGACCAATTTGCCGGTCTGGGCATGATACGACTCGACCATACCCAAATGAGAATCGCCTTTTTCATTAAAAATCACCACATCTCCCGGTTGAATCGGCAAATTGCTGTAGGTATATTTGCTCTGGGTGGGATTAAAGGTTTCGCCAATATCCAAGAAAAGCCGATCCGAGCCAGGTTCTGAAAAGAATTTTTGGGCCCGGTAGGTTGAGGCCAAGGCGATGGTGTCTTGCATACCGGCTTTGTCGTAACAATAGCCGAGAAAATAACCACACCAGGTTTCACCCACGATCCCACCCACCGCAGCAGCGTATTTATCGACTTCTTTGCCGCGATTGGATTTGCCTGGGGTTTCTTTGACACCTTTGTCCCATTCTTGCTGTGCGGCAGTTACAGCCACACCCATGGTTTGTTCGAGTTCATCCGAAAAAGCAAACGAAGTCAAAGCATTGCCACTTTTGCTGGGGGCAGGCAGTTTATCTGTGGGCAGGGGTTGAAACAAGTGCACAGGTGGTTTGAGCAAAGAAAAAGCAGGGGTCGTGCCCAGCGCCGGAGCAAGTGGTTGTGTGCCTGCTTGCGGCAATTTTAAAGGGGACAAAGAAGGTGGCTGTTTACCACTGATAAAATCGGACATGAATACGCTCCCGAAGCTTGCTGTTTCTTTCAAAATTATCGCTCAGCCAGATGAATACTTGTTATTTCTTATACCAAGCTTAAAGAAGGCCTTTTTTTTGAGCTATGGCTGGGGAGAAGCGGTTGCCGAAGGCTTGGGACGGGGCTCTAAACTGAGACTGCCAAAGCGATCTGGGCGATGTACCCCCCCCAAGGTAAACGACCAACAGTGGTAA
>CAZRFI010000509.1:0-2451 GCA_964598905.1 uncultured Candidatus Sericytochromatia bacterium | reverse complement strand
GTTCTGTGAGAGGTGCCCCAGGTAACTGGGGTGCCTACTCGATCCCGAATGCCCAGTCACAGGGCCCGAGCCTCTCACCCCTTACCCTTGCCTCAAAACTGCCCCGAAACCACTCAGATACAATCTATTCAAAGGCCCCCACATTTTGCAAGAGGGCCTGTACAGCCACCCAGTTTTTCTCCAGGGCATAATTGTAGGCATTTTTACCAGCATGGTCGCGCCGGTGCAATTCAATCTCTTTTTTGCTGAGATAAAACTTAACCAGATCGGCATAGCCCCAGAAAGCGGCATTGATCAGCACCGTGCGGCCCTTGTGGGTCATGGTTTTGAGATCCGCTCCTTTGGCCACCAGCAATTTGGCGATCTCTGTCTGGTGTTTGTCGGTGGCCACCATCAGCGCTGAATAGCCCTGCCCATCCTGGGCATTGATCTTGGCCTTTTTCTCCAACAAAAACAGCACAAGATCTTTATTGCCTTTGGCTGCAGCGATCATCAGCGGGGTCTCGCCCTCTTTGCCTTTGGTTTCAACTGAGGCCCCTTTGGCCACCAACAATTTGACCAGGGCATTTTGGCCTTCGGCCACGGCCCAGAGCAGCAGCGGCTGTCCCTGTTTGGTTTTGACATCACTTTTGGCCCCTTTTTCCACAGCCTGGGTCATGGCCGCCCAGTCTTTGCGGGCCATGCTGCGGCTGAGATCTTGATCCGGGCCGGCCCAAGCGGGTAAAACGGCAATCAACGTCAGACTCAGACTCAAAAACAGGGATTTAAACGTGTGCATGGCAGGCAGACTCCAGAGAAAAAGATGAACCCATTGTAACAGGGGAAGGCCCCAGACAAAAATCAAGGGGGCGGGTTTCAGCGGGAAGGCTTCAGCGTATAATGCAGGTAATTGTACCCACAATCGCATCAGAGCAATCCCCCAAGCAGGAGAGAACCCATGCCGTCACAACCACTGCGCCTGGCCTTTGGCCGCTTTATGCAAGAGAGCAATTCATTTTCGAGTGTGCCCACCACCCGCGAAGATTTTGAACGCACCCACTACCTCGAAGGCGCTGCGCTGTTAGAGGCCTGCCAACAGGGCCAATGGGAAGTAGAGGGCTTTCTCAAAAACCTCGAACTCTCAGGCTTTTGCAAAGCGGTGCACAAAATCGGCAAAGGCGAAGTCGAAGCTGTGCCCCTGCTCAGTGCCTGGTCGATCTCCGGTGGCCCGCTGGAGACACATTATTTCGCAGAGATCTGTGAACGCTTTCAAACCCTGCTGCGCGAAGCCGGGCCCCTCGATGGCATTTATTTGGCTCTGCATGGCGCAATGGGGGTTGAAGAGATTGAAGACCCCGACGTGGTGCTCTTGGAGGCCCTGCGCGAAGTCGTTGGCCCTGATTTGCCGATTGTCGTCAGCTTTGATTTACATGGCCTGATGACCCGCGAAAAAATGGAATTGCTCAACGGACTCTGCGCCTACCACACCAATCCCCATTGGGACATGGCCCGCACGGGGTTCCGCTCTGGCAAAATGTTAATTCCCCTGGCCCAGCAAAAATCCAAACCGACCCTGGCTTGGCGCAGCCTGCCGCTGCTGCTGGGCGGTGGCAATACCCTCGATTTTTGGCCGCCGATGCGCGGGATTTTTGAATATGTCAAAGACCTCTGCAGCCAGCCGGGCGTGCTCGATGCCTCGGTCTTTATGTGTCACCCCTATCTCTCCCATCCTGAGTTGGGCTGGTCGGTGGTGGTGATTACCGAAAACAACCCAGAGCTGGCCGAGTCGCTGGCCGAAGACCTGGCTGAGCGCTGCTGGAAGGTGCGCCACCAACAGCCCCCGCGCTTCTTAGAAATTGAAGAGGCCCTTGCAAAAGTGCACAAGGCCCGCCTGACGCGCAAACTGGGGGCGGTTGCGATCTGCGACGCCTCCGATGTGGTTGGGGCCGGTGGCACGGGCGAAAACACCCATTTGCTCAAGGCCTTGCTCGACGAACCCGATTTGCTTTCGCTTGTGCCCCTGCGCGATCCGGTGGCGGTGGGCAAATTGGCCGAGCGAGAAATCGGCGAAGAGGTCACTCTCTCGGTGGGGGGCCGTTTACAGCCCGAGGTCAACCCGGCGGTGAGTGTCACAGGCCGCCTGCGCAAAGTCATGGAGACCAAAAACTTTGGCCGCATGGCCGTGCTCGATACCGGCTCGGTGCAATTGGTCTTAACCGAAGGGTATGCCATGCCCATGAAGCCGAGCTTTTACGAAGATTTGGGCCTGAGTGTGCGCGAAGCCGATGTGGTGGTCGTCAAAAACTTTTTCCACTTCCGGCTCTATTATGCCGCCCATTGCCTGACCAGTCTCTATGTCAAAACCGAAGGCATCACCGATTTCGACCGCATTCTCGATGTGCCGCTCAACGGGCCTGCCTGGCCCCAAGATCCTCTCGACGATTGGCGGTCCGAAGATCGCCGCCGCCGGGG
>CAZRFI010000508.1:0-2454 GCA_964598905.1 uncultured Candidatus Sericytochromatia bacterium | reverse complement strand
AATTCGGGTTCGGGTAAGTTGAGTGACAAAACCGAGGGCCGCGATTCAGCCTGATTGAGTTTGGGACTGAAATAAGCCAGATATTGCTGCCAATCTGGCTTTTGCAATAATTGGGCAAAGGGACTGGGTTGAATTTTGGGACCGGTATCAAGCAGGCAGAAATGGGTCTCTTGCCAAACCAGATTTTTGGGTGAGAGATCGAGCAGATAACCCTTTTGGCGATAAAAATCTGCGGCGAGCTTCAGCAGTTTTTCCACGGCCACGGTCTGAATCTGAGTGGGTGTCTGCGCCATTAACAAAGCCTGCAAGGTGGGGCCCGACACCCACTCTTTGAGCAGCGCCGTCTCGGAAGTTGCCAAGACAGGCGCCACAGACCAGCCCGCGGCATGCAAAAGGGTGGCCACTTCGGCCTCGGTGGCCAAGAGTTGGCGCAAAAACTCAACAGAGGCGCGAATCTGTTTGAGCGCATAAATCTGCTCTCCATCGCAGGCCTGCACGCGATAGACCGTGCCAATCAAACCGGCTCCGGCAAAGGCCAAGACACGGTAGAGTTCTTTGCCAACAGGTAGACAAGTTCCAATGGGCAAAACAACTGAAGCCGCCAATAACTGCTGTTTGAGTCGGGGACTCTTGACCACAGCACTGAGCAACCCCAGTTGTTCGTGTGAAAGTTTTAAAAAAGCCGTCTGCACAAGACAAGCTCCCAAAGGAGCCTGGGCAACCTAGAGCAGAGCTTTGCGCAAGCGCTTGACCGCATGCTCCATCTCAACCAGGGCTTCGATGGATTTGACCACAGAAGGTTCCACAGCCAGAATTTGCGCCATTTTCTGGACTGCCGCTTTTTCTTCTTGGGCATAGTGACCATCGGCACGGCTGACTTCGATCGCATCGCGAATCAACAAGCGAGCACGTTTGCCGCCTTTGGTAAAGTCGGGCAGCAGGGCCTCCAAAGTGGTCGAATGGGGATCAAAATCTGTGATCGCCTGAATGGCATCATCTGAAGCGCTCACCCGTTTCATGCCTTTTAACAGCGCTTGCCACTCAGTCTCAGCAATATCCCCATCAGCAGCGATGACCCATTTGAGGGCTTTGAGATAGTTCAGGGCTTGCTCATGGGATTTGGGCTGTCTGCCATAACGTTGTTCTACGGCCTGCGTATCGTATTGACTCATTTTAAAAATAGTCCACCTTTGATCTGCTGTATTTAACAGGAATATACGCCTGTAGTATACGCCCACCAAACACGTCAGAGTCAGATTTAATGATTAAAACTCGGTAAAGCCAGGCAGACTTTGAACCTTTCAAGGCTATAATCGTTATGAAGACCAATTTAAAAGAGGAGACTGTCAGCCACTATGGGAGATATCAAGCGCCTGGGAAGCGGTTTTGCCCTCTCTTCCTCCTCTCCCATTTTCCGCGGCTCGCTCTCGATGCCCAAAATGACCGTGGGCCAGATCGACATGCCTTCGATCTCACAGAAACAGGTCTTGGGAAATATCGACAGCCAACAAATGGCAGTGGCCCAAGCCATTGATCAATCTGTCAGAAGTGTCAGTCAGGCCTTTCAAAGCAGTGGTCAGTTCTCAATTAAAACCGCAGATGGTCGCAGTGTTCCTGCCGCCCGTTTCCTCTCCCCCGATGAACTCAAGCAATTGGATCGTCTGCCGCCCCATTTGCAGCGCAAGATTCTGGATGTCAGCTCTGTGCGTGGAAGCAACAACTCCCAGATTCAGGCCGAGTTAAGCAAAAATATCAAAGCCGTGATCGCAGATCTGGCTGAAGCGAACGAACTGACCTTCAGCGGAAAAGATGGCAGAGATTGGACCGTGCGCAATTTGCTCGATCTGGCCAATGCGGTCAATCAAATGCCCATCAGTCACCGTCAACAGCTCGAAGGTGTGACCTTTGTGCGGGACGATGAACCGGATTTTGGCTACAAAGACCACGCCCCCGACCTGCTCGAAAAAATGGCCAATAAAATGGTGGCCGGGCATTACGATTTGCGCACCCGTTCTGTGATTCTCTATGATCGCGGCCTGCAAGACAGCTTCCCGGTTTTAGACGCCGATCTGCAACAGAATTTGCGCGCCATTTCGGCCCATGCCTGTGATTCATGCAGCAGCCCCAAACTGGATGGGGAATTGCAACAGAGTCTCAATGCTTTGCAGGGCAAAGCCAGTACCAAAGATGTGGCCAGCCTACAAAAATTGCTCAACCCCTATTTGACCCGAATCAATCAAGCCAAGATTCAAGAAAATGGCCAATGGGGGCCAGCAACCGAAACCGCCGTCCGTTCAGTTCAGGCCCATTTATTGGATAAATACCTGCAAAACAATTTTCGCCTGAATCCCGCTCAAAAACAGGAATTACAGCAATTGCAGCAATTGGCGACGTCGCCCCAATTTGGCATGATTACCCGTGTAGTGAGTTTAAAAGACAAAATGCAAAATCTCA
>CAZRFI010000507.1:0-2459 GCA_964598905.1 uncultured Candidatus Sericytochromatia bacterium | reverse complement strand
CTCCGCAAACGCTTTGCACGTATTCAGACCCACCCCGAATCAGACTGGAAGGTCTGTAATTATGGCAACGATTTTGTCGATGGGCTCTTTGAAGGGGATGACGATTTTACCCTGGATCTCTCGGCCCGTTTTGGTGAGGTGATCTTTCTCTGTATTGATTCACGCAATGATCAATTTGAATACGAACACAGCCGTGAGGGCCAATTGTTGCGCAAACTCTGCTGGAGTTCTGATGGCAGTGAAAGCTCCTGGTTGGCGGTAGCTGGTGAGAGAGAGCCCTGGGAAGACAATAGCCTCTTTTCTCAAACCAATTTGACCAAAGCTTTGGAGATGCTCAAATACATCGTCGAAGACGAAGGCGCAGACGATTTTGAGGACCGGGCTGAAAACCTGCGCACCCTCTGGGATCGCAAAGAATACCTGCTCGAACAACCTTGGCCGATCGGTGATGCCCACTATGTCGATCTGATCCAAAGGCATTTTGGCCTCAAACTGCCACAGGCGGCCTGAGGTTTGTCACCCATGCCTGAACCCCGTCACCCGGCCCTCAAGAAAATTTTGGCCAAAGCAGGCATCCCTGACTTGGTCGAGAAACTGGCCGATTCCCTCAGCCAAGGGGAATTGAGCAGTTTGCTGCTGGATGTCTATCGCCAGAAAATCGCCAAATTGCGTCCGGCGGATCTCTTGGCGGGTCTGTCTCAGAACCGTCTGGTTGTGCCCTCCGCTTTGGATCCCCTGATTCTCAAAGCAGGGGAGTTAGATGCGCTTAAATTGGCTTCTGCATTGGGCTTTAAACCCATTGAATTGGGGCCGGTTACCCCTTTGGGTTCGTCTGCGGTCTATGGGCGAATCAATCAAAACAACGTGCTTTCAGCCCTGCGCAATTGTGAGGTGATTGCCGATCCCAGCAATTTGCTCTGCCTGCTCATGGCTGCTGAGCAAATGCAGTCCAAGGCGCCCGAATTACATTGGATTTGCTCCCACCGCACTTTGCGCACGGCATCCTTCGAGGGGCCGGGGCGCTATGCCCATTTTCAGATGTTGGCGGCCTGTTCGCTTTTGCAGACCCGAGCGACAGAACCTGTGCTCGAAGCGGTTTTAAAACATCTGGTTTTTCAAAAGGCCCTGTTCCAACATTTTGGCTTGCAGGACATGACTCTCAAATTCTGGCTCAAATCTGCGCGCAAACAAGTGGGTTTGGCTCTCTGGGAGTGTTTGCATAACCGGGGTGAATTTCAGGTGGAATTACAATCCGAAACCGGCAGTGATTATTACCAGGGCTTTCAGATCAAGACCTATGCCCGCTTTGGGGAGCAAACCTTGGAATTAGCTGATTGTGGCTTGGTGCCCTGGGCGGCAGAATTGCGGGGCGATCGGCATTTAAACTGTCTGATCAGCGGTGTGGGGTTGGAACGGATCTTGATGTTTACTTGATGGGCTTGTCTGCTAAAATGAAGCACCTTCACACGAAAAGAGTGCCACCCTGTGAACATGTTTAAGTCAAAAATGGTTAAGCTGAAAACGGTTAAGTCTCTCTTACCAGCTCTTTTATCCTTGAGTTTACTGTCTTTCCCCGCCTGGGCAACGTCTCCTCCCCCTTGGCAGACAGAAACCGTCACCGAAACTGTGGCCAAATTGCCCAAAGGCAGCACGGTTAAAACCTATGTCAGCCCAGATAAAAAGCGCCAATTGATCCTGCGTGACGAAGGCAATCACGGCGATTTTTTTTATTACGCCTATTATTTTTTTGATGGCAAAAAATACCACCATATCCAAACCTATGTGGCCCGTGGCAAAGAGCCCGTGGTGAGCTGGAAAAAAGACTTCCTGAGCTTTGAGGCTGCCACGCCGATTGGGCCAGAACAGATCCAAGTCATGACCGTCGAGTATTATTATGCCAAAAAGCAATTGCGCTACAAGGTGCTCAAAACCGAAGCAATGCAACACACTGGCTAAGTGAGCTAGATCTTTTCCGCCCAATGGGTTTGGCCATTTTGCTCCAAATTCAGGCCTGAGATTTTGCCCTTGTCGTCGCTTTGAAAGGTCAAGCTGGCTTCCACGGCTTGGTATTTGAATTGGTGGGCCTTGTCGGTTGGGAAAATCCGCAGTGCGGGCTGTCCTGTGAGTTGGGCCTGCAAATACCCCGCTGCCTGAGTAATGGTGAAGACCATGCCCGGCGCGAGTTGGTATTGGCCGGAATAGTTTTCGAGTGTGGCGGTGGGCCTGCGCAGGTCTGTAATTTTGCGCAGTGGAGAATCGGGATTGAGCAGGCGCAAGCCGAGATCTTCGACGGCATCGGTATTGTTGGTTAAAACGACAGCACCTTTGCCCTGTTTCAGATCGAGCCCAATAAAACTCAGCGACCCGCCAGTTTGGCCGTTGTGAAAGTGCAAAGTACGGCCTTTGTAATCGATGATATGCCAGGCATACGCCACATGCGGTTTGTCTTCACCGGGCAG
>CAZRFI010000506.1:0-2459 GCA_964598905.1 uncultured Candidatus Sericytochromatia bacterium | reverse complement strand
TAACAATAGTTTATGAATAAATGGAACTTGTACACTTTTAAGCGCGTCCCCCTGTTTTTGGGTACAATTAAGATTGATGTCAGCAGGAGAAGTTCAAAATGAAAAATGAAAATACCCCTTCGGATCCCCTCCGAGGTTTGGGTCGCAAAAAATTGCGGAATTTGGCCCGCAAAAACAAAATTAAAAATCCCCAACTCAAATCCCCCGCCGCCTTGCGCCGCGCAATTCGGCGGGCAGAAAAACGCAATCAGGAAGGCCAGACACCTTCCGCAAAGGCAAAATCCAAAAGCCCAGAAGCATTACTCGCAGAGCGACATAAAGCAGAGCTTCAAGCTTATCAGGAACATCGCTTGCGCTATCTCTACGCCCCCTCCCAATTTACCCATATGGGCACCCACGAAGAATTCCTGCTCGAAAAAGACGAAGAGCTGAATTTGCCTGATTATTACAATGAAAACCAATTGCGTCTCTTGCCAGTAGACCCCTGGCAGTATTACCTCTATTGGGACTTTGACAGAGAAACCCTGGAAACTGTCAAAAAGCATCTGGCGGAAGAGGCTGTGTTTGTCTTGCGCTCTTATGACATTACCAGCATTGCGTTTGACGGCAGTAATGCCCATGGCAGTTGGGATGCTGTCTGCCATCCCCTGATCCGCGAATGGTATGTTTCCAGCCCCGTACACGACCGGCATGTCTGTGTGGAATTGGGTTTCCTCGATCGATTAAACGGGTTTAACCCCCTGCTGCGCTCCAATACCACCTATATCCCACCAGCGGGGGTGTCCCCTCTGCGCCGGGACCTATTTGCCCAATTTATTCCCCAGGCGATGGCTTCACACCCCCACAGACCCCAAAGTTCCCCGGCCACCCGCTTACAGCCTGTAGCACCTACAACTGAAGCGCAGACGGTCAAATCACAGATGGCTGACGCTTTTTTCCTGCCCTTTGTGCCCACCCCTCATTTGCTCAACCCCCGCCCAGAGCCAAAACGGGTGCTGGACTACGCCACCGCTCCACGATTTATTCCGAAAAACAGTGTGCCTGTCAGCCAGGTACAAGTACCCGCCCCACAGGCAGGGCGTCAGGCAAATCTAGCCGAAATCTTGCCCCCCCCAGCCCCTGTGCTGTGGAACAATACCGAAACAGACAGTCCAGCCCCATCGCCAGACAATGGCTATGCCGAAACCACTTGGCAGCAACGTGAAGCCCGCTGGTCTGAAGCGATTGATGCCGAAAATGCTCAAAATGCAGGCAGAGAGAGTATTCGCCAGAGTCTGGGTATTCCCCACGGCACCGAAATCCGCTGGTTCAGTGAATTGCCCTCAGAACTCACGCCGATGATCTTTGAGCAGTGGATCACCGATCCTTACGATCAGGCCATGTTCGTCTCTTATTCAATCTGGCCCTGGGAAATGAGCGAGTATCTGCCCCTGGGTGCCAGCGACTGGGTCCAACGCAAATTTTTGGGTGCCAGTCTCTTTAGCTGGTTTAGGCCCGCTGGCAGCGAACGCATGGTGCGCTGGCAGCAATTCCCAGGTGCCAGTGAGGGTGCACGTTGGATGCGTCCGGTGGGCGCCAGTGAGCACGCCTGGTCGGGCTCCCATCAGCCACCGAGCCAAAGAGAGGGCAGCGTCTGGCATTTGTGGCCGCAGCGCCCAATCAATCACAGTGGAAGGGGATTGTTTGCATGAGTACCTTGCGCGGCTACCATGCGATGGTGCTCCACGCACATCTGCCCTATGTACGCCACCCCGAATACGATTATTTTCTCGAAGAGCATTGGCTCTACGAAGCAATTACCGAGACCTATGTGCCCCTGCTGGTGATGTACGAAAACCTGGTCAATGACGGCATTGACTTTCGCATGACCATGACCATGACCCCCTCTTTGTTGGCGATGTTGGCAGATCCCCTCTTGCAATCGCGCTACTTGGTCTATATCGGGCGATTGGTTGAATTGGCCGAAAAAGAGGTTTTTCGCAATCAAGGGGATCCCCATTTTGAGCCCCTGGCCCGCTATTATGAACAGCGGTTTAAAGCGACGGTTGAACTCTTTCGAGACACGTATAAATGCAACTTGGTCAATGGCTTCAAACGCTTTCAGGACCTGGGCCATTTGGAAATTGTGACCTGCACCGCCACCCACGGCTTTTTGCCTCTTTTCCAGATCTACCCGGAAGCAGTGCAAGCACAAGTGCAAGTCGCAGCTCAGAGTTATAAAAGCCATTTCGGCCGTGGCCCCCGCGGCATCTGGCTGGCGGAATGTGGCTATTACCCCGGTGCCGATCGCTTTGTCAAACAGGCGGGCATCGACTTCTTTTTTACCGATACCCACGGTGTGGTCAACTCCACCCCACGTTCCCGGTACGGGGCCTATGCCCCGATTTTTTGCCCCGACAGCGGGATGGCCGTCTTCTGCCGGGACCGGGAATCATCGGAACAGGTCTGGAGCTCAGAAC
>CAZRFI010000505.1:0-2473 GCA_964598905.1 uncultured Candidatus Sericytochromatia bacterium | reverse complement strand
TTTGACCTTGCAGGCATAGCCCCGTTGGCGGGCTTGCCAGATCTGAATGCTGCCCGCCAGCAAAAAGCCCAGGGCTCCCAACACAAAGAGTGGGCGCCAAGGTTTGAGCACCTCTAAATAGCTGACGGTGGTGCTACTTGCTCCCAGCGCCAGCAAGAGCCAGGGCAGACCACAACAGGCCTGAGCGGCGATGGCCGAGGCCAGCGTGCCCCAAAAGGACCAAGCGGGCAATTCGGCTGACGGGCTTTCGACAGTGGGTTCAATCTGTTTTTCAGTAGCAGTTGACATCGGTATTGACCTCTAATGGGGATAGATCGGCGGGGCAGCCAGAGGCGTGCGATAAGGCACACGCTGGACAGACATCGCTCTTAACGTGGGGTCGACCCCAGCCAAGAGCGCTGAACTGTGCATTTTGTCGGGGCTGGTTTCGCCATTGAGATTGACCAGCATCAGATGGCCCTCTCCCTGGCCGTAGGCGTTGATAAAATCATAGACGGCACCCACCACAGTCAGTTTTCCGGCCTGAATATCTGGGGCGTAGCGCCGCATTGCGACCTGAACTTGGTAGTCCACATTGCGTTGCACCGATTCAAGCCAATAGCTCTCAAAGGCATTGGCATTGCTTGGCGCTGTGTGCTGGCGCAAATGGGCGGCCAAATGATCTACCTCGCGCACAATCGCAAAAGACTCCTGGCTGTATTCTGTGAGGGCGGCTTGCACCGCCCCACAGTGGGTATGGCCGAGTATCAAAAGCACAGGGGTGTGCAAATGGTAAATGCCATAATCGACGGAGCCAAAGCTATTGTGGATCTGGTTGCCAATATTGCGCACCGAAAAAATCTGGTTGACCGGATCTTCGCTAAAGGCCACCGCATGGGCCCGTGAGTCGGAGCAGCCGAGCAGGGTAATACCTGGATGCTGTTCTCCCTGAAATTTGCTGAAATAGTCGTGGCTGTGTTTTTCCGCAAAGCGCTGACTTTGGCTCAATAACTGGTTGATAATACCTTGGGGTGTTTGTTCTGCATAAGGGGCGGCCTGGGCCACCCCAGACAGACTAAATGCCAATCCCAGTGCAAACAGAGCCTGTGTGAAGATCCTCCCAACTTGGTTTTTCATGGTCGGTTCACCTAACGCGCCACTGGGTAGCGGCGGCTGTTCCAGGCCAACATGCCACCCTGGAAATTGGCCAGACGCTTAAAACCAGCGATTTCCATCATTTGCGCGGCTGTGCCACTGCGATTGCCAGAACGGCAGACCAAGATATAGTGTTTGTCTTTTTCGAGTGTGTGCAAATGGGAATTTAAGGCGCCCAGGCTGATCTTGACAGACCCAGGAATCACCCCTTCGCGCCATTCTTCAGGTTGGCGCACGTCGATGAAAACCAGATCGTCGGACGGATTTGTGTAAAGTGCATACACGGCCTCCACATTCAGGTCTTCAACCAGAGAGGGTGGGGCGGGTTTAAAAAAAGGCAGACTAAATTTCATTGCAGGTTACTTCCTTCTCAGATATGTGTTTAAAACTAATTCAAAGCAACAGCCAGGGCCGTTTCGCTGCCACAGCGCAGATTGGCGGGCACCGACTCAGCGATTTTCTTGGGATGGGGCAAATTCAGATTGGCCATTAAGGCGATAAATTCCTCGCGGCTTTTGCCTGCCAGACGGGGGTTTAGGCGTTTTTCTTCGCCAATCGTGCTGACCAGATTGCCTGCGTAGTCATGGCCGGGATACACCCAGGTGGCATCGGGCAGGGTGAACAGCTTTTGGGTAATGCCATCGTAGAGTTTTCCCGCGTCTCCCTGCTGAAAGTCTGTGCGGCCCGTGCCCCGAATAAACAGCGCATCGCCTGTGAAAACCCTGTCTTCCATCAGGTAAGAGACACAGCCATTGGTGTGGCCGGGCGTTGAAATCACCTTGATTTCCAGTTCACCCAGGGTATAGACCTCTCCTGCTTGGGTGAGGATGTCCGCACAAGGGGCACCGCCTGCCTCAGATACCACCGAGAGGGCGGCTGGGAAATGTTTTTTCATGCGCGCCACACCTGTGATATGGTCGGCGTGGACATGGGTTTCCATCAGGTATTTTAAGTTCAGGCCCAGATCTTTGAGCAGTTGGGCGTCGCGTTCGGAGCGCTCGGCGACGGAGTCAATCAAAGCTGCTTCCCTGGTTTTTTCGTCGGCGATCAAATAGGTATAGGTCCAGGTGTCGTAATCAAACAGTTGGCGAAAAATCATTTGCGGGTTCTCCTTTTGTTTAGCTTGTTTAAGCTTATTACCATACCCCCTATGGTATATTGTTGATAACGGTTTGTCAAGCGCTCTGATTGTGATGCTCCCCATTGTCAGGAAAGAAAATCTTTATAGACTTGGCCTATCAAACAATACAAAACAAACGATTGGACATTTATACCATAGGGGGTAATACTTGAAGAGTGCTGAGATTTCTCATGAAATAAAAGTATCTTATCATTCAAA
>CAZRFI010000504.1:0-2473 GCA_964598905.1 uncultured Candidatus Sericytochromatia bacterium | reverse complement strand
CTCAAACGCAGCTTCAGTGCCGCTGAACAGTCTTCACAGCAGGCAGAAAAGGTCCAGGCTACCAATTTCTCTTATAACACGTCGCAGTTTTTCTTGGAACAGATGCAGGCCTCTGGCGACAGCGCCTTGATGCAGCAGAAAATCCGCTTGCTGATCTCGTACACCGATCCTCTGACCTATCAGCCCAAAGTGGAATGGACGGAAAAAACACTGGCAGAGTTGCTGGGCAAAGACCTGGAGAATATCAAAGACGCGCATCTGATCACGCTGCTGCTGCGTTTTCTCAAAGGAGAAGTGAACAAAGAGCAGGTGAATCAGGAATTGGCTGTGCTGGGCTCACGCCAGAGTGCATTGGCGCAGGAATATTTAAACCTGCTGCAGATCGCCTTGAAGCTGAAGTAAGCCACAGGAGCTGGATGGACTGATCTGTTTAGGTCATTTTTTTTCTTAAACTTTCAAGATCGGCACAGCCAGCCTTTTTACAGATTTTTCTGAGATGCGTTTTGACTGTGTTGGTGCTCAAATTTAACTTGATTGCGATCTGTGCTTGTTTGTCACCCTGGCAAAGCAAGGCAAGCACCTCTTCTTGCCTCTTGGTTAAAGGCCGTACCCAGACAAAGGGTTCTTCGGGTTCAAGTGATTTCAAATGCATCTGGTAATAAACGGCAGGATCCCAGTAATATCCCCCCTCAAGAATCTTTTTGACAGCCTTTTCGATGATTTCAATCGGACCGCCCTTGAGCACGTATCCCTGAATATCCCTATGGGCCGTGTCTTTCCATTCAAGCCAGTCATCATAACCGCTGTAAAGGAGTATTCGTGGTCGCTTCTGCAGTGTTTTACAAAAGTGAGCAATACTGAGCCCATTTGCATCGGGCAAATTCAAGTCCAAAATAAGCAAATCACAAGGTTGGTCTTGAAGTTTTTTGATTGCGTCATGGCCAGATGTGGCCTTATTTAGGATTTGGAAGTGATAAGGGATGTAACAGCTATTGGTCATCCAGGCCTCCAATAGATCCAGGGTATGGAGATCATCATCGACAAGGGTGACGGTTATGGTTGGCAGCATCAAAAAAGTGTCCTAGCGATTATAAGCTTTGATTAAATTAAAACATATTTGAGCATAAAAGCAACTGTTTTAATGAGTCAAAAAGATCTGATTGTTTGCAAAAAAATGCGGGCATATAGGCATTTTGGGGCATTATTATTGTCTTAATAAACCCTCTTTTAGAAATAAGCGAAACTGTTTTGGGTATCACCTAGTGGGTGATATGCAGATTGAAATTGGCGTGTTATAACCTTTAAAAGATTAATCAGGCCAGGAGTTGTCCTCATTGTTTGTGAAATTTTCAGGGGATAGAAATGTGTATGGGGCGGTTTTGTCTGCAAAGACAGGGTTTGTTGCTCTGTTGCTCTGTCTATTATTTTTTCTGTCAGCTTGTGTCCCTGTCGCATCCACAAAAACAGACTTTTTTCTGCCCTCTGTACCCGTCAAACTGGCCATCCCCGCCAAGATTGCTCCAGTGGCATCTGTGCAGGTAAATCTATCCAGACCAGAAAGAACACAAATTGAGACTGTTGCGCCAAATCTGCCCAAGATTGTACCTACCAGTGTACCAACAGCCTCACCCACTGTCTCTCAACCGACGACAAACCGCGATTCTTCACAACCCATTGTGATCATCTCTTCCAGTCCCCCGTCAGTGGTTCCGGCCGCCGGTGGAAGTGTTGTCTCTCCGACTCCTGTGCCCCAAGCGACCCTGCCGCCGCCAGGATTGCGGCTGATTACAGGGGTCTTTATTCAAGGCCAGAATATCATGGGGGCTTCTGCCCCGGCTGCGCTGCATGCCAATTATTTGGGCAAAGTGATTCAGTTGGACATTCAAGGACATTTTTATCTGGGAACCGCTCAACCCGAAGATGTGGATGTGTATATCGACAACGATATCGAAACAAATACGCTGTCTGTTAGCAATAATCGCATCGAGGCCAGTTTCAACACAGCCAATATCCCAGATCTCTACCTGGTGGGCAGCAGCCATACCCTGACTCTGGATTTGCCTGACCATACCCTCAAGGTCGAAATCCGGGTGGGTGCACCTGAGCTAACGGTGCCATTGGCCCCGCAAATCCAGCAAATTGAAGTGGTGCGCGATGAATTTGACGAGGTGGAGTATATCCAAATCAAAGGAACCCACCTGATGTACAACCCCAATTTTGCCCAGGTCAAAATCAATCAAGAGGTGGTTTCGATTCTGCAGGCGGGCCTGGAGGAAAATGAGCAGGAGCAAGAAGAATTTATCATGCTGATTGATCCGCCCCAAAATTCAGAGCTGACAAAAAATACCAGACACAGTTTTTCGTATACCACTCCCTTTGGTGTGGCGTTTCAAGAGTTTGTGGCTAACTAAAACGGGATAGACAAAGAGGACTGAATGAGAGCTATAATCAAGAAATGGGTTGCACAGATTGT
>CAZRFI010000503.1:0-2481 GCA_964598905.1 uncultured Candidatus Sericytochromatia bacterium | reverse complement strand
AATTCCCCCGCCTCAAGGTAATTTTTGACTTCAAAGATCAGGGCGTCTGCTTCCCAGCTGCGGACAAAACCTGCATTTTCCATGTCTGAGAGCGAGTGTACATCGTAATAATTGTGGCTAAACGGGCTCAAGCGGCCATCGTGAAAGCCCAAGGTATAACCCCGGTTGGGCACGGCATAAAGATCTTCGAGATAATTTTCAAATTTCCAGTTGGCTGGATCTTCAAACCAATCGTCAATGGCTTTGCGGTAAACCCGTGCCACTGAAGCGACATAATAGGCGGATTTGTTGCGGCCTTCGACCTTGAGGGAATGGATGCCTGAAGACAGAATTTCAGGCAGGCGCGGCAGCAGGCAGAGATCTTTGGAGTTGAGGATGTACGCGCCCTGGCTGTCTTGCTCCAGGGGGAAATATTCGCCAGGCCGGTATTCTTCTTCGAGAAAAAAGTCAAACAATTCTTTGGTCTCTTCGGTCAGGTGCAGGTCTTTGAGACTGCCGTCTTTGAGCTTGAGCCGCACTTTGTAATCCCAGCGGCAGGAGTGCGCACAATTGCCCTGGTTGCTGCCGCGTTCAGCCATGTAATTGGAGAGCAGGCAGCGGCCCGAATAGGTCATACACATGGCACCATGGACAAAAATTTCCAATTTGATCTCGGGGCATTGTTTGCGTATCTCTTGGACCTCAGCAAAACCCACCTCGCGGGCCATCACCACCAGTGCAGCACCCTGTTTTTGCCAGAAGTCGACGGTTAGCCAGGAACAGACATTGGCCTGGGTCGAAATATGCAATTCAAGTCCGGGCATGCGCTCTTTGACATATTGAAAAATCCCAGGATCAGAGATAATCACACCATCGGGTCGGACCTTTTCGAGGGTCGCCATCAATCCCGGAAGCTTTTCAATATCCCGGTTGTGGGAGAAGAGATTGAGGGTGAGATAGACCTTTTTACCGCGTTCACGGGCGAAGGCGATGCCCTCTTGCAGATCTTCCAGGCTGATACCTGATTGGGTGCGCAGCGAGAGGTCGGGAGTGCCGAGATACACGGCATCCGCACCATACAAAATCGCGGCTTTGAGTTTTTCGAGATTGCCCGCAGGCATGAGTAATTCGGGTTTTTTATCGGGGCGGGAGAGAGACATGCGGCCATTTCCTGTCAAGCGTTTTTTCTATTGTGGCACAAAAGCCCTTCTTGAGTCGGCACTTTATCTGTTTGCTGTTCTCGGTTATAATCAGCTTATCTGGAAAAAACTGCTGAACAATGGGGATGATCATGCTGGATTTTGCAAGCCTGACCCAAGCCCGCCAAGGCCTACAAGCCTCTGAAACGAACCGACACCAAGAATCCCAAACCTGCTATGAGCAAGGCCGCCAATCTGTGCGCGAGGGGATTCGCCCCCCCGTGAACAAAGCCAAGCTCAAAGAGGCTTCGCAATACTTTGCCAAGGGCATGGCACTCAATTATACAAATCCAGCCAATTATTTTGGCATGGGGTTTTTGTTTCTCTTGATTGATGAACCCAAACAGGCCTTGCCTGTGATCAAAGCGGGGTTGGAACATGCCCCAGATTCAGCCCTGGGCCAAGAGTTGTTTGAGCAGGCCCAAAATACGCTCTTGCCCAAGGCGGCTGCCCCTGTTGAACGTCCCCTGCTTCCACAGATTGAATCCGCTTCAGAGGACTTGGATTTTGATCAACTCTACGACCAGACCGAAGCAGCCCTCTTGCTCTTTATGAAACAAATCCTCAGTGATGAAGTGCTGGGGCTCAAACCCACCCCCAATGCCAAGCAACTCAAAGCGCTTCAAGCCAAAATGACAGATTTTCAAGCCAAAACCCTGGCCTTTGAAGACCGGCTCAGGATTATCGATCAAGAAATTGAAGTGCAGGATTTACAGGTTCATTTGGGTCAGATTCATAAAGCATTGACCCGTTTAAATACCTTGAGCACCCAGTTTGAGGCCTTTCTTGAAATCCAATCCGAGATCGACAAACACCGCGAGCTGACCGAACAGGTCATGTCTGAAACGGAGAGCACAGCAGATCCTGCGGATATTCCGGTACTTGAAGAAAATCTGCAGACCCTGCTCGACCATTGCGACGGCATTGCCGACCGCCTCGACGAATTGGAGACCCAGCGGGTGGATATCTCTCCCCTGAATCCCCCGTATACACATTATGCCGAGCAATTGGAGCGCTTTCAAGAGCTGCTTGAAGAGACCCTGGAACGATTAAAATCTGCCTGAAGCGAGGAAAGAACGGATGCAAGTCCCCCCTGTTAGTGGAACTCCAACTAGCACGAGAGTGATGGGAGGAACTCCCCCCGGTGGCCCTCGGCCGACTAGCACATTGACTTCCGCCAAGGCCACCCCTGACACAGCGCCTACTGTCGGAGGTTCAAAAGGAACGTATGATGCCGCGAAAGCAAAATTGGGGGGAGGCCAAAGCTCTTCCATTGGTTCACCAACAGCATTAAGTGCAAGGT
>CAZRFI010000502.1:0-2489 GCA_964598905.1 uncultured Candidatus Sericytochromatia bacterium | reverse complement strand
TGAAAAACAGGCCCAAGAACAGAATTTTTCGGCTTATCAGCAAAATTTGGCCTACTTAGAGAAGTTCTTAAATGAGGTCATCTGGCATTCTGGAACGCCTGAGGCGTAAAAACTATTCAGGTTTTGCTTTGAGTGGGCTATAAAATAAGCATGAATCCACGAGAGTATGCCCAAGAACAATGTCTCCTGGCTGAAGCGCTTTTGCAACAGGCCGAAAGCACCCGCGAAGGCGAGTGGTTTTTGGATGCCCTGGATTGTTACCAAGCAGCCATTGAAAGCGACCCCGACTACCCTGAGCCCTATCTGGCTTTGGCCTATCTCTGGTTGAGTCAGGGACATCCCGATCAGGCGTATCCCTTTTTGCTCAAGGCCCAGTCGCTGGATCCCTTTGACCCCCAATTACTGACCCTCTGGCAAGATTTTGAAGCAAGTACACACCCAAAGGAATCTGTCTCATGACCGAAGTCAACAGTTATAAATTGAGCATGACCTACCAGGGCGCACAGCCCGAGGTCAAACCCGCAGATCTCGGTATCGATGTCAATGCGCCTTTTCAGCTCAGTGCCACCGATCAGGTTCTCGATCTCTCCACGGGCCCCAATTTGGTGGCCGAACTCAATCAGCAGGATCTGAGCTTGGTCAAAGCGATCAAAGTTGGGTCTGTCTATCTCTCGGCCCCGGATCCCGCCTTGCTTAAAACCCTGGTGGAGCAGCTCAAATCCGTCTGTCTGGATACCAAAGGCAAATTGCGTTCGGATTTTCAGTATGTCTCTTTCGATTCAAAAACCAATCCCACCGCAGCGAATCAGGCGGTTACCAGCAGTGTGCTGCTCAATGTGGTCGGGCCCGAGCCCAATGATGGCTATGTCAATACCAGCCAGCGCGATATGATCGGTGGCCAGCACCTGATTCAGCCCCACGACAATTTGGTCAATATTGCCCGGCTGATCTATGGCGGCAGCGAGGGCGAAGTGCTCAAAAACGCCCAGCGTCTGGCCAATTTTAACGGCTTTGCCGATCCCAATAAAATCCCCAGTGGCAAAACCCTGTATTTGATCGACGATAATTTCCTCAAGACGGTCTCGGCTTTGCCGCCCAAACCCAAACCCGTGGAGCCCGCTCCCGCGGTGGATACAACCACCCCCGTGGTGGCAACCCCAGAAACAACGCCCACAACCCCGACCACCCCTGAGGAGACCGCTCCCACGGGGCCTGTGGATCGCGGCGCTGAAATTTACAGCGAAAATCCCCCGACCTTGGCGGGTTTGATGCGTTTTATGGGCAAAGATGCCTTTGCCCTGGTCGAAAACTACGAACACACCGAAGATCGCATGTATTGGGACGGTGGCAAAAAAGGCGTGGGTTATCCCACGATTGGTGTGGGCCATTTGATTCGCCCCGGTGAAAAACTCAATGGCAAAAGCCTGATGACGGCCAAATTGAGTCCCCAGGAAATCGAGCAGCTGTTTATCAAAGACCTGACCGAACATGCCGAGCCTTTAATTGATCACCTCAAACCCGAGGTGATCAACGGACTCAACCGCAATCAGCTCACGGCCCTGGCCTCTTTGGCTTTTAATATTGGCCCCGGTGGGATCGACAAAAAAGGCCGCAGGCTGGGCTTTAAATATTCGCCCGTGGTCACCGCCCTCAATGGCCCCGGCACCCTGGCTGAGCGTGTGGACAAAGCCTCCGATGGCTTTGCCCGCCACATCTTTAGCAAGGGCAAACGCCTGCAGGGCCTGGTCTCGCGCCGCTTGGGTGAACGCACCTTGTTTGTGCGCCCCGATGCCAAACCGGCAGATTTGCCCGGCTACGACCGGCCCAAACTCAAGGCGTATATCGACACACTCAACCAGAGTGAGACCATGCCCGATGTGCGCTATGCAGATATGTGGCCGCCTGTGCAGCGCAGAGCCAAGCCCAAAAAGGCGAAATAGCGCCAATAACCTCAAAAGCTCAGCGACTTTAGCGGGCGGGCCGCTGCCCATTGAGAAAGCGTTCGAGCTGATTGGCAAAGGCCATGCGGTCTTTGGTGCCAAAGGGCTTGGGGCCACCGCGAATTTCTTCGGCGTTGCGCAATTCGTCCATTAAATTGCGCATGCTCAAAATGCTGTGGATATTGTCCTTGGTATAAAACATGCCCCTGGGATTGAGGCAATAGGCCCCTTTGGCAATGGCATCAGCTGCCAGCGGGATATCTGCGCTGATCACCAGATCGCCGGGCTGAACCAGGGCCACAATTGCGTCATCGGCGCGGTCCACGCCTTTTTCGACCTGCAGACCGCTGATCCAGGGCGAAGTCGGCAGATTGAGCATGACATTGGCGACCAGCACCAGCGGGATCTTTTTGCGCTCAGCGGCGCGGTAGAGCATTTCTTTGACCGGGCGCGGACAGGCGTCGGCATCGATCCAGATTTTAAACGGGGGGGTGGGGTCTGTTTGCATGGAGTCATTTTAGCAAGCATGGGCGTGGTTTAGAACATTAA
>CAZRFI010000501.1:0-2495 GCA_964598905.1 uncultured Candidatus Sericytochromatia bacterium | reverse complement strand
ATTATGAAAAGCGGTTGGTTTCATGTCAAATTGCTGTTTGTGATTGGCTTAATGGGCTACCACCATTACGCCGCCAAGGTGCGCAAGCAACTGGAAGCGGGCAACTGCAAACTCACCTCCAAACAGGCCCGGCTGATCAATGAATTGCCTACCCTGGTGCTCTTTGTGGTCGTGATTCTGGCCGTGGTGAAGCCATTCTAGTCTGTGTTATCCTGAAACTACAGCACACTTGATAAAAAGCAGCCCATGAAACCCTATTCCGAAGACCTGCGTATCCGCGTCCTTCAGGCCTACCTCAATCAGCAAGGCTCGATGCGGGCGATTGCCGCCCGTTTTGAAGTGAGCCTGAGCTTTGTTTTGGCTTTGGTCAAACAGTACCGCGAAAAGGGCAGCATCGAACCCAAACCCAGAGGCGGCGGGCAAAAACTACGCGTTGATGACGATGGCATGGACCTGCTTTCACAAATCATACAGGATCACCCCCAGGCCACCCTGCAAGATCTCTGTGAACGCTTTGCTGAGGCCTCGCAGATCCAGCTCAGCATTGCCACCATGAGCCGCTGTGTGAAGCGGCTGCAAAGCAAAAACACACGCAGTATTTCTCCTCGCCGCCGGGGCCGACCCCCGCGCCAGCTCAAACCACCCCTGAATCCGCAGAAAGACACCCTGTGACGCGTCTTTTAAAAAGTGCCTTGGCCCAGGCCCACAGCAATATTGCCCTGATCAAATACTGGGGTAAACGCGACGAAACCCTTAAATTGCCCCAAAATAGCAGCATTTCTCTGACCCTCGACGCACTTTGGACCCGCACCCGTGTGACTTACAGCGAATCAGCCGGGCCCGATCAGCTCTGGCTCAACGGGCAATTGGCAAGCGAACCCATGCGCCTGAAGGTTCAGCGTTTGCTCGATTTGCTGCGCCACAAAGAAGAAGGGGCCAGCGAGACTCATCTCGGTGCAGCCAAGATCGAAAGTGAGAATAATTTTCCCACTGGGGCCGGTCTGGCCAGCTCAGCATCGGGTTTTGCGGCCTTGGCATTGGCTGCCACAGCAGCAGCTGGACTTGATCTCTCTCGCCCCGCCCTCTCGCGCTTGGCCCGGCAAGGCTCAGGCTCGGCCTGTCGCTCACTCTATGGCGGCTTTGCCGAGTGGCAGCGCGGAGATGCCGCTGATGGTTCTGATTCTTTTGCTCTGCCCATCGATGAAAAGCCCGACTGGAAACTCTGTATGGCCGTGTTGGTTTTAAACGATTTGCCCAAGGCTTTGTCTTCGGGCGACGGCATGGCCCAAACCGTGGCAACCTCTCCTCTGTATCCATCTTGGTTGGCTTCAGTCGAAGAAGATCTGGCACAGATGCGGCAGGCGATTGCCTCCCGCGATTTTAGTGCCCTGGGTGAGCTGATGGAACACAATGCGCTCAAAATGCATGCCACAGCCCTGGCTTCGCGCCCAGCGGTGATCTATTGGATGCCTTTAACCTTGGATCTATTGGCGCGGATACGTGAATTGCGGCAATCGGGCTTGGAATGTTATGCCACGATTGATGCCGGACCCAACCTCAAGGTTTTGATGCAAGAGCGCGATTGGCCGCGTTTTCAGGCTGCCTTGGCCCATTGGCACGAACTCAAGGCTTTAATACCCTGCCGACCGGGGCCGGGGGCGTTTATTGTCTCAGATACTTTGGCTGAGCAAATGCCATGAAGTCGCTCAAATTGCGGGTGCCCGGAAAATTGTTTTTATTGGGCGAATACGCCATTTTAGAGCCTGGCAGTCAGGCTTTGCTCTTGAGTTTTCAGCGTTTTTTAAAGGCCGAAATAATCCCTGCTGAAACATTTTCGCTGCAGACAGATTTGCTGCCGGGTGCTGAGTATGGCTTTTATTATGACCAGGGTCAGATTGTTTGGCAATCACCCCCTGAAAAACTTAATTTTGTGGCTGAGGCCCTGCAATGGGCCTTTGCCTATCTGGGCAGTTTGGAACAGGCGATTGTGCCTTTTCAGTTGCGCTTACAATCAGATTTACACAGCAGCGGGGCCAAACTGGGTCTGGGCAGCAGCGCAGCCGTCACCGTGGCCGTTTTGGCGGCGGTGCTGGCCTTTCATGGCGAGGCCTTTGACAACCACGAAGCCCGTTTAAAACTGTTTAAATTGGCAACCCTGGCCCACAGTGGCTCTCAGGGGGGATCACAGGGCGGCGGCAGTGGCGCCGATCTGGCCGCTGTGATCTTTGGCAGTGTGACCTGTTACCGGCGCTATGACGCCTCTTGGCTCAAACCGGGTGCTTTGCCCTTGAACAAGCTGCTGGAAGTGAATTGGCCCTTGCTCGGCATAGAAAAACTGCCCTGGCCTGCAGACCTGGGCCTGAAAGTGGGCTGGACAGGCCATCCTGCCGCCACCCTGGATTTTCTCGAAGAGATCAGCTACCTCAAAAACAAAAACCCCGAGGGCTGGATGCGCTTTCTCTTCAGCGCCAACGCGGCGACAGCTGCGGCCCGTT
>CAZRFI010000500.1:0-2507 GCA_964598905.1 uncultured Candidatus Sericytochromatia bacterium | reverse complement strand
GAGCTAAACGGGAATTGGGGGTGGAAATGAAGGCCACTGGCGAGTTTTGTCTGCTTGCGGGCAGCTTTGAAAACGCAATTAAGCTGTGTTATAATTTGCCAGATTTTTGTGATTTTACCGGACATGCCGTAAAGCCCCTTCCTTTAGGTGGGGGATATAAGGCATACCCAGCGTAGCTGGGTCATAAAACCATTCAGCCACTGTTTTTTATACTGAATTATTTGGCGTAACATATGGTATAATACCCACTATGTTAGTGTATGAATTCAAACTCAAAGGCAAGCCTCATCAATATCAAGCGATAGATGAAGCGATTCGTGTGGTGCAGTTTATTAGAAACAAAGCTGTACGGCATTGGATGGACAATCGAGGTACGGGCAAGAATGACCTCTACAAACTGGCTGCTTCGCTACCAAAAGAGTTTGAATTCTCAGATAAGCAGAGTATCCCGCAAACAAAAAGGCTCATCCAATCGAAAGAAACAAATCAAACGCTTGGCTAAAAAACATCTGAAAGTACAAAGACAGCGTAAAGACTTCGCTATTAAAGCAGCGAGGGCGCTATACCAGTCTCACGACTTGGTGGTCATTGAAAACCTTCAGATAAAAAACATGCTGAAAAACCATAATCTAGCAAAAGCTATCTCAGATGCAAGCTGGCATCAGCTTAAGCGATGGTTAGAGTATTTCAGCCAAGTGTTTTCCAAGGGGTTTGTTATTATTTCACCCCATCATACCAGTCAAGATTGTAGTGGTTGTGGTGAGAGAGTTGCCAAAGACTTGAGTGAACGGGTGCATCACTGTGAATCATGCGGTTTAGAGTTAGACCGTGACCACAATGCTGCACTCAACATACTCAGCAAAGGATTAGGCTTAATCGGTACTGTGGGGCACACAGGAACCGGGCATCCCAGAGATGTCAGAACGCCTGAGGAGAGAAAAACCGCTGCTTGAATCTGGAAACAGACTCAAGTAAGTTTGCTCGATGAATCAGGACCCCCCGTCCTTCAGGGCGGGGAGGATGTCAGATTATTTTGTTGCGCACCCTTGCTCCCGGAACCATGGCCGGAGACAATTGACAATTGTGGCCGATGTGGCAGAATCTGTCGAAATGGCGATCCGGGCCCGCAGCGAAAACAGGGCAAACCAAAGTCTGAGTTTTACCAGGCAGATACCACCGATCGCAAAGTGCTGGAAAGCCTTCCGCTAGAAAGCTTTGCCCATATGATCACCCTGAGTTATTCCGACACACTTGAAATTCAAGCCGCAGATGCCAAACCCCTTGTGACTCTGCTGCATTTGCGAGATATCTCCGAAAAAAGCAAGGTCAGCTTTTCGATTGTCAGCGATAAACTGATCAGCTGGCAGAAGACTAAATCGAAGCATTTCGGGCCAAGTCGGCAAAATAATCCTTGAGTTTTTGGCTGCCCACCGCCGGGGCAATGCAGTCGCTGCTGCTGACCTGGGCAGCAAAGCGCATCAGGTCTCCCATGCGCGGATCAAAGAGGCCTGTGAAGGCGGCCATGCCGGTCATCACGGGCAGAGGCAGATTGAGGAATTTGGGCTTTTTGCCCAGGGCATCAAAGGCCAATTCAAAAATCTGTTTGCGGCTGAAGACCTCTGGCCCACCGAGTCCGACTTCTGTGGGCCCGTGTTCTAAATAGCCCAGCATGGCACTGGCCAAGTCGGCCTGGTGGATCGGATTGGAGCGGCAATGCCCCCCGCCCGGCAACGGGGCAAGGCCCTTGCGCGCGAGCTCAAAGAATTCAGCCATGGCCGAGAAAAAGCCCGTGGGCCGCATCACCGTCAGAGAGAGCCCACTTTGATTGAACAAAGCCACCACTGCCTCGTGGGCGGCGACATAGCCGTTGTCGAGATAGCCATTTTCGGTCCAGAGAGAGACATAGATCAGGCGTTTGACACCCGCACCTTGGGCCTCGTTGAGCAAATGTCGGTGGGCAACGAGATCGACCTCTTTGTAATTGCGGCGTTCTTTGGCCTGCATGCCCACACTGGCGCCCAAACAGGAGACCATGACATCAATATCTTCGCAGACCCCTTTGAGACTCTCTGCCTGGGTGGCATCGGCCAAAAAGACCTGATCGGCTTCTGCTGCAGGACGGCTGCGTGACAAACTTCTGACCCAATGTCGCTTTCCCTGTTCAGGTGCATGGGCCAGGGTCAATACCGCCTGCCCCAGTTGTCCTGAGGCCCCAGCCAAGAGTATTCTCGCCATTTCTACGGCTTTCCTTTAAAACAATTTCAGGTCTTTAAACACATCGTCGCGGTTGCGGACGGAGAGGTAGTCCCCTTTTTGAAGTTTGGCCAGTTGGGGATCTGTGGGTGGTCCAAACGATTCCGTATATTGGTACAACCCAGGAAAGTTCACGGCGGTCATGCGGGGGGACTGTTTAAAGGGATTGTGGGCCGCCCAATGCGAGCTATAATCATCCTGCAAATCGCTGAATTTTTGCACCTCGGCTGGGGACATCTCCACTGCCTGCACAT
>CAZRFI010000499.1:0-2509 GCA_964598905.1 uncultured Candidatus Sericytochromatia bacterium | reverse complement strand
CCCCACCCAGGAGTAAATAGGTGCGGTATTTGGCAGGCAGGGGCTCGGTCCAGACATTTTTTTTGACCTGCAAAGACGTTGGTTTGCCCGCTTTGAGGGCCAAGAGGTCTGCTTGCAGGGCCAGTGCATCCGCGTAGCGGCTCTGCCAATCGGGGGCGATCATTTTTTCGAGCACGTCGGCAAAGGCCTCGGGCAGTGTAACCCAGGGCCGAAAGACCAATTGCAGGCCATCGCTTGCCAGCTCTTCGGGGGCTTTGCGCGTCAGAGCGTAGATCAGGGTCACCCCCAGACTGTAGTTGGGCAAGCTCGGAGAGTTTGAGTGGGCATTCATCGGA
Organism: uncultured Candidatus Sericytochromatia bacterium; assembly: GCA_964598905.1. GTDB lineage: Bacteria > Cyanobacteriota > Sericytochromatia > UBA7694 > UBA7694. Next base: position 2,174 of record CAZRFI010000499.1, on the reverse strand, counting down.
GAATTATAACAGGCCCCCGAGCGGAGTCGATGCTGACTGAGCGGAGTCGATCTCAGGCGTTAAAAGGGGCCGTCCCAAAAGTGTGCAGACACTGCCCACCAGCAGCGCGGCCCCGGCCTGCACAGCCACCACAGCGTAGCCGGTGGGCAAGTCCCAAAAATACGAGGCGGTCAAAGCGCCCAGATTCAAGAGCAGACCCAGGCCCCAGGCCACCCAGAGCGTGTGTTTGACGCGCAAATAGAGGGCGATCAGGGCTGGGCCAATCAAGAGCACAAAGACCACCAGTACCCCGGCCAATTTCACCGAGCTGGTCACGGTGGCGGCAAAGCTCAAAAAGAAAATTCCCTCGCGCAGCGGGCCTTCGAGCTTGCGTGTCAGGACCAAAACCGTGCCCAGGGCGGCATAGATCAGGGCGGTTTTGCCAATTTCTGCCAGGGGTGTAAACAGGATATCGTAGGCCATCAGGTTTTGAATCTCTTCCATGCCGTGGGGAGATTTGGCCAAGAGCAAAAACACCCCAGCGATACCCAGGGCGTACATCAGTCCAATCAAGGGCTCGGCCTGTGAGCCGCCCTTGCGTGAGAGCAGGCCGATCAGGCCGCCGCCGAGCAGGGCAAAGGCCAGCGAAACCGGATAGAGGTGCTGGCCCTCCCAGAGCAAGAGGCAGAGGGCACTGCCAAAAGCGGCCCATTGACCAATCGCCAGATCGGTAAAAATGATCCCCCGGCGGATGATCTCCAGTCCAAAAAAGGAGTGAATGCCCAAGAGCACCAGCGAGACGGCAAAGGCGGGCCAGAGCAATTCGATCATCGGCTCAGCCGGGCCACCAGGCTGTCAAAGAGCGAGAAGAGATCTTTGGCCTCAGGGACTGCGCCCACATCATGGGGCAGGGTGATCAGCGGAACACCACTCTTGTCGGAGACAAAGCGTGAAGGGGTTTCGGGGTTATATACCCCGCGCAGATTGAGCGAGACCCCCGCTTTTTTTGCCAGGGTGACGGTTTCTGCCGTGTGGGCGGGGCTGGGGGGAATGCCCGGCAAGGGCTCGACGGTGCCGACCAGAATCAGGCCATAGCGCTGCATCAGATAATCGTGCAGGCGGTGGTATTCCAGCACTTTTTTGCCTTTGAGTTTTTTCAGTTGGGCATCCCAGCCCTTGAGCTTGGCTTGCCAGCGCTGGTTAAATTGGGCCTGGTTGCTGCGAAAGTCGCTGCAGTCGCCCGGCTCCAATTGGCAGAGTTTTTCAGCCACACTTTTGGCCAGGGGCGGCACCCTATGGGGATCGGTAATAAAGTGGGGGTTGCCCTGGGGATGCACGTCGCCCTGGGCGCGCGAGACATTTTGGGGCTTTTGAATCAATTGAACAGAATTGGAGAGTTCCAAAAAGCCGGGCTGGCCGGGTTGGACTTTGGCATTGTTGGCCTGGCGCAGCAAAGGGGGCAGCCAGCCGATTTCCAATTGTGCACCGTTGATCACCAATAATTCAGCTTTGCGCAGTTTGGCAATCAAGGAGGGGCGGGCCACCACAAAATGGGGGTCCCAATCGCCCCGTGCCAGCGCATTCACCTGCACCTTGTCTTTGCCAACTTCTTTGACCAGCTCAGCAATATACGGGTAGGTGGTCACCACTTCTACTTTGGCCCAGGCCGGAGTGCTTAAAAGGGCGAGTGCCAGCAGCGGGCTCCAAAGAGCGGCTTTAAACAGCTTTAATTGCATATGTCCATCCTAAAATTGATGGGCGCCATGCGCGCCCATGGCCAGATTTAAATTCAAAAAGACCGATTGAACTGGCGTTTGCATCCCATCCGCAAAGCGAGTGAGATCGTAATTGTATTCCAGCCGCAGCCGAGAAAACTCGCTGGGGTGGTATTCCACCATCGCAGTATACCTGGGCAGCAAAGTTGCTCCGGGTTTGAGTTGGGCATTTTCCCAACTGTCGTTGCGGGTGACCAGATCCAGTCGAAGACCTGTGCGCCATTGCCAATCAAAGCGCCAGACCAGTTCAGAATACAGCCCCGATTGCTCTTTGGCCAGGGGAACGCGGCCTGTGGCATCGTAGCGGCTGCCCTCGAGCGAGCGGTGCAAAAATTCGCTTTGCCAGCTCAATTCGCGGTAGGAGTCAATCAGCCAGCGCAGAGTCAAATCCGCCCCCAAGAGGCGGGTGCCGCCGGCAAA
>CAZRFI010000498.1:0-2520 GCA_964598905.1 uncultured Candidatus Sericytochromatia bacterium | reverse complement strand
TTCAACAGCGGAGCGACCACCTCAATGGTTTGGCTCTCAGGCTGGTATTGCAATAAATTGAGGTGAAACCCACGCCCCATGCCCATGCGCACAAAGCCTTTGTATTTGGTCAATTTATCCAAGGCCCCCAGCCCCAGACCTTTGCGCGGCTCGACGGTGCGGGCATAAAAGATCTTGAGGGCTTCAGAGCTGTACTCTGTGGTCGAAAGATAGAGTGCTCCGCCAATATCCCCGGTTTTGGTCAGGTGTTTTTTGACCGCAATGGCATCCTCTAAAAAACGCAATACATCTGCTTCTTGGCCTGAGCCGATGCGAAAGAGATGCAAGACTTTGCTGCGCCCCTCCCCAGGCACTTCCCCGTGGCTGACAGCCGAAAAGCAGCGGGGCTTTCCATCTGCGCCCATCAATTCCTGCTCAAACCACAGCGATTGGGTGGCTGCAATCCACGTGTAAATATACTTCAAAGCCGTGGTATTGCCAGAGGCGTTGATTTTAAAAAAATAATCCTGAATGATCCAGCGTGCGAGATGGTAATTTAAGCTCTGATGCAAAAAAGGCGCGGCCTCATGGGTCTGCCCGGCCAATTGAAAATGCGACTGACCTTCCCAATTTAAATGCAAAGAGAGGTTTTCTTTGACTTCTTTGAGCAAATGCGGTGGCCATTCGTCTTCGCCGAGATCCACCAAGCTCTGCAAACGGGTGCCTTCGGGCTTGGCATAGCGCACTTCAAGATGGGCTTGCCGCAATAAGTTTTGCACACTGGGGCCCACCAGGGCTGGTTGGCAGCGATAAATACTCAAAACACCGCCTTTTTCGCTTAGCAATCCCTGTAAATCCAAGTCAGCTGATGCTTCTGTATCCGGCAGCGCTGAAGCATGAAACACAGACAATCCTTTGAGATAGCCAAAATAAAAGATATTCTCCGTCGTATGGCAGACAATATACCCCGAAAAAGCCCGTTCAGGCTCATTGAGACTGGCCAATAAAGCCTCTGACTCAATCAAGCTGGCATCCAATTGGCTTTGCAAAACCTCACCCTGCCGGGCGGTTAAATTGGCCAGCAACAGAGGGGTGTGGTGTTGGCCCTCGGGAGCCTGGCGCAATTCAAGTGAATGTGGCGTCTCTGGTAGGCCCGCAAAGAGTTCTGAGCCAAATTGCCCCGTGCTGAGATGCACGATCCCAGTAAACAGTCCTTCGCTCACAAAACAGACAAACGTTTGATCAATCACCAGCAGACCACTGAAGGTATTGCCAAACAGGGCCATTTCACCCAGCTTGGCAAAAACCGGTTTGAGTTTGCTGCCAGACAGGGTGTCTTTTTTCCAGTCTGCGCTCATCTCCAAGAGCCAATGGCGGTTGCGTTCCAAGGTTTGCATCAATTGGGGATCCAAACGGGTGCGCTTTAAAAGGGTGCCTCTGCGCAAAGACGTTTTACCCGGATCCGTTTGGCTAAAATCCAGGGTAAAACCTGTCATGGTGGCATGGCTCAACTTGGATTCCCCGGCCAAATTCGCCAGATCCCGCGCCATTGCCTGGGCGCTCTGGTAGCGATCTTCGCGGCGTTTGCTCAAAGCCCGCATTAAGATATGGTCGAGGACCTCAGGCAGCTCAGGCTTGAGAGCGCGCACCGAGGGCAAAGGCTGCTGAGAAAGCACTTCCAGAATCAGGCCACTGAGCTGGGTGGCCTGATAAGGCAATTGGCCGGTGATCAGCTCATAGAGCGTCACCCCAAGCGAGTAGAGATCACTGCGATGATCGACACTGGTCACATCCTGAATCTGCTCGGGTGAGGCATAAGCCAAGCTGCCCATCACCGCCCCGGCTTGGGTCAGACGGGTCCCTTCGACCTGAAGCTGGGCAATGCCAAAATCCATCAATTTGGCCTCACCCCGGCGCGTGAGGATAATATTGCCGGGTTTAATATCGCGGTGAATAATCTGCTGTTCATGGGCATAGGCCAGGGCCTGGCAGACCTGATAACCAATTCGGGCCACCCATTGGGGCGTAAGCCGCTCTGAACCCGCCAAGGCCGCCAGGGTTTTACCATCGGCATATTCCATGATCATGTAATACTGGTTACCCTTTTGCTGAACATCAAAGATACTCACGATATGCGGATGGTTCAAACGGGCAATGACCTTGGCCTCCCGCTGAAAACGCAAAATACTTTCTTGCTGATGTTCAGAACCACTGGCACTGTTGAGGGTCAACACCTTGATCGCCACGGGCCGGTCCAGGCGCGTATCTTGCCCCAAATAGACCACCCCCATGCCCCCCCGCCCCAGTTCCTGTTTGAGTTGGTAATGCTCAGGCAATCCCGGTAAAACAGGGATTTCTGTTAGGGCCTGGGATAATTCTGAAAAGTCCAAAGAGGGGGTTTCTGCGCTCATTGAAATAAACCACCATTTTATGCGTTTAATCGAAGCATGGACTGCTTCTCTTTTAAACTAACAAAACAGAGGGCTCAAGAACTGTCAGGCGCTTGACAATTTTTGGCTTGAAATCTGTCAGCGAAGTGAC
>CAZRFI010000497.1:0-2539 GCA_964598905.1 uncultured Candidatus Sericytochromatia bacterium | reverse complement strand
AGGCAAGGCAGAGGTTCATTTGGGTCTGGCTTTGCGGGCCGGTTTGTCCAAGTCGAATCTCTTTGGTGACAGCATCCCCGAAATCCACAAAACCCTCTTTGATCGCCGGGTCAAACAGCTTTACAAAAAAGACCTGAACTACACCCTGCCTTAGCCTTCGCTGCACAGCAAGAGAAAAAGCCAGTCTGTATGACTCAGACTGGCTTTTGACTTGGTTCAACCCTCGTTAAGGCGTAAAGCTCTTGAGTTCGAGCAGAACAGAGCTGGTGCTGCCTTGAATCACTGTCTTGGATTCATGTTTGACCAGACCCACACCTGAAGCCATCCAGAGCGTCGTGTCCTGTTGTGACTCGGCATTGGCGCTGCCAACGGCTGTGGTGGTGGCCAATTTGCTTGAAATTTTATCAGCCGAATAAGTGCCAGCAGGTACGCTGACACTTTCACTGCCCACCAATGCGTAGGTCAAAGTGCCATTGGTGCCATTGCTGCTGCCAATACCTTCATACATTTTTCCGCGATTGGACTTGGAAAAAGTGCTTTGGGTGGGTTTAAACAGATTGAAACTGGCCAATAAAGATTGGGTAAATTTAAACTCAGTGGCCACGGTGACCTGATCCCCAGCCACTGTTTTGACTTCCATGATCATTTCGCCCAGATCGCCACTGCTGGCACCCGCGCTAGCACCTGCGCTAGTACCTGCGCTAGTACCTGCGCCCAGGTTCAAACCAGGAATATTGCTCAGATCAGGGATCTGAGTGATGCTAAAACCTGGAATAGAGGGGAAACCAGCTCCTGAGGGAATATTGGGCAGACTGAATCCAGGCATTTTGAGGCTATAGACCCATTTCATACCTGTCCGGTACTCAACAGTATATTTATTAAACAGATCGGCGCCAACAACCTTAATTTCTCCCTGAGTGTTGGGGGTTGCTGATGCGCCCGGTACTGGGGTGGCGTTGGGATTGGGACTGATGGGTGTGCCCGAAGGCCGAATCAGAGCGGGCACATTGCTCGGCAGCGAAGTCGGCAGATTGGCGGGCAAATTTTGGCCGTTACAGGCGGCTAAAAACAGTAAAAGGGGGGCAGAGAGCCAAATACGTGAAGTGGTCATTAAACAATCTCCTTGAATCATTGCAGTCATTTGTAACTCTAACGAAAGGTCAGTCAGGGTTGAAATCAGAATAGAGATAATAACACAGGCTCGGAGCCCAGAACAGAGGCCCAGAACAGAGGCCCAGTACAGAGGCCCAGTACAGAGGCCCAGTACAGAGGCCCAGCAAGGCTGCCGGTGTGTATTAACTGTCCACAATCTGGTAATTTTGATAGGCCTTGAGGGCCCGGGAGCCGAGCAAAAGCACAATCAGCGCTAGGTAGACAGCCGTCAGCCCCAAACTGTATTGCCCTGTGAGCTTATCTCCGCTGGGCGCGGGCTCTTGCCAGCGATAGACAGGCAAACGCGCGTAGTCAGCTACCTGCACGGCAAGATTGTCGCGAATGCGCGGGGTAAACCAATCGCGCCAAGCCTTTTGGTGGGCTTCGACGCCATTGCGGTAGGCCTCCAAACGCTCATGGCCAGTGCCTGCCAAACGGTTGAGCGCGGCTTGGGTGGCCAAAGCCGGTGAGAGGAATTGCAGGTTTTGCAAGACCTGGCGCTGTTTGGCCAATTGGCTGCGAAAGGCGGCCACCACGGGGGTGATCTCCTGGCCAATCAGGTCTTCTTTGGCCAATTGCAGCAAATTAAACTCGGCTTCGTCGCGTTTGCTGCTGCTGAGTTCGGGGTGGTCTTCAAAATACTTGCCCAAAAGCTGACTGCTGGCATTGCGGACCTTTTCACTGGCTTTGGCCGTGGCCTGGGTGAACTCCACCCGCGAGGGCAAAGGATAAAGTGCTGATAGGGCCAAATTCAGGCTGGCAGGCACCACAAAGAGCACAGCCAGCCAGATCAGGGCCAGGATCGTGGCCTGGGTGGCGGCAGGGCGTTTGCGGCTATTGACCCACAGCGCCAGGGCAAACCACCCTGCACCATAGAGCAGGGTGAGACCGAGCAGGCCCAACCAGCGTGCGAGAATCTCGGGCTGGCGCAGGTCCAAGCCCTGGCCCAGACTCACCAACAAGAGCCCAATCACAATCGCCTCAGTTAAGACTATCGCCCGCATGCAGATTTTGCCCAGGGCCAATTGCTGGAGCGAGATTGGCATCGAGAGCAACATGCGCAGGCTGCCATTTTCTTGCTCAGTGGCAAGAATGTCAAAGCTCAAACCGAGGATAAACAGGGGCAAGAGCCAGACAAGCACAAAGCCGACATCAAACTGGCCCAAGAACAGGCCCAAGGGGTGATTCAATTGCTCTTGCCGGGGCAAATTCTCGACATGGGTCAAGCTGATCTGGGTCGAAAGTGGCTGCAAATCTGTCTGCCCCAGTACCAAAAGGGCCAATGGGCCAGAGGGCAATAGCGCTTGAGAACCTTTTTGTGCCACTTTAAAAGGGTTGCGCGCGGATTTGCCGTAGCGTGTCAGTGGCATGCCCTCCGTTAGAAATT
>CAZRFI010000496.1:0-2545 GCA_964598905.1 uncultured Candidatus Sericytochromatia bacterium | reverse complement strand
GCCCATCTTTTGACCTGTCTCTTGGATCAAGAGGTCGAAGAACTGAGCGATAAACTCAAGCTTTACCGCCAAGCGCTGTCCGATGCGGGACATGACCCCAGTCAATTTCAAGTCTGTGTATTTTTGCATACGTTTATGGGCAGAGATCTCGATGCGGTTCGCGCCACTGTGGCAGAACCGTTAAAAGACTATTTGCGCAGCACCTTACACCTCTTGGGCAAACTGAGCCAAAGTGCGGGTCTAGAACTGAATCCCGAGGCCTTTTCCGACGAAGACACCGAGACCCTCTTGGAATTTGCCTTTGAACGCTATTTTTCTCGCAGGTCCCTGATGGGGACGCCCGAAAGCGTGGCCCCCTTATTACAAGCGCTCAAAGCGGCAGGGGTCAACGAAATTGCCTGTTTGGTGGATTTTGGGCCCAGCCATGAAGCCATTTTGGGCAGCTTGGCAATATTAAAAGACCTGTTTGCCAGCCCCCTTTAGACTGGGTTAAACTTGCCCATGCTTGAAAAGCGCAGCCAGAAAATGCCATAATCTGAGTATTCTCGAAGGAGCCTGCGATGCCTGCCATTCAATTCTGTCCGGCCTGTGGCGGACCGATCCAAGAGCTGATTCCTGTTGGCGATAACCGCAAACGACCGGTTTGCTCGACCTGTGAACGGGTACATTACCAAAACCCGAATGTGGTTGTGGGCTGTGTTGCTTATTATCAAGAGGGCTATTTACTCTGTCGGCGCGCCATCGAGCCCCGCAGCGGATTTTGGACCATTCCCGCTGGTTATCTCGAACTCAACGAAAGTACCGAAGAAGGGGCCCTGCGTGAGGCCCATGAAGAGTCGGGGGCCCAAATGGAAATCCGTTCACTATTGGCTGTTTATAACTTGCCCCACCTCTCACAGGTACAATTGCTCTATTTGGCAGAAATGACAACACCCGATCTGATGCCCGGCGAAGAGAGTCTGGAAGCAGAGATTTTTGCCTGGAAAGATATTCCCTGGTCAGAACTGGCTTTTTCCACCGTCTACTGGGCCCTGCATCACGCCCGTTTGATGCGCACAAACAAAACACTCAGTCCCGATTTGGCTTCGGAAAAACTATTAAGACCGGCCCCCGCCAACCCTTTGGAGGTCTAACGCGTGCGCGCCAAAGTCGCCGTAGCGGGAGCCAGCGGCTATATTGGCTCATGCCTGATTCAGGCCCTCTTGCCACATTACGATGTGATCGCCCTCAGCCGCTCGCCCCAAGCCGATTCACCTGGGGTGGAATGGCGCTATTGTGATTTATTTTCACTGCTACAGGCCGAAATGGGCCTGCAGGGAGCAGATTACGCCTTTTACCTGGTGCATTCGATGTTGCCTTCGGCCCATTTAAGTCAGGGCCATTTTGCCGATATGGACCTGATACTGGCAGATAATTTTGCCCGCGCCTGTCAACAGACGGGGGTTGCACATATTGTCTACCTCGGTGGGATTATTCCTGAATTTGGCGAACTGTCTAGCCATTTGCGCAGCCGTCTGGAGGTGGAGCAGACCTTAGCCGATTACCGCGTGCCCGTAACTTCGATTCGGGCCTCGATCATTGTGGGGCCCCGTGGATCTTCGTTTCAAATTATCGAAAAACTGGTCAAACGTCTGCCGATCATGCTTTGCCCGCCTTGGACCTTGACCCAAACCCAACCGATTGCGCTTGATGACGTGATCACCATTTTGGTCAAAACGCTGGGCCAAAAAGAATTGTTTTGGCGTTTCTTTGATGTAGGTGGGCCAGATATCCTCAGCTATCTCGATCTGATGAAAGTCACTGCCCAGGTGATGAAACTCAAACGCCTGATTCTGCCGATGCCCTGGATGCCTGTCAAGGTCTCGCGTTTTTGGGTCAGTTTAATTGCCAGTGCCCCACCCGAATTGGTTAATCCACTGGTGGAAAGCCTCAAGTACCCGATGGTGGCGCATTCACTGGAATTACAAACTCTCTTGGGAATTGAGGGAATGGGCTTTGCTGAAGCCGTTGAAAAGGCCCTCTTGGCCCAGACGCAAACGCCCAGCATCAGACGTCCCAAACGAACCCGATACACAGAAAGTCTGCAATTCTCTGACAATATTTATCCCGAATTGGAAAAAATTGTGCGTTCGGTCCAGCGCTTGCCTTTGCCTGCCGGTAAAAACGCGCTTTGGATTGCCGAAAAATACACCCTCTGGCTGCCCCGTTTTCTGCACCCTTTTGTGATAGTCGATGTAGACAGCCAGCGCACCTGTCGTTTTTATCTCAAAGGAATACGTTCACCGCTGCTCGTGCTCAAGTTTTCGGTTGAACGCAGCAACTTACACCGCACGCTCTTTTATATCACCGGAGGCCTTTTGGCCAGCCGCAAAACCCGACTGCGCGGCCGTCTGGAATTTCGCGAGGTATTGGGCCAAAACTACGTGATCGCTGCCATTCATGATTTTTCTCCCAGTTTGCCCTGGTTCATCTATAACTGGACCCAGGCCCTGATGCACCTCTGGGTCATGCACGGTTTTCGCCGTTACCTGCGCTCACTTGATGT
>CAZRFI010000495.1:0-2554 GCA_964598905.1 uncultured Candidatus Sericytochromatia bacterium | reverse complement strand
ACCAAGAGGCAAAAACCACCCAGGGTTTTGGCCGCAAGATCGGGTTGCAGGGCAAAGGCCAATCTCCGGGGCCAACGGCCCAAACGGGCCTTGAACGTGGGCGCGGGGCGATCTATGGCATAGGTGGTATAAACGGCATCGAGCACCTCAAAACCGGTCTCTTGCAGGGCGGCCAGCGCCAGCTCACGGGTGAAATAATGCAAATGACCAATTTGACTGCGCCAGGAGAGCAAGAGCCCCCGCAAAACCGCCTGAACAGAGAGATCCAGCGGGATATGAAAGAGGGTATACGTGGCTTTGCCTTTGAGGCCGCGCAAAAACGCAAAATAATCTTCGACATGTTCAAAGACATCCAAAACCAGCAGCAAATCACTCCCCGCTTCACCTGCGCTAATAAAATCGCCTTCGCAAAACGAGAGCCCCGCCTGGGCACGGGTTTGAGCCAGGGCCAAGGCCTGGGGAGAGATCTCCCAGCCCGTTAATTCTGCCTGGGGAAAGCGTTGCTGCAATTGCACGAGCACTTCGCCAGCACCACAGCCCACTTCGACAATGCGCTGGGGATTAAGGCTGTGTTTGTCCAATAATTTGGCAATCTGGATGGCTTTCCAAGGCGAGTCTTCAGCATGCCAGGTGGGGTTTTCAGCCAGGTAATGGCCATTGGTATAGCGGTTGGGGGAGGTCATCTTATTTTGTTTCTGCGTTTCCTGCCTCCATCATACCCTTTGCCTGTCTGGGTACCAAGGGGAGAACTTGCATTCTGTTTAAGTGCTACCTATACTGGCGAGCAGGAACCCAAACCCAGTGGGTTTCGTCTCTGGCTCAAAAGTGAGGATATACACCATGCTCCGTTTAAAACGCTCTCTGGTCCCGGCTCTATTGCTCTGCTTTTTCAGCCTGAATGCCCCACCAAGTCAAGCAGCCAAACCTGCTCCCCCACCAGCACACCAATTGCTTGCCCCCCAGATTCGCCTGCTCAAGGCCCTCGGAAGCCCCGTGATGGTACCCGCCTATGTACCCAAAGGCTACGAATTGGATGGGCTTTATTTGCAATACACCCATCCCGGTCCCGGTGGTGGGCCCGGCTACGAGCTGCGTTACCGCTGTTTCTGCGAGGGTCAAAACAGCATGTTCACCTTGCGGGGCTCAACCGGTGGTTTTGGCGGCCCCGGTGGGGATGAACATTTTTCGGTTTCCCACCCCCAATTGGGCCCGATCACAGTGGAGTATTTCAAGCCTGGCGGCCTGTTTGCAGATCTGAAACAGGGCTATTACCTGAGTGATTGGGTCGGCAAAGGCCCGCTCTATTTTTCGCTGGTCACCGGCAGCGGAGAATTGGCTGACGAATCGCCTCCACCTCCACGGACTGAGGTCAGCAAAGTGGTACAAGGCCTGCGCTATTTGCCTTAGAAACAAGACCGGCACTTGAACGAAAATGGATTCAGGGAACGAATATCTATTGAATTGGGCCAACCACAGGACAATTGACGAGAATATCTGGCAAATCAGCGCCACGATTAGCTGTCGCTGTTGCAAGATCTTTGACCATCTCAAAGCCTTCAAGTTTGCCCTGGAAATCGTGTAACCAAAGCGAAGAATAGGCTGACTCCCCAGGCAAAGTGGCTATCACATTGTGGGTTCTGCCACTGGTCTCTGTTTGAAAACCCTTCGAAGGATCCATACCATTTTTAAAGATCACCACTATCGGCGAAGTTGGAACTTTTCCAGCAGATGTGGCTTTCAGATTGGTATCAAAACGCAAATAAGGTGCGATCTGGCCCTTGTACCAAGCCCGGTAGCCACTCACCGCTTGTCCGGCAAAGGTCATTTCAGCTTTTGTCCCCGAGGGAACCACTGACCAATTGGCTATCCGGTCAGTCATGCGTAAAGAGACATGTCCCTCCACCATCGCCGCTTTAACATCGGCCGCAGAGACCAAGCTATTGGGAACATACCCCGCTTTGACCACCACCTCGGTAATGCGGAAGAAATCGTTATAACCTTTTTCACCAGGCAAGAGGTCAATAATCGGCAATTGGCCAGCGACAGGTTGGCCTTGCTCAGAGACAAATACCCACCCTTCTGCAGGCTGGTCAGACACCACATCCAAAGCATAATAAGTCACTTTTTCTCCACGTGGACCGAGGGAGCTGACGAGAAAGAATTTATCCATATCAATCGGTGCGTTGGGAGCCGGAACCACTTTAGAGACATTCGCAGGATCAAAAGCCGGACCTGAGCGTTTGAACAAAGTGGCAAAGCCATCCTGAAAGCGATCAACACTGACCACACTGGCAGTACTTGGATCTCGGACAGTCATCATGATTGGATTCATCTTGTCACTCATTGGGCTACTGCCCATAGCCACCGGCGGTAAATTGGGCAAGGGGTTGCAGGCTGATAAAAATAAACTGGCCGCAGCCATGCAAAATAGCGTTTTTTTCATGGGAAATCTCCTTGATTCAAATTCAACACTTTTGAGTGTAATTCATATTCTCACACTTTGTCAAACAACAAATACTCTAATTGTAAGAAGATTTACTTCTTGCTCACATAT
>CAZRFI010000494.1:0-2561 GCA_964598905.1 uncultured Candidatus Sericytochromatia bacterium | reverse complement strand
AGCTTTTTTCGAGGGTCGGTTGCAGGGTATAGATATAAAACGAGGCACGCCAGCCCCGCAGCTCAATTTCGGGCATGAGAATATCGTAAGGCTGTTTAAGGCCTTCATCGATCGTCAGACTAATCGCCGCTTTGGCCCCCCAGGGCCAGAGATCAACCTGGGCCTGGGTTGCGGCAGGGCTGGGCGCGGTACTTTCGGGCAGGCAAACGGCCACAGGTGCTTGGCTAACCTGGGGCTGGGCAACGGTGCTGGCCGAGGCCCGCACCAGGGGAATCACCGTGGCGGAGGGCTTGGAAGAGGGGCGAACCAAGGTGTCTTCAATTTTAAAGCCCCCCGGTTTTTCGGCACAACTCAGGTTTAAAACAAACGCCCCCAAAAGCAAGAGGGCGGATGGGCGCAAATTGAAATGTTTCACGATCTGGATCCCCTAATAGATGCATATTCATGCATCTGAGTATACCAAATCTGAAATTCAATTTAAAAACGCGGGGTTCCAGAAAGCCAGGCTCAGGTAAAGTTCGCTGAGATCTTGTCGGGCCCGCAGGGTTTCGGTCTGCAAGTGCAGCCATTGCTGTTGGGCCTGCAAAACCTGCAAAGCCGTGATTTTTCCCATTTCCAGCAGCCTGTTTAAATTTTCCAAATGCGCTTCGGCCAGAGGCAGCAATTCTTGCCTGTAGCGTTTCTCACGCTGCTGGGCCTGCTCAATTTTGGCCAAAAGCTGGTTTAATTCGCGTTTAAGTTGGCTTTCTAAGGCCTGTTTTTCAAGTGTTGCCTGCTCCAGCCGAATTTGAGCCAGTTCAACGGCCAGTCCCGGTGAAGAGAAAATCTGCAGCGGCACCCCCAGAGACAAATTCAGCCCCAGCTCTTGGCTCTGGGGATGCCAACGCAGACCGCTGCCCAGACTGAGATCGGGCCAAAAACGGGCCAAAGCCAATTCTTTTTCCTGCTGGGCCAACAAGATCCGCATCTGCAATTCCTGGGATTGGGGATGGGCAGCGATCAAGGCCAAGGTATTTTCGACCTGAGGGGCTTTCACAAAGAGGGGAGTTAAAACCCGCTCTGACACAGGCTGTGCCTGCCAATAACTGGAGAGGGTTTGCCTGCTGAGTTGAAGCAAGAGCTGTTTCTGCTCACTTTCAATTTCGAGACGGGCCACTTCTGTGGCCGGAAAGGTGCGTTCAAGTTGGGTCAATTTGCCCGCCTCAATCAGGCGCTCGGTCTGTTTTAAGAGGGTTTGCGCCCGTGCCAGCAGTGCTTGCGCCAGCGCCAAACTCTCCTGGCCGTTTAAAACCGCCAAAAAGTGGCGGCTCAGCTCCTGATCCAAGTGACGTTTGCGCAGATCACATTGGGATTTTTGGGTTTGCCACTGTTGTTTAAAAACGGCCTGCTGTTGATTCAAGCGGCCTCCCAGTGGCAGCTTTTGACTGGCAGAGAGCGTGAACTGCATATAGTTTTGGCCCGAACTGGCCGCATTGCCGAGAAAGTCCTCACCCAGGGCTTCGATCTGGGGATTTTCCAGCAGACCAGCACTTTGGGCTTGGTTTTCCAGGGCTTTCAGCTCCTGTTGGCAGGCCTTCAGGCTGGGATGGTTCTGATGCATGTCTGCCAAGGCCTGGGACAGACTGAGCGTGGTATTTTCTGGGGCAAGAGCTTGAGCGGCCAGAGCAGTCAGATTGAGACCCCCAAACAAACTGCCCAAGACACAGCTTTTGAGCAAGAGACCTGCCAGCAGAGTCCTGCGACGGGGTCTGCTGCTCAAGCCTCCTTTTTGGGGGGTGCAGTGAATCACTTTGCTTTGTCTCATTTTACTCGGTTTCATTTTGCTTGATCTCATTTTACTTCACCGCCTTTTATCTCACTGCCTATTATTTCACCAGTTTGTATTTCACCAGCTTGGGCATTCCTGCGGTTAAAGAGCAAATAGAGCACAGGCAAGACCACCAATGTCAGCAAAGTGGAAGAGAGAATCCCCCCGATCACCACGGTGGCCAGTGGTTTTTGCACCTCCGCACCGGTGCCATGGGCCAGGGCCATCGGCACAAAACCAAGTGAGGCCACCAAAGCCGTCATCAGGACCGGGCGCAAGCGAATCAGCGCCCCTTCGGTGATCGCCGTTTTTAGGTCTTTGCCTTCTGCCATCAGGTGTTTGATAAACGAGACCAACACCAGACCGTTGAGGACCGCCACACCTGAAAGGGCAATAAACCCAACTCCGGCAGAGATCGAGAGCGGAATCCCGCGCAGCCAGAGAGCCAAGACCCCACCGGTCAGGGCCAGCGGCACACCGCTGAAGACCAAGAAGGCGTCTTTAAGATTGCCAAAATTCATAAACAGCAGGCCGAGAATCAACAGCAGGGCCAAAGGCACCACCAACTGCAAACGCTGAGCGGCAGAGATCATCTGCTGAAACTGCCCGCCCCAGGCCAGCCAATAGCCACTGGGCAATTGGACCTCGGCCCGAATGCGCTGCTCAGCCTCCGCCACAAAGGAGCCAATATCCCGCCCGCGCACATTGGCGGTGATCACGATCCGGCGTTTGCCCTGTTCGCGGCTGACCTGAT
>CAZRFI010000493.1:0-2561 GCA_964598905.1 uncultured Candidatus Sericytochromatia bacterium | reverse complement strand
GAGCTACATCTTCTTGGCGGTGCGGGGGTCAAACAAGTCGCGCAGGCCGTCACCCATCAGGTTAAAGGCCACGACCACACCCATAATTGCCAGACCGGGAAAGGTCAGGGTCCAGGGAGCAGTGCGAATGAAATCTTTGGCATTGCTCAGCATGGTGCCCCATTCGGGGGTCGGGGGCTGGGCGCCCAGTCCCAAGAAACTCAGGCCTGCGGTTTCGAGAATGGCAGCGCCAATCCCCAGGGTGGCCTGAACAATCAGGGGTGAGAGGCAATTGGGCAAAATATGGAAGGCAATGATACGCGTGTGGCTGGCCCCCATGGCATGGGAGGCCTCGATAAACTCCTGGTTGCGCACCTGCAAGGTGGTGGAACGCAAGAGGCGCGCATAGAGCGGCACATTCACGATCCCAATGGCAATCATGGCGTTGTTCAAACCCGGCCCGAGAATGGCCACGATCAAAATCGCCAAAAGAATGCTGGGGAAAGCCAGAATAATGTCGATGCCCCGCATCAAGACTTCGCCGACCATGCCGCCAAAATAACCGGCAATGACGCCAATCAAGGAGCCCACAATCAGGGCGATTCCCACCGAGAGCAGGCCCACCCTGAGCGAGACCTGGGCGCCGTAGATAATACGGGCGCAGATGTCCCGGCCCAAATCATCGGTGCCAAACCAATGGGCGGCAGAGGGCGGCAAAAGGCGGGCGTCGAGGTTTTTTTCAATCGGGTTGTACTGGGTAAATAGCTGGGGGAAAAAGGCCAGCAATAAAAAGACCAAAACGATGCTGCCCCCAAAGATAAAGGCTTTGTTGCGCAGCAGGCGCTTGCTGACCACGACCCAGGAGGCCTGCTCGTGTGCGGGTGCAACCAGATCGGCTGTAATCATACCGGGTTAAAGGGCTTTCAGAGTGGATACGAGCAGCGTGGCGAATTTTTCGCTGCTCTCATTCACGACACGCAACACGTCTGCGCCGGTGGCATGGTGGCCGGTGTCGGGAATGGCCATATCGCTGATCAGCGCCAAGCCGAGTACTTTCATACCGCGGTGTACAGCCATGATCACTTCGGGCACAATCGACATGCCCACGGAGTCGCAACCCCATTGCATCAACATGCGCAGTTCAGCGGGGGTAAAAAAGACCGGGCCGGTAATGCCACAGTAGACGCCTTCATGCAGGCGCAAACCAGACTGCAGGGCCACTTGATGTGCCACCTGGCGCAGGGCCGGGGTATAGGCGTCAAACATGACCGGGAAACGGGGACCAATTTCTTCATCATTGGTGCCAATCAGGGGATTGCTGCCGGTAAAATTGATATGATCGCGGATCAACATGATGTCGCCAGGAACAAAATTATAATTCAGGCCGCCGGTGGCGCAGGTGGCAATCAGCGTGTGCACACCCATCTCTTTCATGACTGCAATCGGCAAAGTGACCTGTTGTTGGCTGTAACCTTCGTAGGTGTGAAAACGTCCCTGCATCATGACGACATTTTTGCCGCCGAGGGTTCCCACCACAAGATTACCAGCATGGCCGGGGGCGGTGGATGTGGGGAAATTGGGAATTTCGCCGTAGGGAATCACGACGGCATTTTCAGCGGACTCGGCCAAGGCACCCAGGCCTGAGCCCAGGATGACGCCGTATTCTGGTTTGACATGGGACTGTTCCAGAATTTGGCCTGCAAGTTGTGTCAGCTGATCTTTGTGGTTGTTCATTTACGAGGGGGGCCTTTCAAAAGCAAAATATCTTTGACATTTTACCATATTCTCGCTCCCGCTTTCTTTCTTGTGACCCATTCACGGATGCCGGCGATCCCCCCGTGTTACAATGGCAGAATAAACTGATAAAGACCGATGCAGACAATTCTTCATGCGTGAAAACTGGCCCTACGTAGTAACTTTTTTAATGGCTTGGCTCAGTGCCGACCTCTTGGTGCCTGTGGTGCGCAGCTTTGCTTATAAAGTGGGCAAGGTCGACAAACCCGGCACCCGCAAAATCCATACCAATCC
Source organism: uncultured Candidatus Sericytochromatia bacterium (assembly GCA_964598905.1). Classification (GTDB taxonomy): domain Bacteria; phylum Cyanobacteriota; class Sericytochromatia; order UBA7694; family UBA7694. The sequence goes on along the minus strand of CAZRFI010000493.1, from coordinate 554 downwards.
CATTCCCCGCATGGGTGGTATTGCCATTTGTCTGGGCTTTTTTATCTCCTTGTTGGGGATCGAATACCTGCGCCCCGGCTATTTTTCGCTCTTACCTTCGGAGTGGAAAGGGATTGTGCTCGGCGGCATTTTGATCTTTATCGTTGGGCTGATCGACGACCTCTTTGATATGCCTGCCAAGATCAAGCTCTTGGGCCAAATCGCTGCGGCCAGTGTGGCCTTTTGGTTTGGGGTCAAGCTTTCATTTATCTCCAATCCGATGGGCGGCTTGATTCTCTTTCCTGACTGGTTGAGTTTTGCGCTGACGGTCTTTTGGTTGGTGGCGATTACCAATACGATCAACTTAATTGATGGCCTTGACGGCCTCGCGGGTGGGGTCTCAACCATCGCAGGGATTACCCTGTTTATGTTGGCCCTTGAGCGCAACCAGGGCCTGAGCGCCTTGATTGCCATTGCGCTTGTGGGCGGCACGATGGGCTTCTTGCGCTATAATTTCAATCCCGCCAAGATCTTTATGGGCGACTGTGGCAGTCTGTTTTTGGGCTTTATGCTTG
>CAZRFI010000492.1:0-2561 GCA_964598905.1 uncultured Candidatus Sericytochromatia bacterium | reverse complement strand
GTGCATGTCAATGCCGGATATATTGCGCATCACAGCATCATGCACACCGGCCCGATGCAGATCAAAAATGAAAAATTCAATACAGATGTCGAGATTACGGGTATCAAACAGATCCCGCGCTACAATTGGGAATATATCAACCCCGCATCGGGTGGGCGTTTTGCGCCGGATGAACCTCAAAATGTCGTGGGTGTGAATATTGAATTTGCCAATAAATTCGGTCTCGAACTCGATGCCAAGCACAACAAGGTGATCGTCGGCGATTACAATCAGACCGTGCATTTTAATGGCATGATCAATGGCGTTCATGTCGACCATGATGCGCCTTTAAACACCTTCATGCAGCAGCACGAGCAAACCTATGCCAATGAACAGGTTTCATTGCTCGCCACGCGTCAATTTGATCTGCCTGCCCCCAAAAATCACCGTTTATCTTACGTCGTCAAAGCCGGTCCCAGCGTGATTATGACCACGACCCGCACGACAGTTTTGAATGGAGATCAATTTGATCATACAACCTCTTCCTTTGCTGTCGCAGGTTGGGGGGCCACGGTTGAAAATGGTCTGAGATACGAATTGGGGCCCAAATTAGGCCGGGTCGGGATTGAAGCTGCTTATGCCGTTTCTTATCTGGACTATAGCAATTATTCGGTTGTGGGCGGCGGCACCGGAAGCCATGATGCCGTGGCGGGACAGTTTACCCTCAAGCTGACCAAAGCCTTTGAGTTGAATCAGAAAAAGAAGTCCGACCATTAAAGCCGGACTTTCATATTTGCTTCAGCGCTTTTGTCCTAGCCAGAAATCCAGTTCTGTTTCGAGCTGTTCAAAGGGCAGGACCCCATTTTTGAGCATCAGATCGTGAAATTCCCGGATCTCAAAATGTTTTCCCAAGGCCGTTTGGGCTTTCTTTCGCAGTTCTTTAAAGCGCAGCTCCCCAATTTTATAAGCCAGGGCCTGACCCGGCCAGGCCGTGTAGCGGTCGATTTCTGATTGAATATCCAACTCGGAATTGGGGGTGTATTTGCGCATAAAATCCACGGCCTGTTGGCGGCTCCAGCGCTTATGATGGATGCCCGTATCGACCACCAGACGACAGGCCCGCCAGATTTCAAAGGTCAACGCCCCGTAATACTGGTAGGGATCTGTGTACATCCCGGTTTCTGCCCCCAAACTCTCGGCATAGAGGGCCCAGCCCTCTGTAAAAGCCGTCAAACCTGTGTGTTTGCGGAAAAAAGGCAAATGTTTGCGCTCTTGGGCAATCGCAATCTGAAAGTGGTGCCCAGGCACCGCTTCATGCAGGGTCAGGGCTGTCATGGTGTATTTGGGGCGAGAAGGCAAATCGTAGGTGTTGACATAAAACCAGGCAGGTCGGGAGCGATCTTCCGGGGCTGAGTAATAATAGGCCTGTGGGGCAGATTTGGCCCGGTATTCTTCCATTTCTTTTAATTCGCAGCGGGCCAGGGGAAGGGTACCAAACAATTGGGGCAATTTGGCATTCATCTGATCCAAGATCTGCTGGTAACCGGCCATGAGGTCTGCTTTCTGGGTGTAGTAAAAACGGGGATCGGTTTTTAAAGTGTGGTTGAATTCATCCACAGTTCCTTGAAAACCCAATTGGTTTTTGACTTTCTCCATCTCAGCACGAATGCGTGTCACTTCTTGCAAACCCAAGGCATGGATCTGATCAGCTGTCATGGCGGTGCCTGTATGCGTTTTGAGCAAGTGGGAATAACGTTTCTCACCATCCGACCAGGTCCAGATCCCCGGCATTTCAGGGGCTTGGGGCAGATATTCCTGCTGAATAAAAGTAAAAAGCTTTTCGTAAGCAGGCATCAGTGATTGTTGAATCAGGTCTTTGAGCGTGCCAGACAGTTGTGCTTTTTCGGCCGGAGACAGCCCTGAATCGGCCCGCAAGAGGGGAGAGTAAAAGGGACTTTGCTCTGGCTTGAGGGCGGTGATGCGGGAGATCTGTTCGAGCACCTGTTCGACAATGAAGCGCGGCATCAGCCATTTTTTTGCCATCCCTTGGCGCATATGGGCGATTTCGTTGTTGACCTGCTGCTCAAATCCCCGCAAGCGGGCAACGTATTTCTGGTAATCGGCAAGGGTTTGCAAGGGCTGACTTTCGATGATCTGCGGGAAGTCGATATGCAATCCATGTTGCTGGGTGATCGGGGTCAGGTGAAACTGAAACGGAACTTCTGCCAAGGCCTCTGAGAGCATGGCTTTGAAGAGTGAATGGTTGAGTTTGTTTTCTGCGCTGAGGCCCTGGATGGGAATTTTTTGCAAAAGCGACATCAGCCTGTGGAGATCTTGGATGCGGCTTTGAACGGCTTTTTCGGAGTTATCCGTCAAGCGGTCATCATAGCGGTGATCTCCTTCATAGGTCGCCCATTCAGGGTAATGGAACATGCTGTATTCCTGGTGATACTGAAACAGGCGGGCCAATTGCTGATTGGCATCAGCGGGGGCATGAATATACTGTTCGGCTTGCGGGGGGGGCATTAACGCCGCTTGGGTGCTTGGGGAGCTTAAACATAGGATCCCTGTGGCCGCCAAGA
>CAZRFI010000491.1:0-2574 GCA_964598905.1 uncultured Candidatus Sericytochromatia bacterium | reverse complement strand
ATCAGGTCAGCCGCGAACAGGGCAAACGCCGGATCGTGATCACCGCCAATGTGCGGGGGCGGGATATTGGCTCCTTTGTGGCGGAGGCTGAGCAGCGCATTCAGGCCGAGGTCAAATTGCCCAGTGGCTATTGGCTGGCCTGGGGCGGTCAGTTTCAGCAAATGATCTCTGCCGCTCAGCGTCTACAGCTTGTGGTGCCGTTGGCCCTGCTCTTGATTCTCGGCCTGCTGTTTATGAATTTTGGCAATCTCAAAGACGCCTTCTTGGTCTTCAGTGGTGTACCCTTGGCTTTGACGGGTGGGGTTTTGGCCCTCTGGCTGCGCGGGATTCCGCTCTCGATCTCTGCCGGGGTTGGGTTTATTGCCCTCTCGGGTGTAGCGGTGCTCAACGGTCTGGTGCTGGTTTCGTTTATCAAACACCTGATGGCAGAAGGCAAAGACCTAAAAACGGCGATCACCGAAGGGGCGCTGATTCGCTTGCGCCCGGTCCTGATGACGGCTTTGGTGGCCTCGCTCGGTTTTGTGCCGATGGCCCTGGCCCATGGGACCGGTGCGGAGGTGCAAAAGCCGCTGGCCACAGTGGTGATTGGGGGCATTCTCTCCTCCACATTACTGACACTGGTGGTTTTGCCTGTGCTCTATCTGCTCTTTAACCGCAGAAATGCCCAAGGTAATGAAATAAAAGGTGGTCAAGCAAATGAAGCCAAGTAAAATGAAACCAAACAAAATCAGACCAAGCAAAATCAGACCAAGTAAAATGAGGCAAATAACAATGACACACTTCAATCCGAATCAAGTGTTCTTGAGCCGTCGGCCTCGCCGCTTGGGGCTGCTGGCAGGCCTTTGGCTGGGCAGCCTGTTTGGGGGCGGCAATCTGACAGCTCTGGCCGCTCAGACTGTTCCACCAGAAACCCCAGCTCTGAGCCTGTCTCAGGCCTTGGCAGACATGCACCAGAGCCATCCCAGCCTGAAGGCCTGTCAACAGGAACTCAACGCCCTGGAGAACCAAGCCCAGACGGCGGGTCTGCTGGAGAATCCCCAGATCGAGGCTTTGGGTGAAGACTTTCTCGGCAATGCCGCCAGTTCGGGCCAAAACTATATGCAATTCACACTCTCTGCCAGTCAAAAGCTGCCGCTGGGCGGTCGCTTGAATCAACAGCAGGCTGTTTTCAAACAGCAGTGGCAAACCCAACAGGCCCAATGTGATTTGCGCAGACGTCACTTGGATCAGGAGCTGAGTCGCCACTTCCTGGCGGTTTTAAACGGCCAGGAGAGTTTGGCTCTGGCGCAGGCGCTGTTGGCGCGGGCGCAAACCCTCTTAAAACAGACCGAGCGCCTGATTGAGGTAGGCAAATTGACCCAACTTGAACGCACCTTTCCGGCCACAGAAGTGGCCCGTCTCGAAATTGAAACAGAGCAGAAACAGCTCTTGCTTCAGCTCAGCAGGCAAACCCTCTCCAGTTATTGGCAGGCACAGCCTGTATCAGAGCGGGTTTTAACTCCCCTCTTTGCAAGGGCCCCCCAGGTCGAAAATGCCGCAGCCTTGATTGCTGTCCACCCCCATTACCAGGAATTGCAGCTGCGCATCTTGTTGGCCCAGCAAGAAAAAGAATTGGCTTTGGCCCGTTTTTGGCCCGATCTCAGCCTGGGCAGTGGCCTGCGCTGGCATCCCCAGAGCCAAGAGTTGGGGCTGAATCTGTCTTTGGGGGTACCGCTGCCCATTTTCTCTTCGCCGGGACTGGCCGTTGAACTGGCTCAGATTCGGCTGGAGCAGGCAGCGCTTGAAAAACAGGCCTTGGAAAGCCAACTCAAACGCGAATTAAACCAGCTCTTGGCCAAAATTCAACAGGCCCAACAGCGTGAAAAGCGGTATCGGCAACAATTGCTGCCCCTGGCCGAGGCGCATTTGGAACATCTAAACAGGCTGCTGGAAATGGGGAAAATCACAGTTTTACAGGTTTTGCAGGCCCAACAGCAATGGCTGCTCTTGCAGACCGAAAGCCTGCGGGCCCGACACGATCTCAGCGAACTTTACCTGAGCCTGGCTTTCTGGAACCCAGCGTTTTTAAACTGAAGCGCAGATTTGGTATACTCAGATGCATAATTCATGCATCTGAGAATTAGATGCATGAATTATGCATCTATTAGGGGATCCAGATCGTGAACAAGGTCAATTTGCGCCAATCCGCCCTCCTGTTTTTGGGAGCGCTTGTCTTGAACCAAAGTTGTGCCGAAAAACCGGGGGGCTTTAAAATTGAAGACACCTTGCTTAAGCCCTCTGCCAAACCCTCCGCAACGGTGATTCCTCTGGTGCGGGCCTCGGCCAGCACAGCGGCTCAGCCCCAGGCCAGCCAGGCACCTGTGGCCACTTGTCTGCCTGGAAGCACTGCACCCAGCCCGGCTGCAGCCCAGGCCCAGGTTGATCTCTGGCCCTGGGGGGCCAAGGCGGCGATCAGCCTGACGATCGATGAAGGCCTCAAACAGCCTTACGATATTCTCATGCCCGAAATTGAGCTGCGCGGCTGGCGTGCCTCGTTTTATATCTATACCCTGCAACCGACCCTCGAAAAAAGCT
>CAZRFI010000490.1:0-2592 GCA_964598905.1 uncultured Candidatus Sericytochromatia bacterium | reverse complement strand
CGAGCGCCGCGATGAATTGCTGGCTTTTCTCAACCAGCGTGGCATAGAAGCCAAGATTCACTACCCGATTCCGCTGCATTTGCAACCTGCTGCGGCTTCCTTGGGCTACAAAGAAGGGGATTTCCCTGTCTGTGAAGCTGATTGCAAACAGATCATCACCCTGCCGGCGCATCAACACCTGAGCCAAGCAGAGCTCGACTATACGGTTGAGCAGATTCAGGCTTTTTACACATGCTAAACCTGCATTTGCGCACGATCCCCCACTTCTTTGATCCGGTCAAACAGAAAGGGACGGTATCTCCTGCCGAGCCCCCCTATTTGCTCTGTTTGCTCAATTCGGAAGATCTCAATCGTGAATTGAGTGAACTGCAAGAGCTGGCATCTGCCGAATGGCCTCCCCATCTACCCACTGTCTGGAAAATTCTCCTGCCAAGGCTCTCGCCAAGTTTGATTCAAAGCGTTCAATCACAATTGAACCAAGCTAAGTCTTTTGGCCCTCTTTTGGTGTTAGAAAGTTTGCCTGTCCAGCAGTGGGCAAGTCTGATTGCTGGGGCAGCGGGCTGCATCAGTTTTAGTCGCGATTTAAATAGCTGTCAGACTCAGGCCGCCATGGCTTTGGCCATGGAGAAACCTTTTTTGCTACCAGAGCAAGAGACTTTTGATCCTTTTTTAAGCTCCCTGCCGCTGCGCTATTGGCCCAGCGCCAGGGCAGAAAGGACCCGTGTTCTTGAAGAATGCTTTTTGACTCCCCAATTGGCTCTCCGAAGTGCTCTGTTAAAATCCCTTGACTTAACGCGGATCCTCTCTTTGCAAGATTTACAAGCAACCGAGATGCTGATCTTTTTATTTTGGGGACGCAGTGGTTCTGTCTTTTTGCAGAGCCTTTTCGATCGCCACCCCGAAATTTTATCTACGCCCAGCACCGTATTAATGCGCTTTTATGAAATCTGGCCGCAAATCTTAAAACATCTCATGCAAACCAAGCGGTCTTTTGAACTGAATGACCTTTTAAATGTCTTTATTGAGGCTTTTCCCTCGCTCTTTTATGCCTCTCCTGACCAGAGCAATTGTCACCTTGATCGGCTCGGGTCTGAGCAAAACACCGTTTTAAGTGTCGACAGTACGGCCTTTAAAGAGGCGTTTACTTTGTTGGCGCAGACTTTTTTTCCAGGGGATTTGGAAATAACCAGTAAAACCTTTATTTTATTGCTGCATTATGCCTATGAATTGGCACAGGGGTTGGATATTTCTGAGAAACATTTGATTGCTTACCAATTGCATCGGCCCTATCTGAATTCAGCCACACAGGGGCTTTTTCAAGATTTTCCCCAGGCCCGTGTCTTGGGAATGGTTCGTGAGCCCATACGCGGTTTATACTCACATCTACGCATGTTCCTTGAAGATACACGGGCAGGTCAGTATCAACCCCCACGCCCTGATTATACTTACGAAGATATGGTCTTTGACGGCTCTTATCTGGGTTATTACCAACATCAACTGATGGGGTGGAAAGCGCTTCAAACCCGCTACGATCCACCCCTTCGCGAAGTCTCTTTGGAAAACTTACACCAAAATCCCGAAAACCAAATGCGCCAATTGGCTGAGTGGTTGGGAATTACCTGGCATACCTGTCTATTGGAGAGCACATTCAATGGTTTGGCTTATTGGGGCGACAGCCGTGCCCATCAAAAATTGCAAGGATTTTCGCAAAGTCATCCCCTCTCTCAAGACTGGGAAGACCATTTTAGTTTTCTCGATCGGGAAGTGCTCTCCGCCCTGCTGGCTGACGATCTCAAACGGCAAGGCTATGATGCTCCCTTTCTCTTTGTCAAAACGCTATTGCCTTTGCTGATCTTTATGCCTACCCGTTTGGAGTTCAAAGCCTTTGAAAAAGCGTTGAAAAGCCGAGATCAAAAAGCCTGCGAAGATACCCTGCTCAATCTTTTGGATCGCTGGAAAATCTCATTCATGGCTCTTTTTGGCCGAGAGATTTAAGCGGCGAATGCACCCACGCACAATTCCCCATTTTTTTAATCCCGCGCGATTGCCAGCCCTGGACTTCGCCCAAGAGCCAGGCAAAGCGGCCACCTTGGTCTGCCTGTTGGACCCCTTGAACTGGGAGTCTGAATTGGCCGCGCTTTTGGCCTTGGCCCGAGCAGCCCCCCCTTTTGTCCAGGCCTGGCGCTGGAAAATTTTGTGTTTGCCCCAACCCACAGCCCTCTTGCAAGGGATCTGTGCCCTGCTGGAAGCCACCCCCCAGCCCTTGCCTGCGCTGGAATTGCATGTCCAGCCCCTGCGCCATTGGCCCGGTTTTTTGCAAACTGTTCAGGGCTGTCTCTGTTTGACGGGTGACCCTGAATTGGGATTGCAACAGGCAATCATGGCCCTGGCCATGGACCTGCCTGTCTGGCGTTCCGCGCCCGCGCAGGTTTCTGAACATCCCCTCTGGGTTGACTTGCCAGTGGCGGCGTTGCCTGTCACAGCCCAAGACTGGCAGGTCCTGGCAGATACCCTGGGTTTGGCAAAACAACCACGGGGCTTGCGAGTGGCCCTTTTAAAGGCCCTTCAGCTCCAGCAGCTGCTGTCGTTGAC
>CAZRFI010000489.1:0-2594 GCA_964598905.1 uncultured Candidatus Sericytochromatia bacterium | reverse complement strand
TCTCAGCAAAAAGCCGTGATTGCCGACGAAACCGTCTCCAAGAACTAAGCGCCCACAACCGGGGCCGATTTTTCGGTTTTTTTCAGTTTGCCCATTGTTTGGGCTTTTTTGCTGTCTTTATTTGTTTTGGCTGGTTTTGTGGAATCAAACTGAAAGGGCACTTGACGCAAGAGCCGGATTTCTTTTTGGCGCAGGGTCTCGGTGGCCTCGGCCAATAACAGCAACTCTTTTTCTTCCAAGCGGGCCAGCCCCGTTTCTCGGATCAGCCAGATATCAATGGGGTAATCCAGGCCATAGGCCCCGACCTGAATGGTCTCGTCGATCACCTTAAAAGCCAGCAGACTTGCACTTTCCAAGCTGAGTTGGGCGCTTTGGTATTTTTGCATCAGGGCATAGGCAAAATTGGCCCCATTGCCACTGGCAAAGAGACTCGAAATCCATTCGGGCGTACCACTGCTGGTAATGTGTAACATGCGGGGCTGGCCTTGATTAAATTCAGCAAAAATAAAATCCCCCGGATGCAGCGAAAGCAAAAGCGCGGGATCGCTTTGGACAAACTCGGTTAAGACATCGAGTTCGAGCAGGGCCCTCACCGATTGCTGCACCATTCGCGCAAGGCTATCGCGCAGGTCGGCCAAGGAATGACGGGCCGAAGCGGCTTCAATCGCCTCCTGTACACGCTGAATCAGGGCAATTTCACCAGCTCCCGCCCAGGCACATTGGCCATTAAGCGGGTAAATCTTGGGCCCTGTGGTGCGCACCTCGCCACTGGTGTATTGCGTGTCTGAAGCCAAAACAATTCCTTGGGCAGTGGGAATCGCAAGAATCAGCGTCATGGTGGCCTCCCGGTTTTTGTTTCAGTATACCCAATTGTGTTAAATTACTATGCATGTTTACCCTTCGTTATGCCTTTGACCCAACCTGCTTTTTTGACAGCCTGCTTGCCCAGAACATGGCAAGAGCCCTGTCTGAGCAACTTGAGCTGAAACTGGAAAGCAGCAACACAGCCCAGGCCGTTGTTTTGAACAATCCCAAACTCTACGGACTGTTCTCCAAACCCCTGCTGCAGAGCGATTTTTATTTGCATTCAGGCCCCGGATTTAAACCCGATCCTGCCTGTATCAATCTCTGGTGGGGCCCCAGTGTCGAGCCGATCAGCCATTTGGCTTCGGCCGATCAGCGCTGGAGTATGACCACAACAGGCCTGGCAGAGCTGGTCAAAACATACCCCACTGATTCGGGGACCTTGCCCCTTTGTCTGGATATGAGTCTCTGGCAAAGCCCTAATGCCCCTCCCAGCGACCTGGAATGGGAATCAGGCCAGCGCATCTTGCTTTGGCAGGCCTCCCCACAAGCCAAGCCAGAATCAATCCAATCCGAACTCTCAGAACTCTTGGCGGCCTTTATCCCCCTCGCAACGGATTGCCCTGACGCCTTGCTGGTTTTGCAATTGGATCAGGTTTTACCGGCCTTTGAAGATCAATTGCTAGCGGAGATCGAACGCCTCTGTCAAGCAAACAAAATTGCCGACCCTGAGAGCCTGAATATTCACACCTTGATCGGCCCGCTTGATGCAGAGGCACAGCGGGGCCTGCTCCAGTGCTGTGAGTTGCTGCTCTTGCCGTATCATCCACTCCAGACCCTGATTGGGCGCGCTTTGGGCAAAACCGTGCTGGCCCAGCCAAAACGGGTTGAACCCCAATGGGGCTGTCTGCCCTGGCAAGAGAGCCCGGCAAACAATCACAACAGCCTCCAACAGGCTTTAAAGGCCCAGGCTCAGGCGCTTGACCCAGACGTATTACAGGCCCACAGCGCCGAAAATGTGGCCCCGATTTTTCTCAGTCACTTGGAAGGCCTTTATCGCCGGATCGACCTGCCCACCCGGCGGGCCGAAGCCAAGGCCGAACGTCTGCAACGCAAAGAGGCCTCCCGCGAGGGCCGCAAACAAAAATACAGCCTCTTTCACTCCGATTACCAAAGCGATGAACTCAAAGCCCGGCGGGCTTGGCATGAACGCTATGCCGCTTATTTTATGGCCGCTCCAGGCGAGGTTGTCGACATTGGTTCGGGCTCGGGCATTTTTCTTGAGATTCTGCGTGATGCTCAGGTGCCCGCCTTTGGCGTCGATCCCGATTCCGATATGGTCGATGTCTGCCGCGAACTCGGGCTCCAGGCTCTGCCTGGCGACGAGCGCCTGCTGGCCGACTGCTGCGAAAACAGCCTGGGCGGCATTCATGCCAGCCATATCATCGAACATATCGACGGCGCCCGGGCGATTGCCATGATCGAAAATGCCCTGACGGCCCTGCGCCCGGAGGGCTTGCTGGTGATTCGCACCCCCAATTGGCGCAACGCAACGGTGCGTCAGGAGGGCTTTTGGCTAGACATTACCCATGTTCGGCCCTACCCCTTGCCGCTGCTCGAACAGGTGCTCAAAGACGCCGGATTTGAAGTGCTGGCTGGGGGCTTTGAAGAGTTTGGCTGGAACGATACCTTTATTGTCGGGAAAAAACCCCTCCCACCTCCCAGCAGTGGAAATGAACCCAGAGGAGAGCAGCCATGAGTAGCAAAGCCGTGATTTTATTTGGGACAGC
>CAZRFI010000488.1:0-2595 GCA_964598905.1 uncultured Candidatus Sericytochromatia bacterium | reverse complement strand
TCTCAAGATCCGCTCTGGCCTGAATGCTGTCCACACCGGACTGATCAATTTTCTGCTGAAGGTCAAAGACAGCCTTATCCGCTTTAAGCCAGGCGTCGCTGCCCTGCGTCTGCTGATCGCGCAGGGCCTTCATCTCACCCAATTGGCGCTTGTAAACTTCGGTCTGTTTGATCAGGGCTTGCTGTTGGAGAAGCATCTTTTGGATGTCTTCGCCACCGGCGCCTGCAGGCATAAAAACCCTGCGCCCGCCTCCAGCATAATGGCGAACCATTTGCTTTTCAGTGTGGTCACTGATTTCATTGCCTTGACCATCCGCTACCGAGATATGGCCATGATACCAGCCGCCTTTGGTTCTCTTGGACGGGTCAGGGCTTCGGTCATGAACAACAATGGTTCCCTTGGGCAATCGGCTCATTTGCTCGTCAGAGACCTGAACCTCTTTAAATCGAGGGTCTTTGGCCAAGGCCGCTGCTGCCAGGTAGGCGGATTCTCCCGCTTTGATGTATTCGCCATAGGTTCGCTGAAACGCATATTGAACACCAGTAAGGCATTTGCCGTATGAGTTCCCCATTTCATTTGCCACATTTTTAGCATTTGTGACCAATTTGTCGCTCATAGCACTATCGGCACTGGTGATCTGGCTGTTTTTAGCTGCAATGAGTGCAACCTGCTTATCCAGCTCCGTTTTTAACGCCGCCGTTTCGCGCTGGTGTTTATCGGGTAGGGAGTCTACGCGCTTCTGAGCGGCTTGGTCGGCTTGGCGGGCCGCTTCGGGGTCATAGTTCTCTGTGCCTTCTGGGGTGTTTTTTTTCTGTATGGCCGAAGAAAGCTGCCTCATCAACTGATCGTTTTTTTCCATCGTCTGATGGGCGCGCAACAGTTCTTCTTTGTCTTTCCTAGACTGTTCAATCAGTTGCTCTTTGGCTGCGATTTGTTGAGATAATTTTGTAATTTGAGGGTCATTGGCTGGGGCCTGATCAAACTCCGTCAAGCTCTGCTTGTTGCCTCTGCCCTGGCGTTCTGCTAGCTGATTTTTTAAGTCAGCCAGCTCTTTTTCAGCCACAAGAAGCTCCTTGTATGCCTCTTGATCCTTTTTAAGCCCGTCTAAAGCCTCCTGCAGTTTCTCCCTGGAAAGAGTTCCGAGTTTTCCTGAATTGGACAAACGAGTGAGTTCATTAAAACGGATCGCCCCAAGATTCTTTGTCCCAACAGAAAGTCCTGTTTCTGAGTTCGTTTGGGTTGGGTTTTCCTGGTTGTCTCGCTCAATTTTCTTATTCACCTGATCTTCGTAGACATTTACAGCAGCTATAGTTCCAACTGTTGCAACACCAGCAATGACCCCGACAGGACCAGCCAGCAGGGGCAAAATACGCGCCAAAACGGTACCTTCTACAGCCAGACCTTTGATTAAATTGAGGAGTTTACCCCCGCCCACCAAAGCGCCGCCAAATGCCAAGCTCAAAGCAGTAACGCTGCCCGCCAGAAATAATACTTGAACCCCTGTTTTGCGCACGGGCTCAGGAAGTTCAGTAACGATGTCTAGCAGGCCCTTCAAAAATCCAACACAATCTTTGACCGCGGGAGAGAGGTCTCCGCCAATCGCAATAGCCAAATTGTTCGCCCCTGATTTGAGCCTAGCCAATTCAGCATTTAGGCCCTGCTGCATAATGTCGGCAGTGTCTTTGCTGGCTCCGTCTACGTTTTTCAGCGAGCTGGTGAGCTTGTCCAAGTCTTCTTTGCTGGCCTTCATCAGAACCTGGGCAGCACTCAGGGCTTCTTGGCCAAAGATTTCAGCGAGCATTTTGCCCTTGCCGACGTCGTTAAATTTGGCCATCTTTTCGCGCAGTTCTTCAAAGACCTGGGCCAGCGGCTTCAGTTTGCCGTTGGAGTCTTGGGCCGTGAAATTGATCTCGTCAAAAATTCGCTTGGCATCGGTGCCGGGATTGACCAAGCTGGTGAGCATACTGCGCAGCGAGGTGCCTGCCTGTTCGCCCAAAATCATATTGTTGCCAAGCAGGCCGAGGATCGCTGTCATTTCTGAAAGCCCTTGATTGCTTGCACGGGCCACGGGGGCCACATATTTCATAGAAAGCTGCAAGCTGCCAAAGCTGACTGCGCTGACGTTGGCGGCTTTGGCCAAAACATCTGCCACATGCCCGGCGTCTTTGGCGTCGAGCCCAAAGCCCCGAATGGTGCCAGCTATCAAAGTGCTGGCATTGCCAACGCTCTCACCGGAGGCCTTCGCCGAAATAGCCACGGCCTCAATCGCATCAGACACTTCCTGACTTGTGAAGCCCAAACGTGCAAGCTCGGTGTCTGCATTTTCCAGCTGAACCGCTGTATAGCCATAGGCTTCACCCAGCTGCATAGACTTTTCGGTCAGATGCTCAATCTCTGCGCTGGTAGCCCCAGATACGGCCATGAGGGTATTGGCTTCAGCTTCAAGATCCCCAAAAGCATTCAGACTATATCCGCCCGAAGCAGCAAGGGCTGCCAAGGCGGTACCGGCCACCATGGCTACACCAGAAAGGGCCTTTTCGACATCCTTGAGGCTGCCCGTCCAATCATCGGCCATTTTCTTGCCCGCTTTGCCGG
>CAZRFI010000487.1:0-2597 GCA_964598905.1 uncultured Candidatus Sericytochromatia bacterium | reverse complement strand
CCCAGGCATCGGAAAAGGCCTGGCTGAAGGTGATTCTCTCGGCTTTGAGGTCTTGGACATAAGCGGTATGCAGCAAATCGTCGGAGTAGCGGTTATCGCTGAATTGGCAGTCTGCCAGGTAGATTTGGCGGGTGTCGTGGAGGTTGATCATGCCGGGATAGATAAAGGGCGGGGAGACAGGCTGACTTCCCCCGCTGGCGATCACCCCAGACAGGCGAGATCCCGCAGTGTTACTGCCTTGTAATACCAATCCACCCCAGCGCTTGTGACCGGCGGGTAACAGCCGAATGGGGGCTGTTTTGCTGCCCAAGAACATGACCTGACCCTTGAAGATCAAGCTGGCTCCGGCCCCCAAAGCAAAGGTGGTGCCAGCGGCGATCTGGACTGGTTGATCGGCTTCAAAATGGCGGGTAATCGGAATGTCTAAACGGCCAGGCCCCAGTTTTAAAGTGGCTTTGAGTTGTTTTCTGGGATGTTTTTTGGGCTGTGTTCTGGCGGATTTTAAAGTCTCTGCAGCAAGCAATGCCGAGAGGGTATTTAAGCGTTTTTCCAGGCTCTGCAGACGCAATTCAAAGGCGGAGGCTAAGCTTTGGAGGCTCATCGGGCGCATTAACTCACGCTCAAGCAGGGGGCGGGTTTGTTTCTCGGCAGCACTTTGCACGTCAAAGCTTTGCTCTTCAATGCCTTGCGCTTCAATACCCCTCGCCCGCCAATAGGGATCCGCTGCCAAATCGGGTGCCAGGCGAGAGATCAGATCTTTGCCCTGCTGTCTCAGTGTTTCGGGCTTGGCTTCAGACATGATGCCTTTGAGTGCCTCTGCTCGGGCCTGCTGGTAGGCGGGCACTTGGCCCAGGCGTGTGAGCAAGGGATCATTTAATGGGGGAGCGACCCCGAGTCCCAGGCCTGTAAATTCATGTAAAACAGGCTCCCAGAGACCGCGATAGGGATCAAAATAGAGGGCGTAATTCAGCTCCGCATCGCTGCTTGAATCTGTCTCTGCAAAGAGCCGATGCAAGATCTCCAAAGTGGCAAAGTCCTTGAGTTTGAGATGGTGTGTAGCAAAGTCCTGAAAGTCCTGATCCGGGGCCTGTTGCAGGGTTTTCAAGAACCGAGACAGGGGCGCAAAGTTTTTAGCCTCGCTGTCGTACCAGGTGATGTATTTCCAGGGGGCAGTATTTTGAAAGCCCTTTTGGCGTTTTTCCAGGCTGTACAGATCGGCGGGAATACGGTGGTGTTTGCGCAAGATGGCCTCGTCAAGCGGTGTGGTATAGGCATAAACACCCAGGTCCAGGCCGTTGAGCCGCAGCCGGGCAAAGTCACTGGCACTGGTGATCAGGCCCAAGTTGTGGGCGATTTTTAAGACCAAAGACTCTTCAAACAGAACCGGGCGGTCGGGGTTATTCAGGTTAAACAGGCGATGGCCCAAGATAAAATCCCCTTTTTTCAGCTTGATCCGCAGGGATTTTTTGGTTTCAGCCACATGCCAGGGTTTGTAGCCCCGCAACCGGGCCTCCCCTTTAAAATTTAAGCCCTGAAATTGAATCTCAACGGGGACAAAGGGGTGTTTGCCTGCTTGCAGCAGCAGGGGCAATTTTTTGTTGGGCAGCGTCAGATCGAGCATTGGCAGCTTCAGGTCTTGGCCAGCGTGGGGGCGAAAGCGACGCCATTCCTGGGCCCATTGGTCACTCAACCGCAGGCTCAATAATTTTAAGCTCAGCGGCTGGGGATCTTTGAGCAGGGCCTTAAATTGAACCAAATCTTGCCAGGCCTGCCAGGTCATGCTCAATCCCAGCATCAGCAGGGGCAAGACCAAAAGCCCCGCCAACTTGAGGCGTTTTTTGAGCTGCCATTGAAAGGGTTTCATGGCATTAAAAACGCAGATGGGTCTGCAGGGTCAGTTTGAGGGGATCTGGCAGGGCACTTTGGCTGGCTGTGAGATCTTGCCAGGTCTTGTCTAAGGAGAGAATCAGGCGGATATTTTCGCGCAGATCCAAATTGAGGGCGGCAGCCACACGCAGATCCAGGTCGTCGGCCAGGGCGGTGTTTGGGTCAAAGACCTCGACCATCAGAGCCGGAATCAAGTTTATCTCTTCACTTAAGGCAAAGGTCCAAGATGCGGTGGCGTGGCTGCCCCAGAGTTTGCCCCCCTGGTTGACATTGTCGCCCCAAGCCCCCTCCAATTGGAGCCGAAAGGGGTCCCACTCCCATTTTAAATCGGCCCCGAGCAAGGCCGCAGTTTTTAAACTTGAGGACTCTTCGTACACTTTTAGACTGCCATCGATGGCCAGTACCAGCCCTTTAAACAGCCGCAATTGGGTGCGGGCCACGGCATCGCGGTGGTAATTGGTTTCGTTGGGCAAATTGTTGAAGCCCCCCAGCCACCAACTCAATTTGAGCGGGTCTGTGGCGATCATGGGAAAATCCTGGGGTGCTTCCAGCTCGCCCGAAACCATCAGGCCATAGTCGCGGGCACCAAAACCGCCATATTTGGTATCGTCAATCACGGCCCGATCCAGCAGTCCCCGGTCGGGGATCAGCAGGTCCCAGGGCGACATCATGCGCAGACGCGAGAAAGGTTTTTTAAAACGCCCAACCTG
>CAZRFI010000486.1:0-2618 GCA_964598905.1 uncultured Candidatus Sericytochromatia bacterium | reverse complement strand
ACCCAAGAAACTACCCAAGAAAAAATGCAAGGGCGGCTAGAGTCACGGCTAGAGTCACGGCTAGAGTCACGGCTAGAGTCACGGCTGGCTGCTAAAGTAATTCTCTTGTTGGATCAAGTCGAAATGGGCAAAGCAGCCATGGCTTCGGCCTTGGGACACAAAACGGTTTCAGGGGAACTGCACAAACAGATCAAGCGCCTGATGGAATCAGAATACATTGCCATGACCCTACCAGAGAAACCCAAAAGCCGCATGCAAAAATACCGACTTAGAGCTGAAGGCAAGCAACTCTTGACCCTACTGCAACAGGAAATCTCCCATGAATAATCAGAAACCCGTCATGCCCGACGGCTCCCATTCTCAATTCTCAATTATCCATTCTCAATTTTCTTCCGAGCGCCAGACCCAAAACCGCCTGATCGCCCTGTTTCGCGATGAGCTGGGCTACGAATATCTGGGCAATTGGTCGGACCGGCCCGGCAACAGCAATATTGAGGCCTCTTTGCTCACAGCCTATTTGCTCAGATGCGGCTATACCCAGGCCCAGGTCAATATCGCCCTGGACAAATTGGGCAAAGCCGCAAACAACCCCAACCGCAGCCTCTACGACAACAACAAAGAAGTGTACCAGCTGCTGCGCTACCCGCTCTCGGTCAAAACCGAAGTGGATCAAAACAGCGAATCGGTCCATCTGATCAATTGGGAAAATCCGCAGGCGAACGACTTTGCGATTGCCGAAGAAGTCACCCTCAAAGGCAAACACGAGCGCCGCCCCGATCTGGTGCTCTATATCAACGGGATTGCCCTGGCCGTGATCGAACTCAAGAACAGCCGCGTCAGCATTGGCGACGGCATCCGTCAATTGCTCTCGAATCAGAGCCCAGAATTTAACGCCTGGTTTTTTAGCACGGTTCAATTTGTCTTTGCGGGCAACGATTCCGAAGGGCTGCAATACGGCACCATTGGCACCTCTGAGAAGTACTTTCTCAAGTGGAAAGAAGACGAAGCCGACAATACCCGCTTTAAGCTCGACAAATACCTGCTCAAACTCTGCGACAAACAGCGCCTGCTCGAATTGGTCCACGATTTTGTGCTCTTTGATGCAGGCGTGAAAAAGCTGCCACGGGTGCATCAATACTTTGGTATCAAAGCCGCGCAGCAACACGTGGCAGAGAACAAAGGCGGGATTATCTGGCACACCCAGGGCAGTGGCAAAAGCATTGTGATGGTGCTGCTGGCCAACTGGATTCTCGAAAACAAGCCCAAAGCCCGCGTTGTGATTGTCACTGACCGCGAAGAGCTGGATCTTCAGATTCGCGATGTTTTTACCGACGCGGGCGAAGCGATTACCCGCACCAGCAGTGGCAGTCAGCTCATGTCGCTGCTCGGCCAGCCCACCCCGCGCCTGATCTGCTCATTGGTGCATAAATTTGGCCAAAAGGGTGTCGACGACTTTGAAAAATTTCTCAAAGACCTGCAAGACCAGCCTTGCAGCACGGTGGGAGAGATCTTTGTCTTTGTCGACGAATGCCACCGTACCCAAAGCGGCAAACTCAACCGCACCATGAAAGCCCTGATGCCCAACGCAATCTTTTTGGGTTT
Organism: uncultured Candidatus Sericytochromatia bacterium; assembly: GCA_964598905.1. Lineage (GTDB taxonomy): Bacteria > Cyanobacteriota > Sericytochromatia > UBA7694 > UBA7694. The sequence goes on along the minus strand of CAZRFI010000486.1, from coordinate 1,016 downwards.
TACGGGCACACCCCTGCTCAAAAAAGACAAACAGACCAGCAACGAGGTCTTTGGCGGCTATATCCACACCTACAAATTCAGCGAAGCAGTCGGCGATCAGGTGGTGCTCGATCTGATCTACGAGGCCCGCGACATTGATCAGCGCCTGGGTTCTCAAGAACGCATCGATGTTTGGTTTGACGCCAAGACCCGTGGCCTCAATGATTGGCAAAAAGCCGCCCTGCGCGAGAAATGGGGCACGATGCAAAATGTGCTCAGCTCCCGCTCGCGCATGGACCAGCTCGTCAGCGATATTGTCTTTGACTTCAGTGTCAAACCCCGGCTTTCAAACGACCGTGGCAATGCGATTCTGGTCGCTTCGAGCATCTACGAAGCCTGCAAATACTATGAGCTGTTTCAGAAGACTGTTTTCAGAGGCAAATGTGCGGCAGTAACCTCTTACAATCCTCAAACCAAAGATATTACCACCGAAGACACAGGGGCCAATACCGAGACCGACAAAGAATTTATCTACAATACCTACACCGCTCTGCTCAAGGATATCGTCCCCAAACCCAACATGACGAAGACCGAAACCTACGAGGAAAATGTCAAAGAGCTGTTTAAAAAGCAACCGGCCCAAATGAAGCTGCTGGTCGTGGTGGATAAACTGCTCACGGGCTTTGATGCCCCCTCTTGCACCTATTTGTATATCGACAAGTCGATGCAGGACCATGGCCTCTTTCAGGCCATCTGCCGCACCAACCGCCTCGACGGTGAAGACAAAGACTTTGGGTATATCGTGGACTACAAAGATCTCTTTAAGAAGGTCAAAAATGCCATTGCCGTCTATACGTCCGAACTGGATCACACTGCAGGCGGCAGTGATCCCGAAGTGCTGCTGCAAGACCGCCTGAGCAAAGGCCGCGAACGGCTCGACACGGCATTGGAGGCACTCGCCCTGCTCTGTGAGCCGATTCAACCGCCCAAAGGTGAGCTGGAGGCCATTCACTACTTCTGCGGCAATACCGAGCTGC